>JADIYI010000009.1:0-361855 GCA_016705365.1 Gammaproteobacteria bacterium | reverse complement strand
GGTCGGCCTGCTGGTCTACAACGCCGGCGCAACCCACGGGGCCGGGTTCCTGATCGACAACCCCCTGCGGAATGCGCTTGGACTGGTGCGTCTGAACTGCATGGGCCCGTTGATCCTGGTGCACAGCCTGGGTTCACGCATGCGTGACCGCGGACGTGGCGGCATCATCCTCATGTCGTCCATGTCGGCGCTTGGCGGCGGAGGATATGTGGCCGCGTATGCGGCCACCAAGGCGTTCGATCGGGCGCTGGCGGAGGCGTTGTGGTGGGAGTTCGGTGCCTTCGGCGTCGACGTGCTGGGCTTGCTGGCAGGCGCGACCGCGACACCCGCGATGGAACGCTCGACGGTGAGATTCGACCGGGCCGACGCCGATGTCGCGATGCGCAAGCTGAACATCGTGCCGATGACACCGGACGAGGTCGTGGGTGAAGCACTCGAGCATCTGGGCCAGGGTCCGATCTGGATCGCGGGCGAGAAAAATCGTGCGACCGCCGCGCGCCTGAGCCAAATGCCGCGTGACGAAGTGGTGCGACTGATGGGCGAGGCCAGCGCCGGGATGCATGGTCTGCCGCTGCCGGTACGAACCGGCGCTTGAGAATTCGCCTGCCGCGACGCAGGATCCCTGCCAATGTTCCGGATATGGCTGACGCTGGACATGAACCTGCCGCTCGGCGCCATCGGCGAGCATGCCCGCCGCGCCGAAGCCCTCGGCTGTGATGTGGTGACGCTGCCCGATGTGGCCTTTGACGCGTTGCTCGGGGCACAGGCGGCGATCCAGGCGACGGGACGTGTCGCGGTGGCCACCAGCGGGCTGGTGTGTTTCGCGCGCAGCCCCATGGTCACCGCCGTCGCCTCCTGGAACCTGGCGGCAATTTCCGCAGGACGTTTCCGTCTTGGCCTGAGTTCGCTGGTGCCACCGATGCTGGTCGGCAGATTCAGCGTTCCATGGCAGCCGGCGCCGCGCATGCGGGAATACATCGGCTCATTGCGGGCGATCTTTGCCTCCTGGCAGGATGATGTTCCGCTGTGTTACGAGGGGTAGCACTATCGTTTCGCCCGGCAGAACGGGTGGACACGGCCCGCACCCATCGCACACCCCGATATTCCCATCCATCTCGGGGCCATTGGCCCGCAAATGAGCACGCTGGCAGGCGAATGCACACGGGGTGTGCTTACCCATCCGACGAACACCGCGGCACGCTACATCCGGGAAGTCATGCTCGGGCGCATCGCGCAAGGCGCGCGCCGCGCGCAGCGAGCGGGCGCGAGTGCGGAACTCGTCGTCGCACCACTGTACGCGACGGGACGAACGGCGGGGGAAATCCGCGAACGCCCGGAAAGTGTCGCGAGCAGCTCGCAATCAACCTCTTTACACCGCAATACTGGCCAACGCTGGAACTCTTCGGCTGGCGGGAAACGGGCGAGCGTCTGCGTCAGCTGGTACGGGAAAATCGCCGGAACCTGCTTTCAGCGCAGATCCACGACGAGATGCTGGACGTACTGGTACCGACGGCGGGCTGGGACGATCTCGCACGGGTGTTGCGGGAACGATTCGACGGGCTGGCCAGCGGCATCTGTCTGCCACTGCCGCTCGATGCCGCGGATGATCCGGCCCTCGCCCGGGTGATCAGGGAATTGCAGGAGTAGCAGACCGCGCGGCGAGTGCGCGGACGCTACCCTCCGCTCGCATGCTGGTTTGCATGCGGCGCGGCGTTGGCCCGAACAGATACAGCTTTGGCCGCAGGCGCATTGCCGAGGACCTGATTGCGTAGCGCGGCTCGCGTATGTTCCCATAGATGGCGTGGCATACACCCACCGAAATTGCACAAGGGAGGAGGTTCAATGGATTCCGCACACATGCCGCTCGCGGGGCTGCGCATCATCGAGAGCTCGCTGCTTGGCGCGGCCGCGATCACCACCTCGCTGGCCGATCTGGGCGCTACCGTGATCAAGGTGGAGTCCCCCGAGGGTGATTACATCCGCGAGATGACCTGGCCGGTCATCGAGGGCGTCTCGCTGATGCACTACCACCTGAACCGCGGCAAGAAGAGCATCACGCTCGATCTGAAAACCGCGGCGGGCCGCGAGCTGTACCTGGAACTGGTGCGCGATGCCGACGTGGTGATCGAGGCGATGCGCCCCGGTGTGCTCGAGAAACTGGGCCTCGGCTACCAGAATCTGCGCGCGGCAAACCCCGCGATCGTGTTCTGTACCGTCTCGGGCTATGGCATGACCGGCCCCTACAAGGACATGCCCTCGCACGGCATTGCCTATGACACCTGGTCCGGGGCGGTGACACCGGCTTATGACGAGGAAGGCTTCTGCTACATTCCCGAGCATGTCTCGATCGGCATCAACGCCGCGCCGCTGTTTGGCGGGCTCGCGGTGCTGGCCGGCGTGCTGCGCGCGCGCGCGACCGGCAATGGCTGCATGATGGAGCTTGGTCAGAGCGATGCCGCCGCCTATTTCGACTGGTACCGCTGCGAAAGCCACCTGGCCTACGCGCGACCCGAGAGCGTCGTGACCGGCAACAAGGCCGACGCTTATGTGCGTCGACCCGTGGCGACCGCCGGCATGAAGGAAGGGGTGCGCTACCAGATCTACGAATCCAGTGATGGCCATGTGCTGTTCATGGCGTCCGAACAGGCGTTCTGGAAGAACTTCTGTGCCGGCGTGGAGCGCATGGACCTGTTCGAGAAGTGGCCGGGTGCGCGCTACGCCGACCATGCGCGCGGCAACCGGGACCTGCAGGCTGAATTGCGCACGATCTTCAAGACCCGCTCCTCGCGCGAGTGGATCGAGTTCAGCGCCCGCGTGAACACCCCGATCGCGCCGGTGAACACCCCGCAGAACATCGTGAACGATCCGCAGTTCGCGGCACGTTTCAGCCTGCTGCCGCATGAGACCCACGGCGCCGACATGCTGTCATTCCCGGTGCATTTCATCGATGAGCAACTCGCCGCACCCGGGCGTGCACCGACCGTGGGCGAGCATACCGATGAGGTGTTGCGCGACGTGCTGGGCTGCGACGAAGCGCGCGCCGCGGCAATCCGCGAGTCGGGGGCGCTGGGCAACGCGGCGAAATAGCGCTGTCCGGTTCTGATATCGATTTGGCCGATAAGGGGCTGTCGTTGCGCGTGTGCGCGACGACAGCCTCGCTAGAATCCGGATATGGCATGAAATTGATCCAGTCGAGGCGTCAACTATGGACTTCGAATTTTCCGCAGAAGAGCGTGAGTTCATCCGCCAGGTCGATGCGTTTCTGAAAGAGAACGAATCGCCCGATGTGATGGACCCGAGCCGCGAGAACATGGCGCAGGTGTGCGACACGCCGGAGCGCCGGGCCTTCATGAAGAAGGTATCCGAGCGCGGCTGGCTGGGGATCACCTGGCCGAAAGAGCATGGCGGGCAGGACGGCAGCGGTATCTACGAATACCTGCTCAATGAAAAGCTCTCCGCGGTCGGTGCACCGGGCATCGGCAAGGGCGTGGGCATCGTTGGCAAGACCCTGATCAATGTCGGCTCGGAAAAGCTCAAGAAGGAGTTCCTGCCCAAGATCCTCAACGCGGAGATCGAGTTCGCGGTCGGCTACTCCGAACCGGGCGCGGGTTCCGATGCCGCGGCGATGCGGTTGAAGGCCGAGCGCAAGGGCGATGGCTGGGTGCTGAACGGCCAGAAGATCTTCACCACCTCGGCGCATTTCGCCGACTGGTACTGGGTGGGCGCGCGCACCGACACCAGCCGCCCCAAGCACGACGGGATCACGTTGTTCCTGATACCCATGAATCACCCGGGTCTCACCGTGCACGCGATGTACACGATGGGCGGTGAGCGCACCAACGGCGTGTTTTTCGACAACGTCGACGTGCCGGACGAATACCGCGTGGGCGAACTGAACAAGGGATTCCAGTACATCGCCGAGGCGCTCGACGTCGAGCGTTTCACGCTGTTCACCTTCTCGCCGATTCGCGCGCGTGTACAACTGCTGTGTGATTATGTGAAAACCGCGACCCGCGACGGCAAGCCGCTGCGCGAGGACCCGGTGATCCGCCAGCGTGTTGCGCAGCTGGCCACGGAGTGCGAGGTCGGGCGGCTGCTCGGCGTGAAATTCATCACTGCGGCGATGCAGGGCGGCAAGACGCCGACCATCGAGGCCTCGTGCTACAAGCTCTATACCACCGAGTTGTCGCTGCGCGTCGCCAACGCCACGATGGACATCGTCGGGGCGGGCGCGCAACTCGCGCTCGGCACCGAGGATGCGCCGCTGCGCGGGCGCCCGGAGCGCTGCTACACCTACACCGTGATCGACACGATCGGTGGTGGCAGCTCCGAGGTGCAGAAGAACATCATCTCCCGGCGCCATCTCGGCCTGCCGAAGAACTTCTGAGCCGGAACGGCCGCGATGTCATTGCTGCAGGGATTCAAGGTGCTCGACCTGGCCAGCGTGGGCCCGGCCGCGCGTGCCTCGCGGATACTCGCGGACTACGGCATGGAAGTCATCAAGGTGGCACCGGTTGCGAGCAAGGGCGCGAAGCAGACCGAGCCGGTGTATCACGCCTATGGCGCGGGGCGCGGCACGAAGCGGATTCGCGTCGATCTCGAGTCTGCCGCGGGCAAGGAGGCGATCTACCGCCTGGCACGCAGCGTGGATGTGATGATCGAGAGTTTCCGGCCCGGCGTGGCGCAACGCATCGGGGTCGGTTACGAGCAGATCAAGGCGCACAATCCGCGCATTGTTTACTGCTCGACCAGCGGCTATGGGCAGGACGGTCCCTGCGCGCAATGGGCCGGGCACGACATCAACTACCTGGCGATGGGCGGTTTTCTCGCCTGCAGCGGTCGCGATGCGGCCGGTCGGCCGGCGATTCCCGGCGCCACGGTAGCCGACAGCGCCGGTGGCGGCATGCAGGCGGCCATGTCGATCATGGCGGCGCTGGTGCAGCTGCCGCGGCGCGGCGAGGGCTGCTACCTCGATGTCGCGATCACCGATGGCGTATTGAATCTGATGTCGCTCTATATTGACGAGTACCTCGCGACCGGGGTCGATACCGCGCCTGAATCCGCGCTGCTCACCGGCAAGTACGCCTGCTACGGAGTGTACGCGACGCGTGACGGCAAGGCGCTCGCAGTCGGTGCGATCGAGACGCGCTTCTTCGCCAACCTGTGTCGTCTGCTGGAACTGGATCAGTACGCCCCGCTGCAATACGACACCGCGCGTCAGCGCGAGATCAAGGCCGCCTTGAGCGAGGCCTTTCTGGGTCGCGATCGTGATGAGTGGACGGCACTGCTGGCGGGCGCAAACACCTGCGTGACGCCGGTGCTCGGCATTCCGGAGATCGTGGCGAACGAACATTTCCAGGCGCGCCGCACATTCATGGCGGCGCATCATCCGGAGCATGGTGAATTCCGCCAGCTCGCACCGGTGCTGGCGGGCAATGAACGCGAGTGCGCGGCGCACGAGGTGCGACCCGCGGGCCGCACTGACACCGATGCGGTATTTGGCGCGGCGGGATTCAGCGCCGCGGAAATTGCCGCGCTGCGCACCGCCGGCGTGGTGGAATAGGTGTGCGCGATGGATCATTCGAGGGGGGTCGGTGACGATGACTGAAGGCAGCCCGGAAATTCCCGCTATCGTCCAGGCGCTGATCGGCGTCGTGCAATACCCGGAGGAGTCGAGCTTCGCCATCGAGATGGGCTACGTATACAACACCTGTGCCGCCGTGCAGAACGGCAATCCGCTGTTCTGGGACGAAGGGGTGGCGCAGGAGATCACCCAGGGCTGGATCACGCCACCAACGATGATGTCGGTGTGGTTTCGCCCGCATTACTGGGCGCCGGGTGCGAGCGGCGAGCAGAAGGCGCTGCGCACGCATTTCGACCTGAAGGAACTGCTGGGCCTGCCGGAGGCCATCATCTCCGGCAATGAGGCGGTTTTCGGGGTCCCGGTGCGCCCGGGTGACCGGCTGCGCACACACCAGATCGTGCGTTCGATCAGCGAGATGAAAGACACCAAGGTCGGGCGTGGCCGATTCTGGGTGATCGACGTGGAGAGCTTCAACCAGGACGATGAGTTCGTGGGGCGCGAAACCTATACCTGTCTCGGCTACCGGAGATCAGCGTGATGAGCGCGACCACAATCGGCAGTCTCACCATGGAGCAGCTCCGCGAGGGCCAGGAACTGCCGCTGCTGAAGCATCCGGTCACCGCGACCACGGTCGTGCTCGGCGCGCTCGCGAGCCGCGACTGGCGACCGATGCACCATGACCGGGAATTCGCGATCAACCGCAACGGGGTCAAGGACATCTTCATCAACACGCCGAACAACGCGGCGTGGTTCGAACGCTATGTGACCGACTGGACGGGTCCGAAAGGGCGGCTCGGGCGGATGAAGTTCCGCATGAACCAACCGGTTTTTCCGGGTGATGAGATGGTGTTCTCGGGGCGGGTGAGCCGCATCGATGTGGATGAGGCCGGTTGCTGCTGGCTCGACCTGGATCTTGCGATCAGCGTCGAGGGCAAGGTCGCGACCTCGTGCCAGGCGCGGGTCGCGATACCCCGGGATGCCGCGGACAACCCGTGGCAACGCAAGAACGAGCACTGGAAGCCCTGAAAGTTTCACGATGAACGGTTGCAGATGAACCAGAGAGGATTCAGACGATGGATTTGAATTTCAGCGAAGAGCAGGTGCTTCTGCGCGACATGGTGCGCAATCTGTGCGAGGAGCACAGCACCACGCGCATCGTGCGTGATCTGGAGAACGATCCGATCGGCGTACCCGCCGCGTTGTGGGCGCAGATGAAGGAAACCGGTCTGCTCGGCATGATGCTGCCCGAAAGCTATGGCGGCATCGGATTGAA
Organism: Gammaproteobacteria bacterium; assembly: GCA_016705365.1. Taxonomy (NCBI): domain Bacteria; kingdom Pseudomonadati; phylum Pseudomonadota; class Gammaproteobacteria; species Gammaproteobacteria bacterium. The sequence goes on along the minus strand of JADIYI010000009.1, from coordinate 354,998 downwards.
CATGCTCGACCGGGCGGTGATCTTCGAGGAGCTCGGTCGTGCGCTGGCACCGGGGCCGTATTTCGTGAGCTCGGTGATGAGCGCACTCGCCATCGAAAAGGCCGGCAGCAGCGCGCAGAAGGAGGCCTTGTTGCGTCCGATCGGAAGCGGTGATCTCATCGTCACGCCGGCATGGCTGGAACCCGACAACGGCTTTGGTGCCGAGGGTGTGCAGTTGCGCGCACAGGGCACGGCGGATGGCTATCGCCTGAGCGGTGTGAAGCGACATGTGTTCCATGCCAAGGCCGCGCAGAAGCTGCTGGTGCTGGCGCGCACCGGTGATGCGCCAGAGGCGATCGACCTGCTGCTGGTCGATACCACCGCGCCCGGACTCAGGCTGGAGCAGCAGCTCTCGATGGCCTCTGACACCCAGTACCAGGTTCATTTCGACAATGTCGAGGTCCCCGCGGCAAACCGTCTGGGTGCGTCCGGGAGCGGGTGGAAAACCTGGGAGGCCTGCATGTACGAGGGCCTCATCCTGCTCGCGGCGCAGGCTGCAGGCGGCGCCGCCCGCGCGCTGGAGATCACGGTCGAGTACTCCAAGGGTCGGGTACAGTTCGACAAACCGATCGGCTCGTTCCAGTCGCTGGCGCACTACATGGCCGATGCGGTTGCGGTGCTCGAGGGAGCCAAGACCCTGGTCCTCGAAGCCGCCTGGGCCCAGACCCAGGGCAGGTCGATCGCACGCCTGTCACCGATGGCGAAGCTTTTTGCCTGCAACTCGTTCCGTGATGTCACGGCGACCTGCGAGCAGATTCACGGAGGCTATGGCTTCACGCTGGAATACGATATCCAGTTGTTCTTTCGCCGCGCCAAGCAGTTGCAGCTGAACTGGTGGGATTCGCGCTACCTCGAACAGCTGATCGCGGCCGAGGTGCTCGACGGCACCGGTCCCACGATCGAAGACCCCTTGTCGGCATAGCTGGTGGAGATGGCGTCTTGGGGAGTGCGCAACAGGAGCAGGCAGTGAAGAGGGCACGCGGGTGAGTGCCGGAGCACTGGCGGGAATCAAGGTCATCGATTTCGGACAGATGGTTTCTGCGCCATTCTGCGCCAGACTGTTCGCCGATTATGGCGCCGATGTGGTCAAGGTCGAGTTGCCTGGAGGTGACACGGCGCGCGCGGCAGGACCGTTTCCGGGTGATGTGAGCGACCCCGAGAAGAGCGGACTCTATTTCATCAACAATACCAACAAGCGTGGCATCACCTGTGATGTCGCCACCGAGGCGGGGCGTGCACTGTTCCTGCGCCTGCTGGCCTGGGCCGATCTGCTGATCGAGAATCACAGCCCGGCCCAGATGCGGGCCTGGGGGCTGGATTACGCCACGCTGGCCGCCACCAACCCCGATCTCGTGGTGGTGTCGATCACGCCCTTCGGTCAGACCGGACCTTACAGCGAGTGGAACGGGTACGACCTCAACGCCTATCACCTCACTGGCGCAAGCCATCGTTACTGCGGGCGCCCCGGCGAGATGCCGCTGGAACATGGCACGTTCGCGGCCGACTATTGCGGTGCGGTTGCCGCGGCGGCCTGGGGCCTGGCTGCGGTACTTGGTCGCCGCCAGGCCGGTGGTGGCCAGCATCTCGATGTATCCACGGCCGAGACGATTGCCGCGACTTTCGTCGGCGGGCAGAACATCGGCGGCTTTGCGCAGACGGGCAACTACGACACGCGCACCGGCGTCGGCATGCCGCAGGGCGCGCCGGCCACGATCATGCCCTGCATGGACGGTCATGTCTGGATGCTGGCGCTGGAGCCCGGGCAGTGGAACGGATTGCGGCGCGTCATGGGTAATCCGGAATGGGCGGATCTGGATCTGTTCCAGAGCATGTTCGAGCGCGCCCAGAATGCCGACCTGATCTATCCGTTCATCGAAGAATGGACGATGCAGCACGGCAAGATGGAGATCATGGAGAAATGCCAGGCGGCGGGTTGCCCGGTGACGGCGGTACTCACGGTCGCCGAAGCGGCGGAACAGCCCCATCTCGCGGCGCGCAACTACTTCGTCGACATCGAGCATGCAGCGCTCGGTCGTGTGCGCACTCTGGGGGCGCCGTTCAGGCTGCCCGAATCACCGGGCGGGCCGAAGACACCCGCGCCGCTGCTGGGTGAACACAATGCCGAGCTGGGCCGTGAACTCGCCGAGCTGCCGGATACGCCAATCGCGGCGCCGCACGGTGCGACGCAAGACCCGGGTCGTGCCCTGCCGTTGCAGGGGCTGCGGGTGATCAACTTCGGCTGGGTGTGGGCCGGGCCGGTCGCGGGCCAGACACTGGGCTTTCTTGGTGCCGAAGTGCTCAAGATCGAGTCGCGTGCGCGCATCGATATGACGCGTAACCTGCCACCTTTCGCCGAGGGTGTGCCAGGGCCTGACCGGAGCCTGTCGAACCACGCCTGCTGGGCCGGCAATGGCTCGGTATCGCTCAACCTCAAGCAACCGGAAGCGAAACGCCTCGCGCTCGAGCTGGTCGCAAAAGCCGATGTGGTGATCGAGAATTTCGGCCCCGGCGTGATGGAACAACTGGGTCTTGGCTACCAGGAGCTGCGCAAGGTCAAACAGGACCTGGTGATGCTCTCGATGCCGGCCGCGGGTCTCGATGGGCCACTGCGCGAGGTGCGCACCTATGGTCTCAGCGTGACCTCGACCACGGGGCTCGACAGCCTGGTCGGATACAAGGGCGGCGGGCCGATCCCGGTGGAGAATGCCTTCTCCGATCCTTTTGTCGGCATCTTCGGCTCGTTTGCGATCCTGACCGCGCTGCATCATCGTGATGCCAGCGGCCAGGGACAGCACATCGATTTCTCGCAGCAGGAAGCGATCATGCAAATGGTCGGTCCGGCCTATATCGATTATGCGCTGAACGGACGTGTGGGTGGCCCGAAGGGCAATGAGCATCCGCTGGCGGGGGCGGCGCCGCACGGCGTGTTCCGTTGCACCGGTGATGACCGCTGGATCAGCATTGCGGTGCCGGGCGAGGCGGAATGGCAGGGGTTGGTGCGCGCGATGGACAAGCCCGCGTGGGCGGCTTCCGAGCGCTTCGCAACGCGCGCGGCGCGGGTGGCGAACATCGATGAACTGCACCGCGAGCTTGCGGCATGGATCCTGGCCTTTGACAACCATGAATTGGCCACGACGCTGCAGGCTCACGGCGTCGCCGCGGCACCGGTATTGTGTATCGCAGACCTGCTGGCGGATCCGCATTACCGTGCGCGAAAGACTTTCGTGGAAGTCGTGCATCCCCTGGGCTTTAGCGAAACGATCTATGGCGCCTACGTGAAGACCAGCCGCACCGTGGCGGATATACGGCCTGGCCCCGCGATTGGACAGGACAACGAGCGCGTGTTCAGGGATATCCTCGGCATGCCGCAGGAACGCTACCGGCAACTCGTGGAAGATGGGGTGATCTACTAGCGATGCACCTGCAGGCGCGCAGTCCATGGGGACGGCGGGCAACAGTGATTCACTCGAGCAACACAAGGAAATGGAATCATGAAATTCGCATTGTCGGTACCTGGTCTGCTGAATTACCCACCCGCGATGGCACCCTGGGAGGCGCACGCGACCGGCAAGGACATCATCCGCTTCGCCAAGCGCGCTGATGCGCTGAGCTGGGACTGGCTCACCGTGCCGGAGCACCTGTTCATACCCGACGATATGGCCGAGGTGATGGGGCGACGTTTCCCCGAGGGCCTCACCGCCTGTGCGGTGCTGGCTGGTGCGACCGAGCGCATCCACCTGCTGACCTATGTGCTGGTCGTACCCTATCGCAACCCGGTGCTGCTGGCCAAACAGATCGCCACCCTGGAGTTCATTGCGGGCGGACGCTTCACCCTGGGTGCCGCGCCCGGACACCTGCAAGGCGAGTTCGAGGTGCTCGGGGTCCCGTTCAGGGAACGCGGCCTGATCACCGATGAGTATATCGATGCGATGATCGAGTGCTGGACCTCGGACTCACCCGCCTTCAAGGGCAAATACGTGAGTTTTCAGGACATCGTGATGGAGCCAAAGCCGGTGCAGAAGCCCTACCCGCCGATCTTTATCGGCGGCAACACCGAGGTTGCGATGAAGCGTGCGGTGCAGCGTGGGGATGGCTGGATGCCTTGGCTGATCACCACCGAACAGCTCGGCGGGTGCCTCGAATTCATCCGCCGGCAGCCCGCTTACGAGGAGAAGAAAGATCGATTCGAGATCGTGATAACAACCACGGAGTACAAGGTCGAGGACTACTCGCACGCGGAAAAAGGCACGACCGAGATCGTCACGGAGCGGGACAGGATTCTGCGCGAACTCGAGGACCTGCAGAAGGCGGGTACCACCGTTGCACAGGTCATGACGCCCCAGGTCGATACGGTCGATCAGTGTCTCGAGTGGATCGAATGGTACGACAGCGAAATCATTCCGAATTTCCGCTGAACAACTGCAGGAGGACAGACCATGCCCCGGGAAGAAAACATGCTGCTGTTTCGCATCGAGGACGGTGTGGGCATCATCACGCTCAACCGGCCGCACAAGCTCAACGCGATCAGCTGGGATCTGGCCGCCGAACTCGCGCAACTGCTTTATTCGCTGCGCGAGAATGACGCGGTGCGCGCGATCCTGCTCCACGGTGCGGGCCGGGCATTCTGCGCCGGCGGTGACCTCGAGTTCATCTCGGGCGACAGCGAGCGACCGATGCCCGGCACCTCGGATCCCTCTCGCCCGCTGCCACGCTCGCAGCGCAAGACGCCCGGCGGGCCCTTCATCGACGTGGTGCGCCAGCTGGTGGCGGTCGACAAGCCGGTGATAGCGGCAATCCATGGTGCCGCCGTCGGCGCGGGGCTGGGCTATGCGATGGCCTGCGACCGCCGCTTCGGCGACACCACGACGCGCATGTCGGCGATCTTCACCAATGTCGGTGTCTCGCCCGATTGCGGAGTGTCATGGTTTCTGCCGCGGCTGGTCGGATTCTCGAATGCCTTGATGATGGTCGAAACCGCGAAGATCCTGAACGCCGAGGAGAGCAAGGCGATCGGGCTGCTGGACGAACTGGTTCCCGAGGGCAAGGCGTTTGATGCGGCGTTCGATTACGCACGCCTGATTGCGCAGCGTGCCAGCGTGGCGGTGGACATGGCGCGCCGCCTGATCCATCGCTCGCAGGACTGCACCCTGGAAGAGATCCTCGATTACGAGGCCGTGGCCGGCACCATGGTGGCATCGGCCTTCGACGCGAAGGAGGGCACGACGGCCTTCCTGGAGAAACGCAAGCCCGTGTTCCGCGGGATCTGAGGGAGCCTTACAGCAGCTTGTCGGCGCGCAGCTTCTCGAACAGGAGCTGCGCGGCTTCAGCGGGCGTGCCTTCGATGAATTCGCAGTGCCCGTGTATTTCCGGGATGTACTGTTTCGCGAGGACGACGCGCGGGGTCAGTTCCGCGTCCGACAATCCCAGCGAGGCGACGGAGATATCCAGCGGTACCTTCTTGCGTGCCGCCATCTTGTCGCGTGCGCTGGGAAAGCGCGGCTCGCCGAGCTCGTTGCTGACGGTCACAACCGCCGGCAGTGCGCCCTCGATGATCTCGTCGCCGTCCGTGGTGACTCGCGTGACCCGCAAGCGGGCGCCGTCCACTAACTCGATGGCGCGCGCCAGCGAGGCGATCGGCAAGCCGAGCGCTTCGCCGATCAGCGCGGGCACCACGCCCTGGTCGTCATCGGAAGCCTGGCGTCCGCACAGCACCAGGTCCGCGCCGCCGCTCGAACGGATATAGGCGGCGAGGATGTTTGCCACGACGTGATGATCCAGCGTTTCGGCCTTGGCCTCGATCGCCACGATTTCGTCGGCACCCAGCGCGGCGCAGTGCTTGAGCGGGTCCTGCAGATCGCGGCCGATCGACACTGCCGTGATGCGGCACTCGCAACCCGCATCACGCAGGCGCAGCGCCGCCTCGAGGGCCTGTTCGTCGTAGGCATTGATCAGCCGCGGAATGGCCTGAACATCGAGCGTGCGGCCGTCGGCCGCGATCCTGAGATTGCCGGCAAGGGCGTAGTTGTTCACCGCGCTGGGATCCAGCACCTGCTTGATGCAAACCACGATGCGCATATTCCTGTCCTCCGTTACTTGCTCCGCGGAGCACTGTTCAGTCGTCTTCGAACGCGAGGCTGCCCGCGTCACACCACACGGCCTCGTGGGGGAAGTCCTTCGGCGCCTGGCTGAGTTGCGTCATCAGGTACCAGCGCCACGGGTAGATGCCGTAGTCGCGGTAATCGCCGGTCAGGGTACCGGCGAAAAACTGCCGGCCCGCGAAACGGGTGCCGGCAATCGCGGCACCGCCGTCGCATTCGGCCCGGATACCCGCGCGCGTCGGATCGAAGCCGGCGCGAAAGGGCTCGCCCGCTTGTGCCTCAACTTCCGTCATCGGCACCAAAGCGGTCGAACACATCGAGCGCTTCCTCGACCATGTCGGAGAGTATCTGGCGCGCCGGCTTCATTTCCGTCACGTAGTCGATGCCCTGGCCCGCTGCCTCGGTCATCAGGTCCTTGCGCTGGTAATCGTTGGCGCCGGTGATGTACTCGTTCGAGAGCAGCATCTGCAGCGGTGGCTTGAGCACCGCCGGGGCATCTTCACGGTCCCACTCGACGTGCCACGGACAGCGGATCGTGCGCATCGTGTAACCCGAGATGCAGTCCGAATACGAGGTGTCGTCGGCGTTCGACTCGATCAGCTTTTCCTTCATCGGCAGGTTCACGTCCGATTCGCGCGAGGCCAGCCACAGCGAGCCGGTCCAGACCCCGTCGGCGCCGAGCGCGAGCGCGGCCGCGAGGTGGCGGCCCGTGGTGACACCACCGGCGGCGAGTATCGGCACGCCGGCGGCGCGCGCGGCATCCACCACCTGCGGCACGATCGAGAAGGTGCCGATATTGCCGGTGTGTCCGGCGGCATCGTAGCCTTGGGCGATGATCACGTCGGTGCCGGCAGCAATCTGCTTCTTCGCCTGGCGTGGCTTGCCGACCAGGCCCCAGACCTGGATGCCGAGCTGGTGTGCCCGCTTGAGCATGAATTCCGGCGAACCGAGCCCCGAGGCAATTACCGGTACCTTTTCGTCGAACAGCACCTCCAACTGGGCCAGGCCGCGCTGTTGGTCAAGCCCGCCCCAGGTCGAAATCTCGAGTTGTTCCTTCGGCTTGGGAACCGAGTATTTCTTCATGATCATGTCGGTGTATTCGCGCTGTTCGCGCGGAATCATCGCGTACAGTTCCTCGAGTGTCTTTTCCTCGGGAACCGAGGCCGGCAGCACCAGGTCGATGCCAAACGGCTTGCCGTTGACCCGATCGCGGATCCAGCGAATATCGCCCACGATATGCTCCGGCGTATGCATGGCTTCGCCGAGCACCGCGAAACCGCCCGCGTTGATGACGGCGACCGCGACGTCCTTGCAGTGCGTGAACGCGACGACTGGATACTCGATGCCCAGCCGCTCGCAGAGTTTGGTGTGCAGGGGATTGCGCATGACACTGTTCCCGTATGAGGTGTTGAATATTGTCGAGGCCCTAATTTAAGCACTCGCTTGCCCAATTGAAACGGCCACCGGCGCCGCAACGCGCGCTTGACCGGATATGAGATCCGAACGGCCTGATTTGATGCCTGCCCGATGGCGCCGCTACTGCGGCGTCCCGACGACCTTGTCGCCGGGTTTCCAGGGTTGCCCGAGCCGCTGTTCGATGTAGTCCCTGATCAGGCGGCGCACGACCTGCGAGGGAGTCTGATCCTCGCGTGCGCAGAGCTGCTCGAACACGGCCTTCTTGTCCGGGTCAATGAGAAGAGTCAACCGTGATGTGCGTTTTTCAATACTCATTTAATGTTAATCATATTTACATTGACGACACCTAGAATGAGTATAGGATTAACATAAGTCAAGTTCAACCATGCAGGTTCTTGCGCGTGCTTTCTTTCCCGGACCCACTGACGCTTGCGCTCGCCGCGCTGCTCGGCTGGGGTCTGATTGGCCTGCTCGGCCTGCTGCGTCCCGCCAGCCTGGTGTATGTGGGCCGGGTCCTGTTTCCGCTGGGTGCGCTCTGCGCGCTGCTTCTGGCGCTCGCCGCGCTAGCCGCGCTGCCCGCCGAACCGCGCCATATGATATTGCCGCTTGGCCTGCCCGGGCTCCCGTTCAGCCTGCGCCTGGACCCGCTGTCGGCATTCTTCCTGTTCCTGCTCGGCGGTACCGCGGCCGGCGTTTCGGCGTTTTCGGCCGGCTACTTCCGCGCCGGCGACGGGGCCTCGCCGGGGCTGCTGTGCCTGCAGTACCACGCGTTCCTCGCCAGCATGGCGCTGGTGATGCTCGCCGACGATGCCTACTCGTTCATGGTCAGCTGGGAAACCATGGCCCTCGCGTCATTCTTCCTGGTCACTACCCAGCACCGCATTCCCGAGATACGCAGTGCCGGCTTCCTGTACCTGCTGCTGGCGCATCTGGGCGCGATTTCCCTGCTGCTGTGCTTCGGTGTGCTGCAGGGCGGTTCGTGGCAATTCAGCTTCGATGCGATGCGTGCCGCCCACCTCGACCCGACCTGGTCCAGCGTGGCCTTCCTGCTGGCCATGCTCGGCTTCGGCGCCAAGGCCGGGCTGGTACCGCTGCACGTGTGGCTGCCCGAGGCGCACCCCGCCGCGCCTTCGCCGGTCTCCGCCCTGATGAGTGGGGTGATGCTGAAAACCGCGATCTACGGAATCCTGCGCGTCAGTTTTGACCTGTTGCCCGTGCAGCAATGGTGGTGGGGAGCACTCGCCCTCGCGCTCGGCCTGTTCAGCGCGCTGTTCGGCGTGGTGTTTGCCGCCGTGCAGACCGACATGAAGCGCCTGCTCGCCTACTCCTCCATCGAGAACATCGGCATCGTGTTCGCCGGTTTCGGGCTGGCATTGATGTTCCACGCATTCGGGATGTCCGCGCTGGCGGCACTCGCGCTCGCGGCCACCCTGTATCACTGCCTCAATCACGCCTTCTTCAAGAGTCTGCTGTTCCTGGCTACCGGCTCGGTACTGCATGCCACGCATGAGCGCAGTCTCGGCAAGCTCGGTGGTCTGATGCGCCGCATGCCCTGGGTTGCGTGGCTGGCGCTGATCGGCACGCTGGCGATTGCCGGTCTGCCACCGCTCAACGGTTTCGTGTCGGAGTGGCTGCTGCTGCAGTCCTTCCTGTTCACGCCCGAGATCCCGCAACCCTTCGCCAACATGCTGGTGCCGCTCGGTGCCGCGGTGCTGGCGCTCACCGCGGCGCTTGCCGCGTACGTGATGGTCAAGTTCTACGGCGTCATCTTCCTCGGCCGGATGCGTGAGCCGGCACTCGACGAGGCCCGCGATTGCGGGCGACTCGAGCGGATCGGGCTGGCGTGGCTCGCGCTCGGTTGTGTTGTGCTCGGCCTGGTTCCCTCTGTTGTGCTGGGATACCTCGATCAGGTGATCGGCAGCGTGCTGGGCAATTCACCGGCGCTGCGCGAAGGGAGCATCTGGCTGCTGGTGCCCCTGTCGGAGCATCGCGCGAGCTACAGCCCGATCGTGTTCCTGCTGGGCAGCGCACTGGTGCTCGCGCTCACCGCGCTGGTCGCCAAGCGCGCCTATCACGGGCGCGTGCGCCGCGCGCCCGCCTGGGACTGCGGCTTTGCCGGGCAGACACCACGCATGCAGGACACCGCCGAGGGCTTTGGCCAGCCGATCCGCCATATCTTCGGGCCGTTTTTCCGCATGCGCCGGGAACTGCCCACACCCTTCGATACCGACCCGGTCTATCGCGTTCAGGTCGAGGACCGCATCTGGAGCGCGTTCTATCTTCCCGTGGCCAACGCCGTACTCGCCGTGGCGGGATGGGTCGGGCATCTGCAGCGCGGACGCATCTCGGCGTACCTGCTGTACAGCTTCGTGACCCTGCTGACCCTGCTGGTGATCGTGCTGTGAACATCGAGGGCCTGTTCGTCCAGCTGCTCGAGGTGGTGGTGGCGGTGCTGCTCGCGCCGCTGTTCGTCGGCTGGATCAACTGCTGTCGCGCGTGGCTGCAGAACCGCCGCGCGGCACCGCTCACCCAGCCCTACCGCATGTTGCGCAAACTGGTGCGCAAGGACGCGGTGCTCGCGCACAATGCCAGTTCGCTGTTTCGCATCACGCCCTACGTCGTGTTCGGCACGATGGTCACGGCGGTCGCCATCATTCCCTCGCTCGGCACCCGGATGCCGTTTGCGCGTGCCGCCGATGCGATCGCGCTGGTCGGTCTGTTCGCCACCGCCCGCGTGTTCATCTCGCTGGCCGCAATGGATATCGGCACCGCGTTCGGCACGCTCGGGGCGCGGCGTGAAATGATGATCGGCTTTCTCGCCGAACCGGCCCTGCTGATGGTGCTTTTCACCGCTTCGCTGATCGCGGGCAGCACCGCTTTGCCGGTCATCGTCGAGACGCTGACGGGGCGTTCGCTCGCGATCCACCCGAGCCTCGCATTTGCCGCGATCGCATTCCTGATGGTGCTGCTCGCCGAGAATGCCCGGATCCCGGTCGACAACCCGGCCACCCATCTCGAACTCACCATGATCCACGAGGCTCTGGTGCTGGAGTACTCCGCGCGTCACCTCGCGCTGATCGAATGGGCCGCGGCGCTGAAGCTGTTCAATTACGCCTGTGTCGGCTTCGCGCTGTTCCTGCCCTGGGGCGTGGCCCGCGCCGGCGACCCCTGGACCGCACTGCCTGTCGCACTGGTGTTTCTCATGGCAAAGCTGACCGTTGCCGGTGCGTTCCTCGCGCTGATCGAGACGCTGAGCGCCAAGATCCGCATCTTCCGTGCCCCCGAATTTCTCGTGATGGCCTTCCTGCTGGCCGTGCTCGGCGTGCTCGTGCGCCTGTTGCTGCGGAGCTGAGCGCATGAGCGAATTGCCTTTTTCCGCCCAGCTGATCCATCTGTTCGCCGCGCTGGTGCTGCTGCTGTCCTTTGCAATGCTCGCGCAGCGTCGCATCCGTACCCTCATAAATCTGTTCGCGCTGCAGGGCGCGGCGCTGGTGTGCTCGACCGCGATCGTCGCCTTCAGCAGCGCGCAGCATCATCTGTACTACTCGGCCGCACTCACGCTCACACTCAAGGTGTTGCTGCTGCCGTGGATACTGCACCGGCTGGTATTGCGCCTGGGGCTGCGCAGCGACACCGAGACCGAACTCAACATCCCGGCCACGATGCTGATCGGGATGATGCTGGTGGTGTTCTGCTTCGGGCTGGCGCAACCGATATCCGCGCTCGCGAGCACCGTCACACGCGGCACGCTCGGCATCGCGATGGCGGTGGTGATGCTCTCGTTCCTGATGATGATCACGCGCCACAAGGCCGTCACCCAGGTCATCGGATTCCTCGCGATGGAGAACGGGCTGTTCTTCGCGGCAACCAGCGCGACCTATGGCATGCCGATGGTGGTCGAGCTCGGCATCGCGCTCGATGTGCTGGTCGGCGCGATCATTCTCGGCATCTTTTTCTTCCAGATCCGCGAGCAGTTCGACAGCCTCGATCTGCACCACCTCGAAGCGCTGCGGGAGGACTGAACAGGCTCATGGAATTGCTCGTGCTGATGAGTCTGCCGCTCGCGGGCGCGCTCCTGCTGGCGCTGCTCGGCGAGCGCCGCCACGCCGCGGAGCTCAATGTGCTCGTGAGCCTCGGCACCTTCATCGCCGGCTGCGCGCTCACCGCGCGGGTCATCCGCGACGGGCCGCAACTGGTGTGGAACGAGAACTTCCTCGTCGATTCCTTCAATGTGTTCCTCGCGATGCTCACGGCATTCGTCAGTCTCACCACCGCGTTGTTCTCGCGCGATTACATGCGTGTCGAGGAAAGCCGCGGCAAGCTCAACCGCGCGCGCCTGCGGCTCTATCACAGCATGTACCAGCTGTTCATGTTCACCATGCTGCTCGCATTGCTCACCAACAACATGGGCATACTGTGGGTGGCGATGGAAGCCGCGACACTCTCCACGGTGCTGCTGGTCTCGCTGTATCGCACGGCGGCGAGCCTGGAGGCGGCATGGAAGTACTTCATCCTGTGCGGCGTGGGTATCGCGCAGGCACTGTTCGGAACCATCCTGCTCTACTCCGCGGCGGAGCGCGCACTCGGCGGCAGCGGCATGAGCGCGTTGCTGTGGACCCACCTCGATGCCATCAAGGGCGAGATGGAACCCACGGTGCTGCTGATTGCCTTTGTGTTCCTGCTGGTCGGTTACGGCACCAAGGTGGGACTCGCGCCACTGCACAACTGGTTGCCCGATGCGCACGCGGAGGGTCCGACGCCGGTATCGGCGGTGCTCTCGGGTCTGCTGCTGAACGTTGCGCTGTACGCGGTGATTCGCTGCAAGGTGCTGGTCGAGGGTTCCGTCGGCTTCGAATTGCCCGGGCGCCTGCTGATGTTCTTCGGACTGCTCTCGGTCGTGATCGCGGCTTTCATGCTGTGGCGCCAGCGCGATATCAAGCGCCTGTTCGCCTATTCCTCGATAGAGCACATGGGCATCATCACGTTCGCCTTCGGCATGGGCGGGCCGGTGGCCAATTTCGCGGCGCTGCTGCACATGACGGTGCACTCGCTCACCAAGAGCGCGATCTTCTTCACGGTCGGTCACGCGGCGCAGAAAGCCGGCACCCAGATCATCGACGATATCCGCGGCCTGCTGGTGTTCTCGCCGCGCGTTGGCTGGGGGCTGATGATCGGATCGCTGGCGATCCTCGGCATGCCGCCCTTTGGCGTGTTCGCCAGCGAGTTCCTGATCCTGACCACCGCCATGCGCGAACAGCCCTGGGCCACGCCGATCCTGCTGCTCGGGCTCGGTGTTGCGTTCGGCGCGATCTTCTCGCGTGTGCAATCGATGGTGTTCGGTTCTGCCGCCGACACGCCTGCCCGGCAACCACACGGCACGCTGCCGGTGTTCGCGCACCTGCTGCTGGTGCTGATGCTCGGCGTGTGGATTCCACCGGCGCTCGCGCAGTGGTTCCGGGTCGCGGCCACGCTGATCGGGGGTGCGCCGTGAGCATCACACCTCCCGTGCTGCACATCCGGGTCGCTGCATCCGGCTGGCTCGACGAAGTGCGGCAACTGCGCGCACGTGACGCGCATTTTCTGGCGCTGTGGGGCAGCGACGACCGCGCGCTCCGAGCAGGATTTACGGTACGCGCCGCGTTTCTCGATGCCGCGCAGGTACGAGTGCTGGAAATCGCGCTGCCGGCAGACGCACCAGAGCTGCCCGGCATCGCGACGATCTACCCCTCGGCAGCACGCATGCAGCGCGGCATGCGCGATCTGCTCGGAATCGAAACGGACGATGCCGACAAACGTGCGTGGGTACGCCATGCGGGCTGGGCACGCGATCATTTTCCACTGCGTCATGACGCGGGCGAGCCAGACAGCGCCCGCGCCGGGCCGGACGACTACCCGTTCGTGCACGTCAGGGGCGATGGGGTCCACGAGATCGCCGTTGGTCCCGTGCACGCGGGCATCATCGAGCCCGGCCATTTCCGCTTTTCTGTAGTCGGTGAAAAAGTGCTGCGCCTCGAGACGCGGCTCGGCTACGCACACAAGGGTATCGAGCGGCGTTTCACCGAACTCTCGCCCGTGCAAGGCCAGCGTCTCGCGGCGCGGGTATCGGGTGACAGCGCGGCGGCATTCTCGTGGGCCTATTGCATGGCGCTCGAACAGATTTGCGGGATTGCTCCGCCGCCACGCGCGCTGTTCCTGCGCGCCTTGCTGCTCGAGCGCGAGCGCATCGCCAATCATCTCGGGGATCTCGGCGCGCTCGCCAACGATGCCGGGCTCGGCTTCGGTCTCAGCCAGTTCTCGCACCTGAAGGAGGAGTTGCTGCGGCTCAACGCGCGCGTCTATGGCGCACGCTACCCGATGGACGAGATCGTGCCGGGCGGCACGCTGCACGATCTGGACGATGCGGCATGCGAACAGCTGCTCGCGCAGTGCGTGTTTCTGGCCGCGCAATCGGCCACCCTGCGCGCCATCATCGATGACCACGCCGGGGTGCAGGATCGTTTTTCCGGCTGCGGCGTGGTACCACCATCGCTGGCACAGCGATTTGGCCTGTGCGGACTCGCGGGGCGCGCCAGCGGGCAGCCCCTGGATCTGCGCTGCGACCTGCCGCTCGCGCCGTGGGACCGGATCGTGGTGCGGCGTGCGGGTAGCGATCGGGGCGATGTGGCGGCGCGCGTGGCAGTGCGCTTCGACGAACTCGAGGAATCGCTGCGACTGTGCACGCAGTTGCTGCGGGAGTTGCCGCAGGGCGCGATCCGTGACGAATTGCCTGCCGTGACGCCGGCGGGTTTTGCACCGGGACTTGTCGAGGGCTGGCGCGGACCGGTACTGGTGGCGCTGCAAACCGCGCCCGGCAACCGCATCCACCGCTGCCACCCGCACGATCCGTCGTGGCACAACTGGCCGGTTATCGAGCACGCGGTGATCGGCAATATCGTTCCCGACTTTCCGCTGATCAACAAGTCCTTCAACCTGTCCTACAGCGGTGTTGATCTGTGAGGTGCCGATGTTCGATATCGTGAAGCAGATATTCAGTACCGGGATGCTGAGCGATGCCATGCCGTCGCCCGGCGACGACACCCATCTGCGCGAGAGACTGCAGGCCGATATCCTGAAAGTGCTGGGGCGCGCGCTGTGCATCCGCATGATCGACGCGGGATCGTGCAACGGCTGCGAACTCGAGATCCACGCGCTGAACAACCCGCATTACAACATCGAGGGCAGCGGCATCAAATTCGTCGCCTCTCCGCGCCACGCCGACATGCTGCTGGTGACCGGGCCGGTATCGCGGAACATGGTGGTCGCGCTGCAACGCACCTACGCCGCCACCCCCGATCCGAAGCTGGTGGTCGCCATCGGTGATTGTGCCGGTGACGGAGGAGTATTCGGCAAGGGTCATGCGTGCCCCTCACGCGTGTCGGACATCATTCCCGTCGATGCGGTGGTCAGTGGTTGCCCTCCCGCTCCCACGCTGATCCTGCAGGGCATCCTCGGCGCGCTCCGCTGAGCGGCGTTCAGCGGCACGCGTTGCTCGTCGCTCGTTGCCAACAGGTGAAGAGTGCCGCCGGCGCCGCAACGCGCGCTTGACCGGAAATGAGATCCGAACGGCCTGATTTGATGCGCGCCGGGTGGCGGTGCACCACTCCCAGCAATTAGAATGCGTCAGCCAAAGCCGTCCCAGCAATTCACGGGTAAATGCGATGAAGCCGGCACCATTCGATTACTACGCGCCTGAAACCCTCGAGGAGGCCATCGCGCTGCTGGTGCGTTTCGAGGAGGAAGGCCTGGAGGCCAGAATCATCGCGGGCGGTCAGAGCCTGATGCCGATGCTGAGCCTGCGCGTCGCGCGCCCCGAGGTACTGGTGGACCTGCGCCGGATCGGGGGCTTGGACCATATCCGCGACGAAGGCGCCACGATTGCGATCGGCGCGATGGCCAGCAAGCGGGCCGCGGAGGATTCGCCACTGGTGCGCGAGCGCCAACCGCTGTTCCATGCCGCGACGCTCAACGTCGGACACCGCGCGATCCGTGCCCAGGGCAGTGTCGGCGGTTCCTTTGCCAACGCCGATCCGGCTTCGGAATACCCGGCAACGGCGATTGCACTCGATATGCAGCTGAAGGCGGTGGGCCCCGACGGCGAACGCCTGATTGCGGCGCGCGATTTCTTCGTGACCTACCTGACCACGGATCTCGCTTCCACCGAGATCCTGACCGAAGTGCGCATGCCGGTGCTGGCGCCGGGCACGGGCTGGTCCTTTTACGAAGTGTCGCGGCGCAAGGGCGATTTCGCGATGGCCGGTTGCGCGGTGTTGCTGACGCTCGGGGGCGGGCGCATCAGCAGTGCGCGCATCGTGGTGTTCGGCGTGAACGCCACCGCGGTGCAGCTCGCGGCTGCGGAGCAGGTCGTGCTCGGGCAGGTGCCGGATCCGGTGCTGTTCGGACAGGCGGGTAGTGCGGGTGCCGCGGAGGTCGAGGAACCGATTGCCGATGTGCACGCCTCGGCCGATTTTCGCCGTAATCTCGTGTCGGTGGTGGTGGAGCGCGGCCTGGCGCAGGCGCTGGCGCGCGCGACGCCCTGATTCTAAGGTAATGGACACGCGGAGGTAAGGGATCATGACGCAGCTGCACAAGGTGCGCCTCACGGTGAACGGCAAGGTCTACGAACGCGAGGTCGAGGCGCGCATGACGCTGGTCGATTTCCTGCGCCACGAACTGCACCTGACGGGAACGCATGTGGGCTGCGAACATGGCGTCTGCGGGGCCTGTACCATCATCAAGGACGGCCAGGCGGTGCGCAGCTGCCTGCTGCTCGCGGTGCAGGCCGACGGCACCGAACTGCGGACCGTCGAGGGCCTGCAGGGCCCCGACGGCCTGCACCCGATCCAGGAAGCCTTTATCGAGAAGCACGGCCTGCAGTGCGGCTTCTGCACCCCGGGCTTTCTGATGACCACGGTTGAACTGCTGGGTGACACGCCCGATCCGAGCGACGAGGAGATCCGCGAGGCGCTGGGCGGAAACCTGTGTCGCTGCACCGGCTACCAGCACATCATGGAGTCGGTGCGTCACGCGGCCGCCAAGCTGCGTGCCGGACGCGCCGATCCTGCCGCGCTTGGCAACTGAGCAAACGACCGGGAGCAGACACGCATGACGACGACAATCCCCACTTCGCTGGACCAGCTGCCGACCACTGCACGCCGTTTCGTGGGCAAGGAAGTCAAGCGGATCGAGGATCGCGCACTGGTAACCGGACACGCGCAATTCATCGACAATTTTTCCCTGCCTGACATGCTGCATTGCGCGGTCCTGCGCAGCCCGCATCCGCACGCGCGCATTGTGAGTGTCGACACCAGCAGGGCCGCAGCCCATCCCGGCGTGCACGCGGTGCTGAGTGGTGCCGATCTCGAGCGCTGGTGCGATCCGATGATCACCGCGCCGGCCGGCTGGGGGCCTTACAGCCTCGCGGTCGGCAAGGTGCGTTTCGTCGGCGAGCCGGTGGCCGCAATCGCGGCGACCAGTCGTTACATTGCGGAGGATGCCTGTGAACTGATCGATGTCGAATACGAGCTGCTGGCGCCAACGTCCGACCCCTACACGGCGCTGGACCCGGAGAGCGCGCTGCTCTACGAGGAGAACGGCAGCAACCTGATCCAGGGACGCGTGTTCACCTGGGGCGACATCGACGGGGTGTTCGCTGCGGCCGATCACGAGTTCAGCGGCAAGTTCCGCTGGAACCGTGTGGGCGCCAACCCCATGGAGACTTTCGGCTGCGTATGCCAGTGGGACCTGGTCGAAAACCGGCTGACCTGTCATGGTGCCTACCAGACCCCGAGTTTCATGGCGTTGGGCCGCGCCCAGACGCTGCGTCTGCAATCGAACCAGGTCAACGTGATCAGCCATCCCCAAGGCGGTGGTTTCGGTGGCAAGGGCGGACCGCGCGGTACGGATATCGCGGCGCTGCTGTCACGCAAGGCAGGGGGGCGCCCGGTCAAGTATATCGAGGATCGGGTGGAGTACCTGCTCGCGGGCGGCGGTCAGTCCTGGGATCGTCATTACGACGCTTCGCTCGCGGTAAAGGCCGATGGCACGGTAACGGGTTTCCGCGTGCACCTGGTCGATAACCAGGGCGCCAGCGCGGAGGGTTATGGCACGATCTCGGTTGCCAAGCCGCTCGCCGCCTTCACCGGCTGCTACCGCATCGAGGCGGCGCAATACGACATGAAGTTGGTGACCACGAATCGCGCGCCATCCTATCCGTATCGTGGCTACGGGCCGCCACCGCATAACTTCGTGCTCGAATCGCTGATGGACATTGCGGCGCGCGGGCTGGGTCTCGATCCTGCCGAGCTGCGTCGGCGCAACTACATCCGTCCGGAGCAGTTTCCCTATACCATTCCGAGCGGCAACGAGTACGACAGCGGCAATTACGAGGCGACACTCGACAAAGTGCTCGAGATCGCCGATTACCGACGCCTGCGCGAGGAACAGGCCAGCGCACGCGCTGCAGGCCGTCTGCTCGGCATCGGTGTGGTCAGCACCATCGAACCGGGCGTGTTCGACTGGAATGCCTACCGCACCGTCGGTGTGCCCGGCGTTGGTGTGCCCGAGGGCGTGAGCATCGGCATCGATATTCTTGGGCAGATCACGGCGCGGGTCGGCTTCAACCTGCAGGGACAGGGTCAGTACACTATCGTCGCGCAACTGCTGGCCGATTATTTCGGGGTGACGATGGAAGAGGTGCGCGTGGTCTACGCCGATACCGACCACGCACCGCCGCATTTCGGTCCTGGTGGTAGCCGTGTCGGCGTCGCGATCACCGGCGCGGTCCTTGGCGCCAGTGCCGCGATCGCGGAAAAACTGTGCGCGGTCGCCGCGGTACTGCTGCAGGTGCAGCCGGACCAGGTCGAGTTGATGGACGGCTGTCTGCGCGTGAAGGGTGTGCCTGGTGCGCAGATGCCAATGGCGCAGGTGGCCGGCGCGATGCTTGCGCGCAGCGATCTGCTGCCGCCCTCCTGAAATATTTTATTGCCGATGATTGTGGCACGCGACTCAATCCGGCCAGCGTCGAGGGCCAAATCCAGGGCGGTGTGGCCCAGGGCGTGGGCGCGGCGCTGCTCGAGCAGTATGTCTACAACGAGAACGCGCAGCCGCTGGTGTCCACCTTCATGGACTACCTGGTACCGACGATCAACGAAGTGCCGATGACCACGAAAGCGGCGCTGGTGACGCCATCGCCGTTTGCGCCGCTCGGTGCCAAGGGTTCTGGCGAAGGCGCGATGCACACCACGCCAGCTGCCGTGGTCTGCGCGATCAATGACGCGCTGGCGCCGCTCGGGGTTGCGGTGCGCGAGACACCGGCCTCGCCGCAGCAGGTTTGGTCATTGATACGTGCCGCACGGGCGGCCCGCGACAGCTGAGAAACGGATGCGCTCACGATGAACATGATGATGTTGCTGGAGATGGCTGCCGAGGGTTTCGGCGAGCGCATCGCGTTCGTCAACGGGGACGATGCGCTGACTTGCCGGGAGCTGTTCGATGCGGCGGGCAGCGCGGCGGCGCTGTTGCAGGGCTCGGGCGCCAGGCACCTCGCGATGCTCGACGAGAATTCGCTCGCCTGCCCGCTGGGATTGTTTGCCAGTGCCTGGGCGGGCATCCCGTACGTGCCGATCAACTACCGCCTGAGCGGTCCGGAAATCGATGCGTTGCTGGAGCGGGTGACGCCTTGCGTGCTGGTAACGAGTCCGGAACGTGCCGCGACCTTCGCCGGGCGTGAAGGCGTGGAGGTGAGGACCCGCGAGCAATTTCTCGCCGCCGCGCGCAGGGGCAAAGATGTCGCGCCCGCGTGGTCGATGGATGCCGAGGACATTGCCGTGCTGCTTTTCACCAGCGGCACGACCGGGGTGCCGAAAGCGGCGATCCTGCGCCAGAAACACCTGGTCTCCTACATCCTGGGCTCGGTGGAATTCTGCTCCGCCGCCGAGGACGACGCCGCGCTGGTTTGCGTGCCACCCTATCACGTCGCCGGGATCGCGGCGGTACTGAGTTCGGTGTTTGCCGGGCGCCGGGTGGTGCAGCTGGCGAATTTCAGCGCCGAGACATGGCTCGATCTGGCGCGCCGCAACCGGGTCAGCAACGCCTTCGTGGTGCCGACCATGCTGGCGCGCATCGTCGAGGCGCTCGAGGGCGCGGCCTCGGCGGATCTGCCGCAATTGCGCGCGCTGTCCTATGGCGGCGGCAAGATGCCGCTCGCGGTGATCGAGCGCGCGATGGCATTGTTCCCCGCCACCGATTTCACCAATGCCTATGGCCTCACCGAGACCAGCTCCACGATTGCGGTGCTCGGGCCACAGGAGCACCGCGACGCCGTCGCCAGCAACGATCCCGCGCTGCGGCGCCGGCTGGTTTCGGTGGGACGTGCGTTGCCCGGTGTCGAGATCGAGATCCGCTCCGACGAGGGGCAGGTGCTGGGGCCGGGGGAACGCGGTGAAATTTATGTGCGTGGCGAACAGGTCTCGGGCGAATATGCCGGGCGCGCGAGCGCTCTGGACAACGACGGCTGGTTTCCGACCCGCGATGCGGGCAGCATGGACACCGACGGTTACCTGTTCCTGGAAGGGCGAGCGGATGACGTGATCGTGCGCGGCGGCGAGAACCTGTCGCCGGGGGAGATCGAGGACGTGTTGCTCGAGCACGAGGCGGTGTCCGACGTCGCGGTGGTCGGTATTCCCGATGAGCAATGGGGCGAGGGAGTGGCTGCCGCGGTGGTGCTGAAATCAGGCCGTCAGGCCGATGCGGCCGCGCTGCAGGGCTGGGTGCGCGAGCGCCTGCGCTCCTCGCGCGTGCCGCAGTGCATCGAGTTCTGGCCCGCGCTGCCCTACAACGAGACCGGCAAGCTGCTGCGGCGCGTGGTCAAGGCGGAGCTGGCGAAAAACGCCTGAGCATCAGGCCGTTGCGGAACGCGCGGTGCCCGCATTTGCGTGGTACCGCCCGCTACCGGGGTCGCAAGGGCGAGATGCTCCTGTTGCGGATAGCAGAATCGTCACCTTGATCGATCAGCTTTCCATGCCGGCTCAGCTGGCTTCGCTCGCGGCGATGCCCAGCGCCTTTGCCACGCCTTCACCATAGGCCGGGTCCGCTTTGAAGCAGTTGCGGATGTGGCGCAACTGGACCTCACGCGGCGCATCGCCGATCGAGCGTGCGGTGTTCTCGAACAGCAGCTGCTGTTGCGCAGGCGTCATCAGGCGGAACAGCGCGCGCGGCTGCGAGTAGTAGTCGGCATCGTCCTCGCGGAAGTTCCAGTGATCGGCTGCACCGTCGAGCGCCAGCGGTGGCTCGCGAAAATCGGGCTGCTCCGCCCATTCGCCGTAACTGTTCGGCTCGTAGCCGAGCCGGCTGCCGTGGTTGCCGTCCACCCGCATCGCACCATCGCGATGGTAGCTGTGTGCCGGGCAGCGCGGCGCGTTGACGGGAATCAGGTGGTGATTCACGCCGAGCCGGTAACGCTGGGTATCGCTGTAGGAGAAGAGCCGTCCCTGCAGCATCTTGTCCGGCGAGAAGCCGATGCCCGGCACGATACTGGCGGGGTTGAACGCGGCCTGCTCGACCTCGGCGAAATAATTCTCCGGATTGCGGTTCAATTCGATCATGCCGACCTCGATCAGCGGGTAGTCCTTCTGCGGCCATACCTTGGTCAGGTCGAAGGGATGGTAAGGCACCTTCGCCGCGTCCAGCTCCGGCATCACCTGCACGTGGAGGGTCCATTTGGGGAAGTCGCCCCGCTCGATGGCTTCGTACAGGTCGCGCTGGTGCGTCTCGCGGCACTTGCCGACCGCGGCCTCTGCTTCCTGGTCGGTCAGGTTGCGGATGCCTTGCTGCGTGCGCCAGTGGAACTTGACCCAGAAGCGCTCGTTCCGCGCATTGATGAAGCTGAAGGTGTGCGAGCCGAAGCCGTGCATGTGACGATAGCTCGCGGGAATGCCGCGGTCGCTCATCACGACGGTGACCTGGTGCAACGCCTCGGGCAGCGAGGTCCAGAAGTCCCAGTTGTTCCTCGCGCTGCGCAGGTTCGTGCGCGGGTCGCGCTTCACGGCGTGGTTGAGGTCAGGGAATTTCAGCGGGTCACGCAGGAAGAACACCGGCGTGTTGTTGCCCACCAGGTCCCAGTTGCCTTCCTCGGTGTAGAACTTGAGGGCAAAACCGCGAATGTCGCGTTCGGCATCGGCGGCGCCGCGCTCACCGGCCACGGTGGACATGCGGCTGAACAGTTCGGTTTTCTTGCCGATCGCGGAAAAGACCCTGGCACGCGTGTACTTCGTGATGTCATGCGTGACGGTGAATGTGCCGTAGGCGCCGGACCCCTTGGCATGCATCCGCCGCTCGGGAATCACCTCGCGATCGAAATGCGCGAGCTTTTCCAGGAACCAGAAGTCCTGCAGCAACTGCGGGCCACGCGGGCCGGCCGTCATCACGTTCTGGTTGTCGGCAACCGGACACCCGGAATTGGTGGTGAGTTTCTTGTTCAAGGAAGTGTTCCTCTCCGATGTTTGCGCGGCCCGCGCCGAGCGGGCGGGGCCGGTTTCGACTTACTCGTGGGCGATCGGTTTGTCGGTGAACAGAAACTCCTTGAGTTCCTTCGAGAAAA
This sequence comes from Gammaproteobacteria bacterium, assembly GCA_016705365.1. Classification (NCBI taxonomy): domain Bacteria; kingdom Pseudomonadati; phylum Pseudomonadota; class Gammaproteobacteria; species Gammaproteobacteria bacterium. The sequence continues at coordinate 332,810 of JADIYI010000009.1, read as the reverse complement.
CGGCATCCTTGCGCCGGATCCACTCCAGCACCATCGCCGCGTGCTCCTTTTCCTCGTCACGGTTGTGCGCGAGGATCGCGCGCAGTTCCGGATCCTTGCAGGCGTCCGCGCGCTGGTTGTACCAGTCGACCGCCTCGAGTTCCTCCATCAGCGAAACGATCGCGCGATGCATGTCACGCGTCGCCTCGGAAAGCTCGGTCAGGGGTTCATGATAACCAACACTTGTCATGGCACTTCCTCTCTGCTTGTCCATCACTGCAATGAAACCGGTCAGGTTCACTTTTTCCATCATAGCGAATGGACCGCATTTCTTGTTGTTGCAGGTCAATTTTCATGCTCTTGATTTGCGTTGGTGCGGCCGGGTTCGCCCCGCGCGATCCAGATCCTCAGCCCGCGGTGATGGACCTGGGCCGCGTGGTTACGCCCGTCTATTCGAGCGCGTCGACCAGGCCCCAGGCCAGGGCGGTTTGCGCGTTGATGCGCCGCGCCGACAGCGCCATGTACGCCGTGCGCTGACGGCCGATGCGCCGGGTAATGCTCACGGTGCCACCGGCGCCGGGTATCAGCCCCATGGTGATTTCGGGCAGCTGGAAAATCGTGTCGGGGCGCGCCACGATGCGTCCGGCGAAGGCGGGCAGCTCGATACCCGAGCCGATGCAGGCGCGGTGTACGCGGCATTCGATGCGCGCGGCTTGCTCGGCGATCAGGCGGCCCGCATTGCGCGTGGAGCGGATCGCGTGCGCGGCGGCAGGGTCACCCGCGAGGCCGAATTCGTCGAGGTCGCCGCCGGTACAGAAGCACGCACCGGCGCCATCGATGATCGCGGTCCTGATCGAGCGGTCTTCGGCCAGCAACTGCAAACCTTCGATGAGACCGTCACGCATGGCGATCGAAAATGCATTGCGCCGCTCGGGCTGGTTCAGCGTGATGCCGAGCACATCGTCCATGCGCGAGAGTCGCACCACCGGTTCATCAACCGGTGCCGGGGCCACCGGCGTGGCGCCGGCAGCCGCGCGCGAGTGCAGGAAGGCGCGGAACTCGGCGCCGCCCTGCAATGTTGCAAAAGCCAGCGATTCCGCGAACAGACCGTCGCTCATGCCGACGCGCGCGTTGTGGCGCAACAACTGCACCAGGACCATCGCCGCGAGCGGATTGGCGCGGATGTTGCGCACCAGTGATTGGGCTTCCCTGAGCGAGCTCACCACCACATCCGCGAGGTCGGTGAAGTCGGTCAGCCCGGCGGCGGGCGGGTGTTGGTCCGGCGCCTGTAGCGCGATCACCGGACACGGCAGTTCGCCGAGGCGCGCATGCAAGGTCGCGCGCGCCGTGGCGTCCAGGGTCAGCGAGTCTGGTTTTGCCTCGAACAGCACCAGGGGTTGCCCGAACAGCGCTGAGTAGCACTCCAGATCCTGCGCGTCGGTGAGTTGCATCGCGATTTCCGACAGCGATTGCACCGTGATCGACTGGTCCATCGCACTTCCCTCCCGGTGTATTCCCGTGCGCCGTGAGCGTATTGTAGGGGCTGTGCCCGCCGTACCCGTCGCGGCGTGAGCAGCAATGTCCGGAAATGAAATCGCGAAGGCCGGAATTGATGCGCTGATCGATTGCGCAAAGGAACTCGATATCGGTGTTGCATCGTTTCAATCCGATCTGAGCGAACGGTTGGCACTGCACCATGGCCCGCGCGACGAGGTCATGCTGGTCCAGACACAGCATGCGCAGGTATTTCAGACCTGGGCGACTGTCGGCCGATCGATCTTGAGACGAAGCCGATAGACTAGTACACTGGTCTAGTGCCAATGATCGGAAAACCTCCATGAATGAAGAAATCGGATCGTATGACGCTAAAACAAAGCTCCCGGAAATCCTTCGTCGCGTGGAAGCAGGAGAGAGATTCACGATCACCAATCGAGGCAAGCCGGTGGCGGATCTGATCCCCAGCCGCGCGGGTACCGATCTGCGTGCCGAAGCCGCTGTCACCAATATGCTGAAAGCCAGAAAGCATGTGATTTCCAGCAACGAGTTGGCCGAACTCAAGGAACGGGGTCGCAAATGACCAGCTTTGTGCTGGACAATTCAGTCGCCATGCGCTGGTTGCTCGCCAGTGACAAGGCAACGGATCAGCGTTATGCCGAGGCTGTTTTGAGGTCCATGACGACTGCCGAGGCCGTCGTGCCCAATCTTTGGCATCTGGAAGCCGCGAATGTTCTGCTCGGTGCCTGTCTGCGCGAGAACGTCGAGATTGGAGAGATAGAGCGCTTCACCGCGCAGTTGGAGAATTTGCGCATAACGGTAGACGCACTGACGGCAAACCAGGTTTTCGGCCATACCATTGCCTTGGCGCTGGCTTATCGATTGAGCAGTTATGACGCCGCCTATCTGGAGTTGGCTCTGCGCGAGGGCTTGCCCCTTGCCACACTCGACAAGGATCTTCGCAGGGCCGCGAGAAAATCCGACGTGACTATTTACCTGCGCTGATGCAAGGAACGGTGCCAGCCCGTCGACGACTTCCTTTTTTCTCGCCAAGGGTTATGCAGGCGTGCTGGCGCTGATCGGTGATCCGGATGGCGAGCCGGTGTGCCGCAAGTGTATTGTAGGGGCTGTGCCCGCCGTACCCGTTGCGGCGTGAGCAGCAATGTCCGGAAATGAAATCGCGAAGGCCGGAATTGATGCGCTCTAGAACGAGCCCGATCCGGCGCAGCGATTAGGATACGGGTATCGCGCCGGGCTCCCATGTCCCTTGGTGGATGTGATGGATCCGATGACGCAGGGTAGCAGGGGCACCGGGCGCCTGCTGTCTCCATGATGAAAACGGGTGGGTATCGACGATGAGTGGTGCGCTGGACGATATCGTGGTGCTGGACCTGACGCGCAACTTCGCATCGTCCATGGCCGCTGCGTTCCTGGCTGATTTCGGCGCCCGCGTGATCCGTTTCGAATCGCTGGCAGGCGAAGCGCGCACTACCGTGAGCGGCACCGATGCGCCGCTGCCCGGCGCCTGGAACCACGAGGCCGACCTGATCCACCGCAACAAGCAGAGCTTCGCGCTCGACCCTGCGCTCGAACGCGGTCGCGTGGTGCTGGCCGAGCTGGTTGCGCGCTGCGACGTGATTGTCACCGACTGGCCGCTCGCGGAACTTGCCGCATTCGGTCTCGACTACGGCTCCGTGGTGGCGCAGCGCGGCGATATCATCGTGGCGCGTATTTCCGGCTTCGGGCCGCGCGGCAAGGATCGGGATCTGCCGGCGATCGACGAACTCGCGGCGGCGCGCACCGGCATGATGCCGATCGTGCAGCAGCCGGGCGAACCGCCGGTGTATGCCGGCGCCGGTGCGATGCACTCGGCGGTGCTGCTCGCTTTTGGCATCGTCACCGCGCTGGTGCATCGGCAGCAAAGCGGCGAGGGGCAGCAGGTCGACACCTCGCTGTTCGCAGCCAATATGTACAGTGCAAGTCTCGACCTGCAGGCCTTTCTCGCGATCGGCAAGGGCGATCGCCTGCTGAACCCGATCTCGCGTCTCGATGTGTCGAACCCGATGTCGGGTTCGCTGTACCCGAGTGCCGACGGGCGCTGGGTCACGCTGACGATGCCCGACACCGATCGCTGGTGGCCGGATCTCGCCGCGAGCGTCGGTCTCGACGTTGCTGACCCGCGCTTCGACACGCATGAGAAGCGCTGCGAGACCAATCGCCTCGAACTGATACACGCGCTCGAGGAAGGGTTCGCGCGCGCTCCCGGCAGCCACTGGCGCGCGCAGTTCGCCGCCAAGGGGATGTCGGCCGATGTGATCGAGCGCTTCGATTACCCGGCGAACGACCCCCAGGCACGGGCCAACCGCTACATCATCGGGCTCGATCACCCGACTCACGGTGCACTGAAGAGCCTGGGATTCCCGATCTTCATGAGCGAGACCCCGGCACGCCTGGCGAGCCTTGCGCCGTGCCGCGGACAGCACACCGTCGAATTGCTGCACGAGCTGCTGGGTTACCCGGCGGAGAAGATCCACGAACTCGGCGCCGAAGGCGTCATTGCCTGAGCATACGGAAGGTCCATCGTGGCAAGAGCATTGGAAGGCATTCGCGTCATCGACCTCACGGTCTGGTTCCAGGGCCCGGTGTCGGCGCAGTTCCTGGCCGATTTCGGCGCCGACGTGATCAAGGTCGAGCGCCCGCAGGGCGGTGATCAGGCACGCGGCGTGCGCAGCATCAAATCGCTGGAGATCGGCGACTGGAACCAGTATTTCCTGGTCATCAACCGCAACAAGAAAAGCCTGGTGATCGACCTGCGCAAGCCCGAGGGGCAGCAGATCATGTACCGCCTGGTGGAGAAATCCGATGTGTTCCTGTCGAACATGTCGCCCGAGTTGCTGGACGGCTGGGGCCTGTCGTGGGCGAAGCTGAAGGAGATCAATCCGCGCCTGGTCTATGCGACCAATACCGGCTACGGCCGCTTCGGCGGGGTATCGCGGCCATCGTTCGACATGACCGTGCAGGCGCTTACCGGCATCATGGCGCGTCTCGGCGAGCCCGGTCAGCCGCCGATCTACCTTGGCATGGGATCGGGTGATGCCTACGGCGGCATCATGTCGGCTTTTGCGATCGTGTTGGCCCTCTATCAGCGCAACCGCTGCGGCCATGGACAGTGCATCGATGCCTCGCTCTACGGCGCACAGCTCTACCTCGCGGCGCCGCAGTTGCAGTCCTATCTTGCCGGCAACGGTGACCGGGCACTGCAGCACTCGCGGCGCGCGGCGCCGAACCCGTTGTGGAATCTCTATCCGACCCGCGGCAAGTGGGTCTACGTATGCGAGCCGAACGAGGATGCGCGCTTCCGGCTGCTGTGTGCGGCGCTGGGTGATGGCAAGCTGATCGGGGATCCGCGTTTTGCGACCGCTGCGGCACGCGTGGCGAACAACGTCGACCTGATCGCGGAATTCGAGACGCTGAGCGCGGGGCTCGACCACGACACGCTGCTCACGCGCTGCGCGGAGCATGGGGTGGTGGCGGCACCGGTCAACACGCTGGCCGATGTAATCAAGGATCCGCAGGCCTGGGACAACGACTACCTGATGAAGGCCTACTGCGAGGAAGTGCGACGTGAGGTCGATGTGCGCGGCCTGCCGGTCGCGCTGTCGAAGACACCGGGCGAAGTGAACACGCTGGGTCCACAGCTGGGGCAGGACACGGAGCTGCTGATGATGGATCTGCTGGAATATTCCTGGGACGAAATCGAGGCATTCAAGGCTGCGGGCGCGATTCCCTGAAATGAGCCCAATCAGCCGCAACGGAGGCAGTGATCGATGAATGAAGGCGAAGCGACAGCGAACTGGAGCGGGTGGCGCACCCCGGGTGGCGACGGGCTCGATAACTTTGTGGAGATTGCCTACCAGAAGAAGACCCACCTGGCGAGCGGCGGCGGCGTGGCCCGCATCACGCTGAACAAGCCCGACAAGATGAACACGCTGACGCTCGCCACCGTCGACGAGATGTTCCGTGCGTTCTACGACGCCAACCACGATCCCATGGTCGGTGTGATCATCGTCGCCGCCAGCGGCAAGCATTTCGGCGCCGGTGGCGATGTCGAATGGGAACGCTGGGGCCTGCGCGAGGCCTTCTACAACCGCTACCCGCACAACCGCTTGATGCGTATGTCGCGCAAACCGATCATTGCCCAGGTACAGGGTTATTGCCTTGCCGGTCACAACCACATGGCTTACTGCTGCGACTTCACCATCGCGGCCGACAACGCCGTGTTCGGCCAGGCTGGTCCGCGCGTCTCCTCGCCCGCCGACGGCTTCTTCGTGCCGTACCTGAGCAAGGTCGTGGGCGCGAAGAAGGCGCGCGAAATGTGGATGCTGTGCCGCAAGTATCCGGCGGCGCAGGCGCTCGAGATGGGGCTGGTCAACTGCGTGGTGCCGCTGGAGCGGCTCGAGGCGGAAGTCGATCAGTGGTGCGCGGAAATGCTGGCGCTCAGCCCGGGATGCCTGGAGGTGCTGAAAGCCGCGTTCGACCAGGAAATGGACGGTTACCGCGATCCGTGCATCACCTCGGCCGGGATGTACCCCGACTGGTTCGACATGCCCGAGGGCAAGGAAGGCGGTGCGGCATTCATGGCCAAGCGCAAGCCCGAATTCTGGGATATCCGCCGGCGCGAAGCCGAGGCGCGCGCGCAACTGCTCGCGGACTACGAGGCGCAGCACAAGAACTGATTCGTTGTGAATGAAAGGTGAAATCGTGTTCAAGGACAAGGCCTGCATCGTAGGCATCGGGGAGACCACCTACTGCCGCAAGCCCGGATCGGGACTCAGCGAGGAAGCGCTGCAGCTGCACGCTGCGGTCGCGGCGTTGCAGGATGCCGGCCTCGACGGCAAGCAGATCGACGGCGTGCTGGCGTTCCCGAATGTCGGCAAGTGCGAGTCCCTCGCCGCGAATCTGGGGGCGGAGAATCTGCGCTTCGCCGCGATCATCCACATGGGCGGCGCGGCGCCGGTTGCCTCGCTGCGCATGGCCGCGATGGCGGTTGCCAGCGGCGCGGCGAACTACGTGCTGATTCCCGGGGGCTGGAACGGATACTCCGGTGCGCGCGTGCGCGAGACCGTCAGCTCCGACAAGCATTCCATCCCCGGTGGCGCAATCGCCTGGGATTACTACCTGCCGCAGGGTCTCACGGCGCCGCCACAGTGGTACGCGCTGATGGCGCGGCGCCACATGCACGAATATGGCACCACCCACGAGCAGATGGGTGCGGTCGCGGTAGCGATGCGGCGCCACGCGCAACTGAACCCCGCCGCGCTGATGCACGGCAAGCCGCTCACGCTGGCCGACTACCTCGCCTCGCCGATGCTGGCCGATCCCTACCGCGTGAATGACTGCTGTCTCGAGACGGATGGTGCCTCGGCCTGCATCGTCACCACGGTGGAGCGCGCCCGCGATCTCGGCAAGCCGCCGGTCTACATCATGGGCGCGGCCGCCGGGCAACCCTATCCTGCCGACGAGATCATCAACCGCCAGGATTTCCACCGTACCGGACTCACCAACGCCGCGCCCGAAGCGTTCCGGATGGCGGGCGTCACACCGGCCGATGCCGATTTCGCGCAGATCTATGATTGCTTCACCTTCGAGGTGATACAGCAACTGGAGGAGGCCGGCTTCTGCGCACGCGGCGAAGGCGGAGCCTTCGTCGAGAACGGGGCGATCGAGCTCGGTGGCCGGCTGCCGGTTAATACCCATGGCGGATTGTTGTCGCACGCGCACTCGCTCGGCATCGGCCATATCGTCGAGGCAGTCAAGCAATTGCGCGGCACGGCCGGGGCGCGCCAGGTGGCGGATGCCGAGATCGGCGTGGTCACCGGCTGGGGCGATTTCGGCGATGGCAGCATCGCGATTCTGCGACGCTAGCGAAGGAGCGGAACCCGATGAGCAACGATGCCCTGCCTTACGCCAAACCGCTGCCCGTGCTGGAGGGGCTGAGCGGCGAGTTCTATGCGTGGTGCCGCCAGGGCGAGCTGCGCTTCCAGCGCTGTACCGATTGCGGAACGTTTCGTCATGTGCCGCGCGAGCTCTGCGCGCAATGCAATTCCTTCGCCTGGGAATGGGCGCGCTCCAGCGGACGCGGCACTGTCTACACCTGGACCGTGGTGCAGCGCGCGCTGCATCCGGCATTCGCGAACGACACGCCGCTGGCGCCGGTGGTGGTGGAGATGGAAGAGGGCGTGCGCCTGCTCGGCAACATGGTCGACTGCGCGCCGCAGGAGCTCGTGATCGGCCTGCCGGTCGAGGTGGAATTCGAGGCGGTGACGCCCGAGGTCAGCCTGCCGCGTTTTCGCCGCAGGCCGGGCTGAGCACCGCGTGGCGACAACGGATCAACCAATCAGCGCAGGGGAGAAACAGCAGATGACATTGGAACTGCCGGAAACATTTGGCTACGAAAAGCGCGGCCACATCGCGCTGATGACCATCAACCGGCCGCGTGCCATGAATGCGTTCACCGTCGAGATGCTCGCGGCGATGGATGCCTGTTTCGCCGACTTCCAGAACGACGACGAGCTGTGGGTCGCGATTCTCACCGGCGCCGGCGAGAAGGCATTTTGCGCCGGCATGGATCTGCAGGAAGCAATCCCGCGACTGAACGCGGGCGAGCAACTGGGCTATTCGGATCATACCAAGCGCCCGTTCTCCGATGTGTTCAAACCGATCATTGCCGCCGTGAACGGTTTCTGCATCGCCGGTGGCATGGAATTCATGCAGGGTACCGATATCCGCATCGCTTCCGAGCATGCGACCTTCGGCCTCGGCGAAGTGCGCTTCGGCCTGGTGCCCACCGGCGGCACACATGTGCGCCTGCCGCGGCAAATCCCCTGGGCGGTGGCGATGGAGCTGCTGCTCACGGGCGAGAATATCGATGCGCGCCGCGCCTATGACATCGGGTTGATCAACCGCGTGGTGCCGCGCGAGCAACTGATGGACGAGGCGCTGCGCATCGCGGAAAAGATCTGCCTGAACAGTCCGTTCGCGGTGCGCACGGCCAAGGAGATCGTGCTGCGCCAGGCTAACCTGGAGCCGGGTTTCGTGCTGGAAAAAGCCATCGGCGCGCGCGTGTTCGGCTCCTATGACGCGACCGAGGGGCCGCGTGCATTCATGGAGAAGCGCAAACCCGAGTTCAAGGGACGCTGAGGCCCACGCGTGACAAGGGAGCACTCATGACACTGCGCGTCGAGACCGTGATGATGGGGCCGGACACAGCCCAGTATGCCGGGAAGGGGCAGGCCGGCACGGCGCTCGCGCGCATCGCTGAACGCGCGCGCACGCTCGAGAATCTCGGCTTCGACGGCATCACCACACCCGAGGCTGGACATGATCCGTACCTGCCGCTCGCGGTTGCCGCCGAGCACACCACGCGGGTGCGTCTCGGCACCAATGTCGCGATCGCGTTTCCGCGCAGCCCCATGGTCACCGCGCAATGTGCCTGGGATCTGCAGCATTATTCTCAGGGACGCTTTGTGCTCGGCATCGGCACCCAGATCAAGGGCCACAACGAGCGCCGCTATTCCACGCCTTGGCCGTCTGCTCCCGGGCCACGGATGCGTGAGTACGTGCAGTGCCTGCGCGCGATATTCCGCTCGTTCCAGGACCCGAAAAACCCGCAGTATTTCGAGGGGAAGCACTACCGCTTCACGATGATCCCGCCGTTTTTCAACCCGGGACCGATCGCGCATCCCGATATCCCGATCCAGGTCGCGGCGGTCAATCCGTACATGGCGCGTCTCGCCGGTGAGCTCTGCGAGGGCTTGCGGCTGCATCCGGTGGGAACCTTCGACTACACGCGTTCGGTGCTGCTGCCTGCGATCGATGCGGGCTTGATGAAGGCGGGACGCGAGCGCACGGATTTCGAACTGACCGGGGCGCCGTTTCTGGCGCTCGGGCGCGACGAGGAGGCGGTGCAGAAAGCCAAGGACGCGCTACGCCAGCAGATTTCGTTCTACGCCTCCACTCGCTCTTATCATGCGGTGCTCGCATTCCATGGCTGGGAAGAGGTCGGGCTCGAGTTGCACCGCCTTTCGCTCGCGGGAAAGTGGGCCGAGATGCCGGCGCTGATCCGCGACGATATGCTGGAACAATGGGCCGTCATCGCGCGCTTCGATGAATTCGCGGATCGTCTGCGTGAGCGTGTGGCGGGATTGTTCGACACCGTGCTGATCGATCTACCGCCGGCGGCGCAAGCCGATACCGATTTCGTGCGCGAAACGGTTCAACGCCTGCACGCCTGATGTGCCGGCCCACACCAGGAAATCTCTACCATGAGTGAACAAAAACCGTCGGCTGGACCGTTGGAAGGGCTGCGCGTGCTCGATATCTCGACCATGCTCGCGGGCCCTTACGGTGCCACGCTGCTCGGGGATCTCGGTGCCGACGTGATTCGCGTGGAATCGCACTACGGCGATGAGAGCCGTCACCTCGGCCCGCTGCGCGGCACCGAGCGCGGTCCCTATCTCAGCCTGAATCGCAACAAGCGCGACATCGTGATCGATCTGCGCGAGGAGGGTGCGCGCGAGGTGTTTGCGCGTTTGGTGCGCACCGCCGATGTGCTGATCAGCAATATCCGCGAGCCGGCGCTGAGCAAGCTCGGCCTCAACTACGAGCAGGTGGCCGTGCTCAAACCCCATATCGTGTGGGTCGGTGTCACCGCGTTCGGTCCGGACGGTCCCTACGCGGGCCGTCCGGGCATCGACTTTTCTCGCCCAGGGTTATGCCGGTGTGCTGGCGCTGAACGGTGACCCGGATGGCGAGCCGGTGCGCACCGGTTTCCCCGCGGTCGACGTGATCACCTCGCTGCTGGTCGCCAATGCGGCCCAGGCGGCGCTGCGTGTGCGTGACCGCACCGGTGCCGGACAGCGTGTGGAAGTCTCGCTGCTCGATGCGCTGATGCATGCGCAGGCGAGCTCGATCGGCACCTATCTCGCGACCGGGGAGGCGCCGGTACGTACCGGAAACCGCAGCCTGTATTTCGCGCCCTCGGGCGTTTATCCGACGCGCGACGGCGGACACGTCGTGATCACCACGCCGGGCGAGAAATTCTTCGTCAAGCTGTGCCGCGCGCTCGAGGTCGACTGGGACACCGATCCACGCTTTCACGATATCGCGGCGCGGCTGACGAATCAGGACGAGCTCGATCGCGTGGTCGCCGAGCGCACGCAGGCGTACACGCGCGAGGAACTCCTCCCGAAACTGATCGCGGCCGATGTGCTCACGGCGCCAATCAACCAGGTCGAGGACGTGGTGCGTGATCCCCAGATCCTGCACAACAACATGATCGTGCCGACCAGCCATCCGCTGCTCGGCGAAGTGCGGGTGACCGGCGTGCCGATCCGCTTCTATGAAACCCCGGGAAGCGTGCGACTGCACCCGCCGTTGCTTGGAGAGCACACCTTCGAGCTGCTCGGCGAACTCGGCTACAGCGCAGAGGAGGCGGCGGCGCTGGTACGCGAAGGACTGGTGGCCGATCACGGCGAAATCGAAAGACGGCGCCTGGAGCGGAACAAATCCAGGTAGTTTCACGGCACCAGCCCGGCGTTGGAACAACTGTCGAAAGTGCCTCGATCGAGGGCGGCTGGCGGCGCGCGGCGGGCACGTGGTTGCGGGAGAGAACGAAATCTGTCCCCGTTTGCCGAAGTTCCCGGATGTCCTGAATGGATACTTTTTTGTCCGATTGTGCTTCATGGCGTCGAGCGCGCACCGCGCCTGCGCCACTACACTTTGAAATGGATCGCCGCCCCGTCAATCGCGGGTGGCAGGCGATGCGTGTAAATCGCGAGCGATAGTGCCGGCACCGGTCGGGAAGCCGTCGCACGCGTGCCGATCAACATGACTTCAAGGGGTATCCATATGTCCGCATCAATCGATCTCAGGGTCAAAGGCGCCACCACGCGTGAGCGATTTCGTTCCAGGACCCTCGCGCTCGCGATCGGGATGGCTGCCCTGGGTGCGGCCAACGCACCGGGTGCCGCGGCGCAGGGTGGAGCGGAGCCCTCCGGATCCTGGCAGATCGAGGAAATGACGATCACCGCGCGCCGGCGCGAGGAAAGCCTGCAGGAAGTGCCGGTGTCGGTGACCGCGTTCAGCGCGAAGGACATCGCGGAGATCGGCGTCACCGATGTTTCGCATCTCAGTGAGATGACCCCGAACCTGATGATCATGCCCAACACCGGCGGCGATGACGGTACGCTGATCTGCATGCGCGGCTTGTGTCGTACCGACTTCACGATCACCGAGGACCCGATGGTCGGCATCTACCTCGATGGTGTCTATATCGGCAAGTCGATCGGATCCCTGTTCGATATGGTATCTCTGGAGCGGGTGGAAGTGCTGCGCGGCCCGCAGGGCACGCTCTACGGCAAGAACACGGTTGGTGGTGCCGTGCTGCTGAACACGCGCAAACCCACCGGTGAGCTCGGTGGTGAAGCGATGGTAACCGTCGGTGACTATGGCCGCCTCAACGGCAAGGCCTATCTCGAATTCCCGGTGACGGATGGCCTTGCGGCCAGCGTGGCGGTGCTCAGCAAGAACCGTGATCCCTTTGTCAAAAACACGTTGGGTGAGGATATCTGGAGCGAGGACAACAACGCATTGCGTGGCGCCGTACGCTGGACACCCAATGAGCGCTTCACACTCGATTATGCCTATGACTGGCAGGAGAAACGCGAGCACGCGATGGTCCCGCAGCTGAATTCGGCGACCGGCGTTCTGGGCTTGCTGCATGGCGATAACGTGCGTCCCCATCGCGAGGACAAGGTCACCAGCTGGGGGGTATCGCGCAATGATGTGGATCTCGAGGGTCATGGCTTGACGATGAGCTACGAGTTTGGCGACGCCGGTGTGTTCACGGACCTGGTGCTGAAATCCATCACCGGCTATCGCGAGTCGGAGAACTACCTGGTCAACAACGCCTTTGGCACCACGACACCGTTGCTGTTCAACATTCCTGACCACTTCACGCTGGATTCGACCAGTCAGGAATTCCAGCTCACGGGAAGCGGCTTTGACGGCTTTGTCGATTTCGTGGGGGGGCTGTTCTACTTCAACGAGGACGGCGATTTCGTCAATACGCAGATGATCGACTTGTTCGATCTGAGCCAGGAGTTCTACACCGATATCGACAATACCAGCCTGGCAGCATACGGCGAGGTAGATCTGAACTTCACGGATAAATTCTCCGCTTCGCTCGGTGTACGCTACACCGACGAGGAGCGCGAGCAGAATCACAGTGTCACGACGGACGGGGGTGCGGGTTTCACCTATCTCGATACCTGGGCGCAGACCTATGGGGGTTATCCGGCATCAATTCCGACCAAGATCGATGATTCGGGGTGGTCACCGCGCGTGGTGCTGAATTACCAGTGGACCGACGATCTGATGAGCTATGTCAGTTTCACCCGCGGATTCAAGAGCGGGGGTTTCAACGCCCGCAGTTCCACGCCGCTGCAGTGGGGACCCTACGACGATATGCAGGTCGACAGCTACGAGGCCGGCATCAAGTCGATGTGGCTCGACAACCGGCTGCGCTTCAACATGAGCGTGTTCTACGAAGATCTCAGCGATATGCAGGCGCAGGTCAACGCGGTGGACGGCGGCGCCCAGGGCGGCTATTCGACCGTGGTGCAGAATGCCGCTTCGGCAACCATAAAGGGGCTGGAAGTCGAGACCGTGATCATGCTGGTTCCGGGGCTCGATATCACCGCGGGTTATGGTTATGTCGATCCCGAGTACGACGAGTTCCTTTCCTTCGACAATAACACCGGTGCGCTCAGCGATATCTCGAACGACCGTGCCTTCGAGTACACGCCGGAGCACAGCTACAACGTGTCCCTGAACTATACCTTTCCCAAATTCAGCGACAACGGCGAGTTGCGCGCGCGGATCGACTGGTCCGGCATGAGCGATCTGGTGTTCACGCCGAAGATCAGCGGCAACAAAGATCTCGCGCAGGACGGCTACGACATCCTGAACCTGCGCCTTGGCTATGACGACATCGCGCTTGGCGACGGCCGCCTCAGTATCTCCGGCTGGGTACGTAATGCCACCGACGAGGAGTACAAGATCGGCGGCTACGAATTCGACCTGACCGGCATCGGTCTGGGGCGTGCAAGCACCAGTCAGTGGGGCGAGCCGCGCACCTATGGCGTGGACGTCAGTTACCGGTTCGGCTCGATGTAGCACCCGGTGCCACAGCGCTGCCTGAGGCGGCGCTGCGGCACCCGGCTGCATGGGTCAAAACGGGGCTGGCTCCAAAGCCCTGAACTGCCGGCAACAGGACGTACCGGAGTTCACGGCTTGCGCGATTCGAAGCGTATTCCGGGTTCGATACCGGCATAACGCGCGCAACGCTCGATGTTCGCGATATGCACGTCGCGCATCTCCATGAAATCGGTACGCAGGCCATCGTGCTCGATGCGCGGGATGCTGGCCTCAAGCCGGAGCACCACCGCCGACTGCCCGCGATCGAGCAGCACGAATTTTTCCGCGAGTGTCGCGCGTGCCCGCAGCTTGTCGAAAAACACACCCGTCGCACGGCTCGGTTCGGCGCCGAGGCGCGCGCAATGAGCACCCAGCATCGCGCAGAATCGCGCCTCGTCCCTGGCCACCTGGTGCAACAGCTTTCCGAGTTCGGAATCGTCGCAGTCATGTTGCATCTCGATCAGTCCGCGTGCGCCGGCGCGCTCTCCTTCCAGCAGCTCGTTCAGCAGTGCCAGCAACTCCGTGCGGTTGAAATACGCGGGTTCCGCGCCCTCGAATTCGTGCCTGGAGCACGCGGGCGAGGCGTACTCGCGCGTTGCGCCCGGTGTTCGACGGGATTTCTCGCGACCTGATTCCCTGCTCAACCCATCACCTCTCGCTTGCACGGTCTCGCGCGCGTGCCCGGGACGACGGCAGCCGTCGCTGCCCGCACAGCAAAGCCATTTAGCTGCCGCGTTCAAGCATTCTCAGTTTGATGGCATCGATGGCCTTCAGCGGCTCGAGCCCCCTGGGGCAGTAGACATTGCAGTTACCGACCCCACGACAGCGGAACACGCTGAAATGATCGTCCAGATCCGCCAGGCGCTCGGCGGTGGCGGTGTCCCGGCTGTCCTGCAGGAAGCGGTACGCTTGCAGCAGCGCCGCGGGGCCCGCATACCGGTCGGGGTTCCACCACCACGAGGGGCAGGCCGTCGAGCAACAGGCGCACAGGATGCATTCGTACAGGTTGTCGAGCCTGGCACGCTCTTCCGGGGATTGCAGGCGTTCAATGGCAGGTGTCGGGTCGTGGTTGATCAGATACGGTTTTACGCGCGCGTACTGCTGCCAGAACTGCTCCATATCGACCACGAGGTCGCGAATCACCGGCAGTCCCGGCAGTGGCCGGATCACCAGCTTGTCGTTGGCGATCACCTGCGAGATCGGGGTGACGCAGGCCAGTCCGTTGCCGCCGTTCATGTTGACGCCGTCCGAGCCGCACACGCCTTCGCGGCAGGAGCGCCTGAAGGTGAGAGTCGGGTCTTCGACTTTGAGATGCTCGAGCAGATCGAGCACCATCACATCACGACCCTGTGGTGGATCGTAATCAAAGGACTGCATGCGCGGCTGCGCATCGGTCTCCGGGTTGTAGCGATAGATTTCGATCAGCATGGGTGGCAGATTAAGCCCTGCATCGCCTGGATTCAATCGGTAGCACTAATCAGCTGATCGGGAAGCGGTGCCTCCGAGGGCCCGGTACGCCAGCAGGAATATTGCGATGATCGCCAGTTCGAACAGCAGCCCCGTCATGGATTCCCAGGCGATTCCATCCATCGCCATGCCGATCAGCCTGCCGAGGGCAGCACCTCCGGTCAGCGCCGCCGCAGGCAGCAACCACCAGTGACCATTTGCGCGCAGTGACAGAAAGCAAAACAGCGTTCCGGCACAGAACAATACGCCGACATTGGCGCGCAGTGAGTTGAGACCCGCAATGCCCTCCGGTACGAGCGCAAACTGCTCGAGCATCGCACCCGGATCGGTCATCAACCGCAACCAGATCAGAAGATATAGCAGGCCGATGGATGCAATCAGCAGTTTGAGCAGCAATTTCATGGGCGACAGGTACCAGACGAAAGCGCCGGATGCGCGTTCATGATTTCGCAACCGGTTTGCGCGAGATCAGTTTTGCCGCCTCGTCGGAAACCGGGCTGGACAGGATTGCGACGATGGCGTCCACCAGGTTGCAGACGGCAAGATCGAAATCGATGACCGGGTTGTCTGCCGGCAGCTGATGACGGATGCGGGCGTGACTGGAGAGGCTGTTGTAGATCATTCCCGACACCAGGATCATTCGTTGCATATGCAATATTTTCGGCAGGTGCGACAGGTGTGCCTGGAACAGCAAGATCAGCTGGTCCTCGAAGTGAACGCGGATGGGGTTGTCTATTTCCTTGTAGAAACTGAACGCTTTGACGGTAATGAATTCGGCGTTGATGTGGATGAATGCCTCTCCTCCGCCGGGCTCGTTCATTTGCCGGGCAATCGGGTGCACCAGGGTTTCGACCAGGTCCCGCAGGCTGTGATTCCCCCTCCTGGCCAGATTCTTCAGCATGATCTTGCGGTGTTCGGCAATTTGTTCGAGGTGTTTGTCGATGATCGCCAGCAACAGGCCGGTCTTGTCGCCAAAATGGTAGCGCACGGCATTGCTGTTCTTTTGTCCTGCGGCCTGGTTGATGCTGTTGATGGTGACGCCGCTGACACCATGCTCCGCAAACAATTTCTCGGCCGTGCCGATGATCAGCGCGCGGGTAGTGTCAGTGCGCTTCGCCTTGTTATCCGCTTGCCTCATATGATCCGTGAGCCCTCTTCAGCACTGATGTCCGACAACTGATGGAATTGGTGATTGGCAACGCTCCGAAAGCGTTGACCTTCGGCAGAATAACAAATTTACGCACCAAAAAAACAGATCATTTATTATTTATAATAAATTAAATAATCATATATTATTTAAATATTGACTTTAAATAATAAGAATATATTATCAAAAGCAATGTCGATGACGTGTCAATCAGAGCAGGCCAACCGTGATCGCAACCGGAATCCTTGGCGGTCGCGATGCCGTAAAGGCGGTGGTGGCAGTGATCATTTTTCGACTGGATGGTGACCGCGATGTGGTTCAAGACAAAACTGAATCGAATGAGCCTCCTGCTCATCGTCATCGCTTGTGGCCAACCGGCAATGGCAGCGGTATCAGAAACTCCCATACCCGTAAATCATCAACAACCGGAAACAGACAGGGTGAGCGTCATGCAGGCTTCAGATCCCGCGATCGCCGTGGTGGAAAAGTATTTTGCGTTGATGCGCAACGGCGATATCAGCGTCGTCGATCTGTTTCACCCCGATGCGCTGTTGCTGGGCTTGGGGAGGCGCACAACGGGCAGTGAAGCGATCAGGAAGTTCTACACCGAGTCCATCGCATCAGGCAGCCCGCAGCCGCGAAATGCCGGGCCATTGCTCTCTGACGGGTCGCGGGTGGCGGCGGAGATCCATATCGGTCTTTCCGACGGCTCTTCGCTGCACGTAATCGACCTCTTTACCGTCAAGGATGGTCGCATACAGTCGCTGAATTACTTTCTTGCCGACGAGCCGCCCGCAAACTAGCCGCAAGGTCGAGCCGATGCAACTGGCATGTGTGATACCCGACAGTCATAAAGACATTGTGCAGAGCAAGGCGCTGGCTTGCGTCGCTCACAAATTGCCGAATGGTCTGCTGGCAAACAACCTGGTGTCCTTTCTCTGGGCGGAGGGCAGGTTCCGTTTCAGCACGCTGAAAAGCTATCACAAGTACAAGTGCCTGGTGGCAGACCCCTGTCTCACGGCGCTGATCGTTGATCCGCATGATTCGCGGCGTTATCTCGAATTACGCGGCCAGGTCGGGCTGACGGACGATGTTCGGCGCGAATTCATCGATAGCGTGGCGGCGAAATACTTTGGCCTCGAACGCTATCCATTCGACAGGCCGGGAGACGAACGCGTGACCGTGACACTTGAGCTGGCGCGGGTACGTGCGGTGAATCTCGATGCGCATGATCCGTGACAGTTCATTGCATCGGCCGCCTGATGGCGAAATCCAGTTACATGATTTTTTCCTGGGGGAATAAAAAATGAAACATCGGTTCATGAGTCGTGTTCCGGGCCTGATCATCGCCTCGCTGTGCGCGCCGGTCGCGATGTCCGCTGTCGCCGCGGCGCAGGGCGCTGCAGGTTCCGGTTCGGCAGCGGGCGCGCTCGAAGTCATCGTGGTTACCGCGCAGAAGCGCGAGGAGGGGTTGCAGGGCATCCCGGTCGCGGTCTCGGCGTTCTCGTCCTCCGCCCTCGAGGCAATCGGTGCGACGGACTTCACCGCGATCGGGGAATACGTGCCGAATCTGAATATCATGCCGCAATCCGGCACCAACGGGACCGCCATAACGCTGCGTGGC
Source organism: Gammaproteobacteria bacterium (assembly GCA_016705365.1). Classification (NCBI taxonomy): domain Bacteria; kingdom Pseudomonadati; phylum Pseudomonadota; class Gammaproteobacteria; species Gammaproteobacteria bacterium. The sequence continues at coordinate 314,841 of JADIYI010000009.1, read as the reverse complement.
ATAGGCAGTGCCGAACCATCCGCGGCCATCGACCCGAAGGTGGGTCTCTATGTTGACGGCGTCTACGTGGCACGTAATACGGCAACGGTATTCGAACTCGACCTGGAGCGGATCGAAGTGCTGCGGGGTCCCCAGGGAACACTTTGGGGAAAGAACACCACGGGCGGTTCGATCAACGTGATTACCACCAAGCCGACAGGTGAGCTCGGCCTGAAACAGGAACTCGGATTTGGTGAGTATGGACGATTCCGCTCGAAGACCGTGCTCGACCTGAATCCGTCCGAGCTGGGGGAACTGGGAAGCGTCAATCTGAAATTCAGCTATCTGAAGACCATGAGCGACGGCTGGGCGAATCGTGTCAATGATCGGGTTGCGGGCCCGCACGACCTTGGCGAGGTGGATAGCGATTCCCTTCGTTTCGCCGCGGCCTGGAACCTGAACGAGGACATCGTCATCGACTATGCCTTTGATCACATCAACCGCAATGGTACCTCCCGCCAGGACCAGCTCCTGTACGCTCCCCCCTCGATGGGTGCCGATCGATACGCGTCGCGGCGCAAACGCCTGGAGCGTTTTTCGCTCGACACCGCCGGGCGCGATGAAATCACGATTGATGCCCACACTCTTGTTGCCACGTGGGATCTTGGTGATGTCACGTTGAAGTCCATTACCGGGTATCGCGACAGCAATCTCCAGTACGACCCTGACCTCGACGGAACACCGGTCGAGTTCACCGCGCGATTGCTTTCCACCGGCGCCATGAGTACGGGCGGGCTCTACAACGTCTATGGCACACGGGACGACGAGCAGTTTTCGCAGGAGCTGCAAGCGGTGGGTACCACCCTCGATGGCCGTCTGGATTATGTGGCGGGATTGTATTATTTCGACGAAGAGGGAACCGAATCAACGATCGGCTCGCTGTATTACGATGCCCTGGCCCCCTTTGTTTTTTTCAACGATACCTCGAAGACCTTCACCATCGACAACAAATCGATGGCCGTATACGGACAAGCCACCTACACCTTGCCGGTTCTTGATGACAGATTGCGGGTTACCCTGGGTGGCCGCTACACGGACGACGACAAGGATGTCCACAAAACCGTGCATAACGGTGTGCCCGCCGATATGCCGGGCCAGAAGAGCTGGAATCACTTCAGTCCGGCGGGCACCATCGACTTTCAGGCGAGCGAAGACGTCAATGTCTATCTGCGGGTGGCGGAAGCCTATAACGCCGGCATCTTCAACGTGCGTTCCTCCGCGGCCTCGTTTTCCACCCCGGCCGACGAAGAAACTGTTGTTTCCTACGAGTTGGGTGCCAAGACCGAGTGGTTCGAGCATCGACTGCGCCTGAACACGGCCTTGTTCTATTCGGAATTCGAGGACATGCAGTCAATCGTGTACGTCGCCGGCGAAAGTACCGCGCTGAATGTGGGAAGTACTGATATCTGGGGTGCAGAGGTCGAGCTTCTTGCGAGTCCGGTGGCAGGTTTGACTCTCGGGCTGAGTTACGGATATCTCGATTACGAGATCAACGAGTTCGTTTACGGGCAGATCGATGTCACCGATTCTGCCGCCCTTCCGTACATGCCGGAGAACACCGCCTCGGGTTTCATCGAATTCAGATTTTTGCCTATCGCTATCGGGACGGTCGCGGTTCGACTGGATGCCACCTACAAAGACGAAGTCGCGTTCTCTCCCCTGAACTCCGCCACGACGCAGGCTGATGACTACGCGCTCGTCAATGCGCGCATCACACTGAGCGAACTGCCATTTGAAAGCGTTGATGCAAGCATTGCAGTGTGGGGCAAAAACCTGGCTGACGAGGACTACCAGATCTTCGGTATCGATTACGCCCAGTTCCAGACAGGCAGCTTTGGCGATCCTCGCAGTTTCGGGGTCGACCTGCGCATGGAATTCTAGGCGAAGCGCGCCATTTGATCCCTGGCAAACGCCTCGGGACTCACCGTATGTGATTGCGTGGTGGTCGTTGTGCCCGCTGCCGCATCGCAACAGCTTGCGCCGATGTCGTGCCCTCGCTAGGGTTACGACAACGACGGTACCGGTGAGGCAGCATCATGAGCGAAGACGACGATCAGGCAGCGCGGCTCGATGCCGAGGGCAATCTGCACCTGGGGCGGCGCTGCATTCCACTGCCGTCCTCCGTCAGTGCCGAGGCGCGGCGCATGCTGGCAATGCCGCGCCTGGAACTGGGGCCGCGCCCGGCAGCGGATGCCACCCAGGAGTGGCGCCGGCATATCGAGACGGTCAACGCCTCGAGCGCGCCGCGCGTCACGCAGATGCTTGCGCTGTGCGCGGGGCGCGCGCGGATCGAGACGCGTGAGATTGCCGGCGTGGTGGTTCATGTCGCGACACCGGTCAGGCCGCGCCCCGGGCGTGACAGTTGGTTGCGCATCGTGGTGCACGGTGGCGCACTGCTCTACTTCGGCGGTGCGTACGCGCGTGCCGAAGCCGGGTTGCTGGCGATGCAGAGCGGCTGCGAGACCTGGTCGGTGGATTATCGCGTGCCGCCGGATCATCCCTTTCCGGCGGCCATCGATGATGTGGTCGCGGTCTATGGTGCGGCCCTGCAGCAGCATGACGCATCGCGGATCGCGCTGTCGGGCGCTTCCGCGGGCGGCAACATCGCGGCGGCCGCGGTGCTCAAGGCGCGCGATCAGGGGCTGGCGCTGCCGGCGGCACTCGGTCTGTTCACGCCGCAGTGCGATCTCACCGAGTCGGGTGACAGCTTTTTCACCAACCAGGACATCGACAATGCCCTGCCCGGGCGCCTGGCCGAGGAGATCGCGCAGTATGCGAATGGCGCGGATTTGCGTCAGCCGCTGATGTCGCCGCTGTTCGGCGATTTCGGCCGTGGCTTTCCCGCCAGTTTCATCCAGACCGGAACGCGCGACCTGTTCCTGTCGAACAGCGTGCGCATGCACCGCGCCCTGCGCAATGCGGATGTCGCCGCGGAACTGCATGTATGGGAAGCGATGCCGCACGGTGGCTTCGGCTTCGACGCGCCGGAAATGGCCGAGATGCGGCAGGAGTTCGACCGCTTTCTCAGCCGGCACTTGGCCGGCAAGAATTAAACGGGGTCAGAGTCAATTTCTGAAAAGAAATTGACTCTGACCCCGTTTAACTGACCCCGTTTAATTCAATCCAGGGCGCGGGTTGCCTGGAGCAGCCACTCGCGGTCGCTCCCGTCGAGCAGCGGAGCGATGGTCGTCGCGACGCGCCGGTGATAGCGGTTCAGCCATGCGATCTCGGTGGCATCGAGCAGCGTGCGGTCGCTCAGGCGCCGATCGAAGGGCACCAGGGTGAGCGCCTCGAAGCCGTACATGGGCTGGTCGCTGCCGGCGGGTACTTCGAGTTCAGTGACCAGCAGCAGGTTCTCGTGGCGGATGCCATAGCAACCGGCCTTGTAATAACCCGGTTCATTGCTGATCACCATGCCGGGGGCGAGTGCGGTCGCGTTCCAGCCTTTGCCGATGCGTTGCGGCCCCTCGTGCACGCTCAGGAAGCTGCCGACGCCATGCCCGGTGCCGTGGTCATAGTCGAAGCCCTGCTGCCACAGGTACTGGCGCGCCAGCACATCGAGCTGGGTGCCGGTGGTGCCCTTGGGGAAGCGCGCCTGGTCGAGCGCGATATGCCCCTTCAGCACCAATGTTGCAAGACGCCTGATCTCGGCGCCGGGGTCGCCGATCGCGACCGTGCGCGTGATATCGGTGGTACCGTCGAGATACTGGGCGCCGCTGTCGACGAGGTAGACGCTGTTCATCGAGAGTCGCCCCGGATCGGTATCCGAATGCCGGTAATGGCACATCGCGGCATTACCGCCGGCGGCCGAGATGGTATCGAAGCTCAGGTCGCGGAACAGCTCGTCGTCGGCGCGGAATTCGAACAGGCGCTCGCATAGCATTGCCTCGTCGTGTAGACGCCCCGCAGTGACTTCGGCATCCAGCCAGGCGAGAAAGCGGCATTCGGCAACCGCGTCGCGGATATGGGCGCGGCGCATGCCGTCGATCTCGGCGGCGTTCTTGCACGCCTTGGGCAGCAGCACCGGATCGGGCGTCGCAATCAGGCGGGCACCCGAACTCTCGAGCAGCAGCTGGCACCAGGCATTGGCGGTATCGGGATCGGCGAGGATTTTCTGTCCACCCAGCGATGCCAGAGCCTGCGCATATCGGGCTTGCGCGAGGACTTCGACACCCGGCCCGACATGCGCTTCAAAACCCGGCGGAATTTTTGCGATATCGGTGAAAAACCGCATGCCGCCGTCCGCCGCGAGCAGGGCATAACCGAGCACCACCGGCATATGCGGCACATCGCTGCCGCGGATGTTCAGCAGCCACGCAATCGAATCGGCGGCAAAGATCAATGCCGCGTCGGCACCTTTCCCCGTGATCAGCGCCCCGATTTCACGCCGCTTGTCGAGGCTTGCACGCCCCGTGAAGCGCTGGTCCAGCAGTACGGCAGGATGGATTTCGGGTATAGGCCGGTCGTGCCAGGCACGATCGATCGGGTTCTCCTCCAGCGTTACCAGTGCGACGGAGCATTCCTCGAGCACTTCGCTGGTCCGGCGTTGCCATGACAGCGTGTGCAGGCGCGAATCGTAGCCGACCCGTTTGCCGGCACCGAGGCGTTTGCCGAGCCAGCGCGCGTGCGGCTCCTCGACCAGGTGCAGGAACTCGAACAGATCGGCCGGCACCTGCTGACGCACCTGAACCGTGTAACGGCCGTCGACAAAGATCGCCGCGCTGTCGGCGAGCACGATCACCACGCCCGCCGAGCCACTGAAACCGCTGATCCAGCGCAGCCGCTCGTTGTGTGGGGGAAGGTATTCGCCGAGGTATTCATCGGCACGCGGCACGATCAGCGCATCGATGCCAGCGCGGTGCATTGCGCAGCGCACGGCGCCGAGCCGCGCGCGGATCTGCGGTGTATCCATGGCTTGCCCCTGGTGTGAATGCGCGGGATTATCTTCGATCCGCTCGAGTGGTTACAGGGGGAATTCGAGCGCAGCGTGTGAAGGCGAGCGTTCGGAATCCGCATGGACACAAAACCTTGCCGCTCAGTTGCGTGGTCACGCGAGCGACCACGTTTTGTGGCATGCCGTTGCCGGAAGAGGATTGGCTGCTGCCGGGAGATGTAATGAATGCCGCCGCCGCGCGCGATGCCGCGGTTGGCGGCCTGGTTAATGGATCGCTGCGGATCGAACCTCTGCTATGGCGCAATCAATCCGGGCCTGCGCCCTCAACTCCTTGACGGAAATGGCGTCGGCCGCAGCGTCTGGTCTGTCGAGGGTGGCAGGATCGGCAGGATGAGCTGTGGCTGATCGCCGGTCAGTGTCTTCAGAAATGCGACGATGCTGGCGTTTTCCGGCGCCGTGAACCTGCGACCGAGTTGCAGGCGCCCCATGGTGTCCACTGCCTCGGTCAGTGTGTTGGCCGCGCCGTCGTGGAAGTACGGGTAGCTCAGCTCGACGTTGCGCAGCGTCGGCACCTTGAAATTGAAGCGGTCGGAATCCTTGCCGGTCACTGCCGAACGCCCCTCGGCATCCGTGGTTGCCTTGTAGGGTTCCACGACACCCATCTTCTGGAATGAGTTGCCGCCCACGCCTTCGCCGTTATGGCAGGCGATGCAACCGCTATCCTTGAACAGCTTGTAGCCTGCCAGTTCCTGGGTGCTCAGCGCATCTTTCTTGCCCAGCAGCCACTGGTCGAAACGCGAGTTTGGCGTTACCAGCGTCTTCTCGAACTCCGCGATGGCCTGGGTCACATCGTCAATGGTGATCGTGTCCTTGCCGAAGACCTGCCTGAACTCGCGCACATAACCCGGGATCGATGCCACCACATCCACGGCCAGCGAGTGGGAGAACGCCATCTCCTTCGGGTTGGCGATGGGCCCGCCGGCCTGCGCCTGCAGGTCGGCCGCGCGGCCGTCCCAGAACTGCGCGATGTTCAGACTGGAATTCAGCACCGTTGGCGAATTGATCGGGCCCTGCTGCCACTGGTCGCCCACCGAGCTGGGGATGTTGTCGGTGCCGCCCATCGACAGGTTGTGGCAGGAATTGCAGGAAATGACGCCGGATTTCGACAGACGCGGATCGAAGTAGAGCTTCTTGCCAAGCTCGGTGAGCCCCAGGTCGATGTTGCGTGCGGGCTTGATCGGCTGAATCGGCTCCTGCGCGGAAACCGGTGGGGCGATCTGGGCGAGACCGATGGACATCGTCGCAATGGCGATAAAAAGCATGTTGCGTTTCATGAGTGGCTCCCTGGCGGCACGAAAATCCCTACGCTCATTATGCTGGCCGAGCCGTTGCCGGACCAGCACCGCAAGTGCCACCCGGACGATCCAGATCAAGAGTTTCCTGGACAAAGGCCCCTGCCTGTCCCGTGGCGGACGAATCATCCAGCGCCGACTACGTTGGCCCGGTAGTTCCGCGCCGACTGCCGGCGCGCTCGGGTGTTAAGCTGCGCGATCTTGGCCGTGTTGCGGGAGAAACGGACGTGTTGCGATGGCCCGAAAAGATGGTCAAGGCTGGAGCCCTCCAGGTTCTTGTCCTGGTATTTGGATTGATGTCGGTGCCCGGCGTGGCGGCGCAACCGATGGCCTCGCCCGTGGTCAGAGGCAAAGTCGACAGTCGCGTGCTCGAGGGCGAGTGGGTTCGACCTGATGGCGGTTACCGGATCGTGATCCGCGCTGCCGATGTCGATGGCAGGCTCGATGCGATGTATTTCAATCCGGATCCGCTACCATTTTCCCGGGCGCTGGCCGTACCGGATGGTGCGAAGCTGCGTGTGTTTTTCGAATTGCGCGCCGGCGGCTATGCCGGTTCGACCTATGACCTGCGCTACGATCCGGCATCCGATCGGCTCTACGGTATCTATTACCAGGCAGTCGCCAAGCAAAGCTTCGAGGTTTTCTTCACCCGCAGACAATCGGGGGGCGAGCCTGGCAGGTGACTCATTGGTCGATACCGCCCATGCACAGGTACTTGATCTCGAGATAATCGTCCATGCCGTAGTGCGATCCCTCGCGCCCCGAGCCCGACTCCTTCATGCCGCCGAACGGTGCGACCTCGGTGGAGATGATGCCCTCGTTGATGCCGACGATGCCGTACTCGAGGCCTTCGGCGACCCGCCAGATGCGCCCGATGTCGCGCGCGTAGAAATACGAGGCCAGCCCGAACGGCGTGTCGTTGGCCAGCGCGATCGCTTCCTGTTCGGTAGCAAAGCGGAAGATCGGCGCGACCGGGCCGAAGATCTCTTCCTGGAACACGCGCATGTCCTGGTTCACATCGGTGAGGATGGTCGGCTCGACGAAACTGCCGCCGAGTGCCCCGCGGCCGCCGCCAGCCAGCACTTTTGCGCCCTTGGCAACCGCGTCTTCCACGAAGGCCAGCACGTCGTTGGCCGCGCCTTCGTCGATCAGCGGGCCCATGTTGATGCCGTCCTCGCTGCCGTCGCCGAGCCGGAACTGCTTGATTGCCTCGGCAAGCTTGCCGGTGAAAGCCTCGTACACGCCGTCCTGCACCAGCATGCGGTTGGCACAGACACAGGTCTGGCCGGCGTTGCGATACTTGGAGGCGATGGCGCCGGTGACCGCGGCATCGAGATCCGCATCGTCGAACACGATGAACGGGGCGTTGCCGCCGAGTTCCATCGAGGTGCGCTTCACCGTGGCGGCGCATTTTGCCATCAGTTCCTTGCCCACCGGCGTCGAGCCGGTAAAGGTGAGCTTGCGCACCGCCGGGTTGGCGCACATCTCGTCGCCGATCTCGCGGGTGCGTCCGCACACCATGTTGATCACGCCGGGCGGGAAACCGGCGCGCTCGGCCAGCGCCGCGATCGCGAATGCCGACAGCGGGGTGTTGTTGGCCGGTTTGCACACCACCGCACAACCGGCGGCGAGCGCCGGTGCGAGCTTGCGCCCGAGCATGGCGCTGGGGAAATTCCACGGCGTGATGCAGGCCACCACCCCGATTGCCTGCTTGATCACCACGATCCGCTTGTCGGTGCCGGGTGCCGGGATGGTATCGCCGTAGACCCTCTTGGCCTCCTCCGAGAACCAGTCGACGAAGTTCGCGCTGTAGGCAATTTCTCCGCGCGCCTCGGCCAGCGGTTTGCCCTGCTCGGCGGTGAGGATGCGCGCGAGATCGTCCTGGTTCGCCATCATCAGGTCGAACAGCTTGCGCAGCAGCACCGCGCGATCCTTGGCCGTGCGCGCGGCCCAGGGTTTCTGCGCGCGTTCGGCCGCCTCGATGGCACGGCGCGTCTCGGCCTGGCCGCATTTGGCGACCTCGGCCACCGTGGCGCCGGTCGCGGGGTTGAACACCGCGAGCAGTTCGCCGCCGTCGGCGTCGATCCAGCGGCCATCGACGAAGGCCTGCGTGCGCAGTAGCGAAGGATCCTTGAGCATCAGATTCATGGGTAGTCTCCTGATTGTGGGCACAGTTTAGCTATTGATCCAATCACCGCAATCGATATATTTGAACCATCCTGGGCTCACGCAAATCAGCCTTCTCTTTCGCCGGAGCTGTTATGCTTTGGCGTGAATTCCCTGACCAGGACACGGTGCCTGCATGTTCGAATCCAGTTTTGTTTCCGCCGCCGATCAAACGGAAATTTTTTTCACTGCCTGGCCTATCGAGAAGCGCCGCGCCATCGTGCTGATCGCGCATGGCGCGGCCGAACACGCGGGACGCTATGCGCGCGCGGCCGGGGTGCTGAACAAGGCTGGCTACGGCGTGGCTGCACTCGATCATCGCGGACACGGACGCACCGGACAGGCCGCAAAGCTCGGTGTATTCGCCGACCAGGACGGCTGGAATCGCGCAGTGGCGGATATTCACCAACTGGTCAACAGGACGCGCGACTATCACCCTGGTGAACCGGTCGTGCTGCTGGGTCACAGCATGGGTTCGATCATGACCCAGCAATACATTGCCGAACATGGCGACAGTATCGATGCCGCGATACTCAGCGGCTCCGCGCTGATCGATGGTTTCAGCGAGCTGGTGCCGCTGATCGAGGCCGAGGTCGCGGCCAACGGACGCGAGACGCCGAGTCGGGTGATGGCCGAGATGATGGGGGCGGGCGTCAATGAGGGAATCGAGAACCCGCGCACGGATTATGACTGGCTGAGCCGCGATCACCAGGAGGTGCAGGCATATATCGACGATCCACTGTGTGGTTTCGAGTTGAGCGCGGGTGCCTGGCTCGACATGATCAAGCACAATCGCATCCCGAAGCACGCGGCGGATTTCCTGACGATCCCCAAGGAATTGCCGCTGTACGTGTTTGCCGGCGAATGCGACCCGATCAACCAGAACCTCGGCGCGCTGCAGGAACTGTTGCGTCGCTACGCCACCGCGGGTCTGCGCAACGTGGCCTGGCGTTTTTACGCCGGGGCGCGTCACGAACTGCTGAACGAAACCAATCGCGAACAGGCGAGCGCGGATCTGCTGCGCTGGCTCGATGCCCATATCGCTCCGGCAACTGCCTGAGCCTCACGACAACGGGAGTACATGATGCGTAATCTTGGCGGAGCCCTGTTGCTGGCCCTCGGGCTTGTCGTTGGCGGATGTGCGGAACCGGAGCCGAAGCTGCCGGTGGCCGACACGATCTACCACAATGGTTATGTCTACACGGTGGATGGCGCGCGTCATATCGCCCAGGCGGTGGCGTTGCGCGGTGACCGCATCGAGTTCGTGGGCAGTGACGCGGATGCTTTTGCCTACAAGGGCGCGGATACGCGGATGGTCAATCTCGAGGGCCGCATGATGATGCCCGGGCTGCACGATGCGCACGTGCATCCGCTCGGCGTGGTGCAGCCCGATATCTGCGACCTGGCGAGCGAGCCGATGCCGCTCGCGGCGCTGGTCGGTTTTTTGCAGGAATGCATCGAGCGTTACCGGATCGCGCCGGGTGAATGGATGGTAGTGCCGCAGTGGAGCTTTGCGATTGGCAACGATCCGGATGCGCAATACCCGACGCTGCGCAGCGCGCTCGATGCGGCCTCGAGTGAACACCCGATCCTGTTGCGTGGCAATGACGGACACCACGCGGCGGCGAATTCGCTGGCCCTGGCGCGGGCGCGCGATACCAGCGGCCAGGCCATCGGATTTTCCAGGGAAACCCTTGCGGGTGTCTTTGCCGGTCAGCGTGAACTGGTGGGGGTGGATGGCGACGGTGAACCGAGTGGTGGCCTGACCGAGGGCGCGATCGGTCTGCTCGGTGCGCCGGGCTTTTTCCAGATCGGAGATCCCGCGACGCTGATGCCGGCGATCGCCACGGTTTTCCGCGAGCAGGGCATCACCTCGATCATGGATGCGGCATCCGATCCCGCCCACCTCGAGTGGTTCCGCACGCTCGAGGATTCCGGGCAGATGCACTTCCGCATGCGGGCCGCGCTGATCAAGGGTTTCGACGACATCATGGCGCGCCCGGGGCTCGACGACATCCCCGCGGTGGTCACGGAATTCACCGCGTTGCGCGAGAAAATGGCGCGCGAGAGCAAGCTCATCCGCGCCGATGCGGTCAAGATCTTTGTCGATGGCGTGATCGAGGGCAATCCGCTGGCGGTACCGCCCACGCTGCCCAATGCCGCGGTGCTCGAGCCCTACCGCCAGCCAATATTCGGCGGTGATCCGGAGAGCGGGACTTTCGATGTCACGGGCTACGTCGATACCGGCTCGGTGGCCTGCCAGCAGGCAGGGGCGGCACTCGCGGATCCAAAGCTCGGGGCGCAGTTTGTCGCAGAAAACGGATTCCATCCTGCCCAGTGCACGGTGAGCCGCGGCGTGCTCGAAGCCGATGAAGCCTTCATCGATGCGTATGCCGATGCGATGAGCAAGGCCGGCTTCTCGGTGCATATGCATGCCATCGGCGATCGCGCGGTGCGGGTGGCGGTCAATGCACTCGCAAGATCTCCGGCCATCGATCCGGCCCGCCCGCACTCGATCGCTCATGCCCAGCTGGTGCACCCGGACGAGCAGAAGCGCATTGGCGATGCCGGGCTGGTCGTCACGTTCACCCACGCCTGGTCGGAGCCGAACCTGCCCTACGACATGTCGGTGATTCCGTTTATCGAGCAGCTGGAGGGCGGGGCGGCCGATCTCTATAAGCCGGGCTACTACATGGACAATGTCTACCCGACGCGCGGCATCATCGCCAACGGCGGCACGGTCGCCGCCGGCAGCGATGCCCCGGTCGATCAGCGTGATCCACGGCCGTTCGTGAATCTCGAGCAGGCGGTTACGCGCGCCGATCCGGAGCGCGCAACCGAAGTGGTGCTCAATGCGGCCCAGCGCTTGAGCATCGATGAGGCGATCGCGGCCTACACCATCAACGGCGCCCGCGCCCTCGGGCAGGAAGCGTTGACGGGTTCCATCGAGGCCGGCAAGAAAGCCGACCTGATCGTGCTCGACCAGAACCTGGTACAGCTCGCCGAGCGCGGCGATGCCTGGCGCATCAGCGACACGAAGGTGTTGCGCGTCGTGTTCGATGGGAAAGAGGTGCTGGTGCGTCCCTGATCCGGCGCCTCACTCGTCGAGGCGGTTGTACGTGCGCAGCACCGCACGCAGCCGTTCCTCGGGCAATTCGATCGCGCGATGGCCGGCGTAGCCGTCCATGGTTTCGGCCGCGACCAGCGCATTGATGATCGCTTCTTCCACCGCGTACACGGTGGCTTCGAAGAACGGCGTGATGCGTTCGTTGGGCAGCATCTTCAGCGCCGGCAATCCGCTCGCGAGTGCCGCGCCCTCGTTGGCGGTGGAGAACGCGATAAAGATATCGCCGGAGGAATTGCTGGCCACGCTGCCGGTGCGCGCAATGCCCATGCTCACGCGCCGCGCGATGCGTTTCAGCTGGTGCGGCAGCAGCGGCGCGTCGGTCGCGACCACCGCGATGATCGAGCCCATGTCGCGGTCGCTGCGTTTCGCGGCGAGGCCCGCGTAAGCCGGCTCCTCGGGTATCTCGCGGCCGACCGGCACGCCGGCAACCAGCAGTTGTTCGCGGCTGCCGAAATTGGCCTGTACCAGCACGCCGACGGTGTAGTTGCCGGACTCGTCCTGCACCAGGCGCGATGCGGTGCCGATGCCGCCCTTGAATTCGTAGCAGATCATGCCGGTACCGCCGCCGACGTTGCCCTCGGCCACGGCGCCGCCGCGCGCGCCATCGAGCGCCAGGCGCGCATGTTCCGGGTGCACATGAAAGCCGTTGATATCGTTCAGCCAGCCGTCCCAGGTCTCGCCCACCACCGGCAGCGACCACCAGTCCTCGGTGTCGATATCGAAACGATCGAGCGCCCAGCCGATCACCGCATCGCGCACCACGCCGACGCTGTGGGTATTGGTGATCATCACCGGGCCGTACATCAGCCCGGATTCCTCGACCCAGGTGGTGCCGCTCATCTCGCCGTTGCCGTTCTGGCTGAACCAGCCGGCAAACACCGCATCCGTCGGATTGTTGCGCCCACGTGGCAGGATGGCGGTCACGCCGCTGCGCACCACGGGTCCGCCGTCGGGTGCATTGGCTGCGCCGGAAATCAGGGTGTGGTGGCCAACCTCGATGCCGCGCACATCGGTGATGGCGTCGAGCGCTCCGGGCGTGCCCTCGAACGGAATCCCGAGGTCGCGGGCACGCGCCTGAACATCCGCCGCCAGCGCCGCGCACAGCAGCGCGGTGCCGGCAACCAGCAGGGACAGCCGGTTCTTGTTCACGTGGGCTTGCCCGATGTGCGGCGAGGAGTGTCCAGCATACGCCGCGCGGCGGCGGATTGCCCAGCGCAGCGCGAGGCCAAGCCGGATACCGACATCGCGCAACGCGGCGCCGGTTACCGTCGCGAGCACCGCGATGCACACCGCGATCGTCTCAGCCCCGGGTCAGGGCGCGCCCGCCTTTTTTGCCTCAGCGCGTCTGTGCCGCGCTGCGCGCGATGACCAGCTGGCCGTCCTGCAGCGGGATGCTGTTGCCGGGGTCGTAGTCCATGCGCACTTGACCGGGAGTCTCCCCGATCCGGTACTGCACGTCGTAACCGACGGTACGCTCGCTGACATCCACCACCGTCTTGCACACCCGTTCGGTGGTCTGGTAGGTGGCGTTCTCCTGCATTTTTTGCTGGGTCTTGTTGCCCGCGTAACCGCCTGCGGCAGCGCCCGCGACCTTGGCCGCGGTGTTGCTGCCACCGCCGCCGATCGCATCGCCGAGCAGGCCACCGGCGACCGCACCGATCACGGTGCCGGTGATCTTGTGCTGGTCCTTGACCGGCTTCTTGCGGGTCACGACCTGGTCGTGGCACTCCTCGCGCGGCGTTTCCACCCGTTCGGTTACAGCGGTCACGGCCACCACGTCGGCGTATTCGGGCGTGCTGAGCATCTTGTAGCCGGCGAATCCGCCGGCGGCCGTTGCAACGGCGGCGCCAAAAAGGGCGCCAACCACCAATGATTTGTTCATGCGGATTCCTCTTTGAGTGACAGGGTCGATTCTAGCAGGCGCTGAGGCTGCGAAAGCGGCAAAAGGACCAAACATGCCACACGGCGGATTATCGTGGCGCACAAAGCGTGATGGCGATCACGGGATATCCATGGTCGTGAACAAAGGAGCAGTTATGCGTCGGCCAGTGTTGCTGTTTGCCCTGTTCTTCCCGGGAGGTTGCGCCAGCCTTTCGGAGAATGAATGCCGAACGGCCAGCCGGGAACAGATCGGTTACAACGACGGCGTCAGGGGAGCGGCGCGCAGCCGCGAGGCCGCGCCGTCAACAAGGAAATAAATCTGTCGATGCATTTGCCCTTGATGTGAGTATGCCCTGATTTTCGCGCGCTCCGGCATGCCGGTCTATTATGGGCATACACCTCTCACCCGACGCAGACCTATTCGTGACCGCTGACCGCGTGCCCCCGCCCCGTACCCGGAACGACTCCAGCAAAGGCGTGGCACCGGCGCCGGGGAAAAAGCTCCCTGGTGCGCATCCGCGGAACCCAAAGCGCGCTGGCCGCAGCCTGTGGCGGCGCCTGTTGGGGCCGGTGTTGCGGATCACCCTGGGCGTGATCCTGCTCGGCGAATTGCTCGCGCTCGGCTACTTTGCCCATGACGAGCTGCGCAATGCGACCTGGCAATCGCGCTGGCTGGCTGATTTTGCCGCCGGTATCGGTTTCCATGTCGAAAGCGGCCCGGCGCGCGAGCCGCTGCCGCCGGATCGCGGCCCCTGGGACGAGCGCCTGGGTTACGCCGGTCTTCCCGCATTCCGGCAGCGCTTGCTGCAAAACGGTTTTGTCATCGAACGCCAGGCGGTTCCCTCGCGTCGTCTCAGTGAACTTGCCGCGCACGGTGTATTCAATGTCTACCCCGAGAAAAACCAGACCGGGCTGCAACTGCGCGACATGAATGGTGCGGTGGTGCAACAAGCACGCTACCCGCGCACGGTCTACCCGGACTACGAATCGATACCGCAACTGGTGGTCCAGGCACTGCTGTTTGTCGAGGATCGCGAACTGCTCGACGAATCGCGTCCGACCATGAACCCGGTGGTCGATTGGGAGCGGCTCGCGATGGCGGTGGCCCAGCAGGGGCTGAAGACACTGGGACGCGAACACAAGGTTATCGGTGCCAGCACGCTCGCCACCCAGCTCGAGAAATTCCGCCATGCCCCTGACGGCATCACCCGGGAACCCCGTGACAAGCTCTACCAGATGGCGGCGGCCAGTCTGCGCGTCTACAGCCAGGGCCGCTATACCCTGGCGGCGCGCCGCGGGCTGCTGCTGGATTATCTGAATTCGCTGCCGCTCGCCGCGCAACCGGGTTTTGGCGAGGTCAGCAGTCTCGGTGACGGACTGCAGGCCTGGTACGGAAGCGATTTCGGCGAGGTCAGTCGTGTGCTCGCCAGCGCCGATGCGCCGCTTGCCGAGCGTGCGCGTTATTACAAGCAGGCGCTGAGTCTGATTCTCTCGGTGCGTCGTCCCAGCTACTATCTGGGACAGGACACGGCGGCACTGGCCGATCTGACCAACAGCTATCTGCGGCGCATGGCCAGCGAAGGCGCGATTGCGCGCAGCCTCGCGGATGCGGCGCTGGCGGTGCCGCTCGAGATTCGCAAGCGTGCCGGTGCGTCGCCGGTAATCGACTTCACTCGCCAGAAGGGTATAAATCTTGCGCGCACCAGGTTGTTGTCGCTGCTCGATGTACGCAGCCTGTATGAGCTCGATCGCCTCGATCTGTCGGTGCGCACCTCGCTCGATGTCGAGGTGCAGCGCGGCGTGGCCGATTTCCTGCGCTCGCTCGCGAAGCCTGAAGTCATCACGGAACTCGGCCTGACCGGCGCGCGGCTGTTGCGGGCCAACGATCCGGGCAAGGTCATCTACAGCCTCACGCTCTACGAGCGCGGACACGGATACAACCGTCTGCGCATCAACGCCGACAACCTCGACCAGCCGCTCGATATCAATGCCGGCGCCAAGCTCGATCTCGGTTCGACCGCGAAGTTGCGCACGCTGATCAGCTGGCTGGAGCTGATCGCCGGCGCGTACGATCGCTACCGCGTGATGTCGAGCGCCGAGCTCGCAGCCGTGGATGTGCATCCGCGTGATCGGCTCAGCGCCTGGGTGATCGCGCATCTGCAGGCAAATCGCGGTGCGGATCTGCGCTCGACGCTCGAGAGCGCAATGCGGCGCCAGTACTCGGCCAGCACGGCACAAAGATTCTATACCGGGGGCGGGGTGCACACCTTCGCCAATTTCGAGCGCGCCGACAACGGGCGGGTGCTCACGGTTGCCGAGGCGCTGCGGCGTTCGGTCAACCTGGTGTTCATTCGTGTGATGCGCGAGGTCATCGACCATTACATGTACCGCGCACCCTCGACCACCGCACGGCTGCTGGAGAATGCCTCCGATCCCGCGCGCGGCGATTATCTGCGCCGTTTCGCCGATCGCGAAGGCACGGTGTTCCTGCGTCGCTTCTACGAGAAATACCGTGGCAAGACCCGCGACGAGGCTCTCGGCACCCTGCTCGACGGGGTGCGGGTCACGCCGCGTGCGGTGGTGGTTGCGCTGCGCTCGGTATGGCCGGACATGCAAGCCGCCGACCTTGCGCCGTGGATGGCGCGCTATGTGCCCGACGAGCAATACACCCCGGCCGCGCTCGACAGCCTGTTCAACCGCTATCCACCGGAGAAATTCAATCTCAATGACCGTGGCTACCTGGCGCGTGTGCATCCGCTGGAGCTGTGGCTGATCGACTACCTGCTGGGCCACCCGGGCGCGCGCGTGGACGAAGCGATCGCCGCCTCTGCCGATGTGCGCCAGGAGGTCTATCGCTGGTTGATGAAAACCAGCCGGCGCAAAGCGCAGGACCGGCGCATCCTCGACCTGCTGGAAATCGAAGCCTTCCAGGAATTGCACCAGCAATGGCAACGGCTCGGTTATCCGTTCGCCTCGCTGACCCCTTCGATCGCGACCTCGATCGGCAGTTCCGGCGATCGGCCCGCGGCGCTCGCGGAATTGATGGGCATCATCGTCAATGGTGGCATGCGTTTTCCGGCACGCCTGATCGAGGGCCTGCACTTTGCCGCCGACACGCCCTACGAAACTGCCTTCGAGGCTACAGCGGCCGAGGGTAAGCCGGTGTTGAACGCGGACATTGCCGCTGTTGCACGCGCGGCGCTGATCGACGTCGCCGAGAACGGCACCGCGCGTGCCCTGCTCGGATATGTGAAACGCCCCGATGGCACGCGCCACCTGGTTGGCGGCAAGACCGGTACCGGCGATCACCGTTTCGAGGTATACGCCTCGCCGGGACGACTGATTTCCTCGCGCGTGGTCAACCGGGTCGCGACCTTCGTGTTCATGATCGATGACCGTTTCTATGGCACGATCACGGCTTTCGTCCCCGGTGCCCAGGCGGCGCAATACGAATTCACCAGCGGCCTGCCGGTACGCCTGCTCGGAGCCCTGATGCCGACGCTGGCGCCGCTGCTCGAACGTGCGCCCGATCCGGCGCCCGGCGTATCCGCCGGCTCGTGACGCTTGCAGTGCGCGCGACGGCCTGATGCTGCTGCACACCATCGGCGCAAAAACCTCGGGGGCGGCGGACGCCGCGAATCCGTGGCTCAGCAGGAGCATTTTCCTGAATGGTGAACTGCCCGGCATGAGGCAGATTGCGCAGGCCACCGATGGCCTGCTGACAATGGAGGACTGGCACAATTTCGGGGCCGACTATGACCGTACCCTGATGGCTTGGCACGCCCGCATCGAGCGTGCCTGGCCCTTGCTCGGGGCGCGATGACGAGTCATTTCGCCGCATGTGGCGATATTACCTCATGATCATACCCCCGCGGTGGTGTTGCCGGCCCCGGAAGACCGGACTTACCATCACGCATCAACCAAGCGAGGAATCGAACATGAGCAGCAACGCAGAACTCTGGGCCCGGCGCAGCGCCGCGGTTGCCCGCGGTGTGGGCAGCGCCAGCCAGCTGTTTGCCGATCGCGCGCTGAATGCCGAGATCTGGGATGTGGAGGGCAAGCGCTATATCGATTTCGCCGGTGGCATCGGGGTGCTCAATACCGGTCATCGTCATCCGAAGGTGGTGGCGGCCATCGAGGCACAACTCGCGCGCGTGATCCATTCCTGTTTCCAGGTCATGCCCTACGAGCCCTATATCGAGCTCGCGGAAAAGCTCAACGAGCTGGCGCCGATCGCGGGCCTGGCCAAGACACTGTTGCTGTCGACCGGAGCGGAAGCGGTCGAGAACGCGGTCAAGATCGCGCGCGCCGCGACCGGGCGCCCGGGAATCATCGCCTTCAGCGGCGGCTTTCACGGGCGCACCATGATGGGCATGGCACTGACCGGCAAGGTGGTGCCCTACAAGCTCGGATTCGGACCGTTCCCGGCCGACATCCACCATGCACGGTTCCCGCATCCCTATCACGGGGTCAGCGTCGAGGACGCGCTGGGTGACATCGCGCACCTGTTCAAGAGCGATATCGAGGCTACCCGGGTTGCGGCCTTCATCATCGAGCCGGTGCAGGGCGAGGGCGGCTTCACGGTGGCCCCGCCGGAGTTCATGCGCGCGCTGCGCGAACTGGCCGACCAGCACGGCATCCTGCTGATCGCCGACGAGGTGCAGTCGGGCTTTGCGCGTACCGGGAAGTTCTTCGCGATGGAGCACTACGATGTGCAGGCCGACCTGATCACCACCGCGAAATCCATCGGCGGCGGTCTGCCGCTGTCGGGTGTGGTGGGCCGCGCCGCGGTGATGGACGCGCCGGCTCCGGGTGGACTGGGTGGCACCTATGCCGGTAACCCCATCGCCTGCGCCGCTGCCTGCGCGGTCATCGACGTGATCCGCGAGGAGAACATCCTGGCCCGTGCCGCCAGGCTCGGTGCGAACTTTCGCGCATATATGGAGCAACTCGCGACGCAGACCGCCAACGGCATCGGCGAGATCCGCGGCCTCGGAGCAATGATGGCCTTCGAGATCGTGAAGCCCGGAACCCGTGAACCGGACGCTGATCGCACCAGGGCCATCACCGCGCGTGCCGCCGAACTGGGACTGATGCTGCTCAGCTGCGGCGTGTACTACAACACGATCCGGGTGCTGGTGCCGATCACCGTGAGCGATGCGGTGTTCGACGAGGGCCTGGATTTGCTTGCCCGCGCCATACGCGATACCGCGGCGTAGCTCTCGAGGCGGCAATCCCGGAGTTGTCGGACGGCTGGCGAGGCGGACGTTTACCTGGTTCCCACCAGCCAGCCGGCGAACGCCAGCCAGGGTGTGGTCTGTGCAACCGCCAGCGGTGCAATCTGCGACAACACCAGCAGCAGGCCGCCGCGCAGCCAGGCCGAATGCACCTTGCCGCGGGTAAATGCGTCGTAGGCGATGCAGGCAAGCACCATCAGGTCGGTCAGCGCGAAGAATACCGGCGGGCCACCAAAGCGGATGAAATCGAAGCGCAGGCGCGCGATTCCCGGTGTCACCACCGTGATCGTTGCCAGCAGCATCAGGCGCTTGTGCGCCTGCGCATCGCCACGCAGTTGCAGCGCGACGCCGACCAGCACCGCGAAGCCGGTGATATTGAATAACGGTATCGCCATGGTCGACAGTGGTGGCAGCTCCGGTACCGGAGTGTGCCCTGCGCGCGCGCTCTGGATCGCGAGCGCGATGCCGAGCACCACCATCGCGGCCGCGATCACCGCGCCGAGAATACCCACCCGGCGGTGTATGCGGGTGCGTCCCGTGGCGACCAGTCCGACCTGGGTCGCGAATAGCATGATCCACGCGCTGAACACGATGCCGTGCACCTGCGCGAGCGTGCCGAGTCCGGGTGCGGCGAACCAGCGTTTCAGATAATAGGTCGGTGCAAAACCCGCGAACACGAGCAGCGCGGCGCAGCCGGTCATCAGTGCAAAGAACCATTGCTCGCGCTTGCGGTGGGCGATTGCTCTTGCGCTCACCCGAACTCTCTCCCCATGGCGAGACATACGCGGATCAGCCGGCCTCCGATTCGGCGCCCGCCGAGGTGCGCAGCAAGCCGCGGAACGCCCTGCGCGCGTTGCCGCGTCCCTGCACCACTTCGAACACCTCGCGGGTGAGCGGCATGTCGACGCCGTACTTTTCCGCCAGCGCCATCACTACCGGTGCGCTCTTCACGCCCTCGGCGACCATGAACATCCCGGCGATGATCTCGTCGATGTGACGCCCCTTGCCGAGTTCCACGCCCACGTGCCGGTTGCGGCTCTGGGCACTGGTGCAGGTCGCGACCAGGTCGCCGATGCCGGCCAGCCCGGCGAAGGTGCTCGGTTTGCCGCCCATCGCGACCCCCAGGCGGGTGATTTCCGCCAGTCCGCGGCTGATCAGCGCCGCGCGGGTGTTGTCGCCGGCGCCCTGTCCGTCGCCCATGCCGACCGCGATCGCGATCACGTTCTTCAGCACCCCGCCGAGTTCGCAGCCGATCACGTCGTCGTTGGTATAGACGCGGAACAGCCCGCTGCTGAACAGGCCCTGCAGCGAACGGTTGATGATCTGGTCTTCCATCGCGATGACCCCGGCGGCGGCGAAACCCGACATGATCTCGCGCGCCAGGTTGGGTCCGGTCAGCACCCCGGCCGGATGTCCGGGCAGCACCTCCTCGATGATCTCGGTCATGCGCTTGCCGCTGCCCACCTCCAGCCCCTTGCTGAGGCTGATCACCGGCACCCACGGGCGGATATGGCCGCGGATGGCTTCGAGCGCGCTGCGAAATCCCTGCGAGGGCACCCCGACCACCACCACGTCGACGCTGGCGCTGGCCAGGGCGATATCGCCGGTCGCCTGCAGGTTGTCGTGGAGTTTGGCGCCCGGCAGGTACTTACCGTTGGTGTGATGGGCGTTGATTTCCTCGACCGTGGCCTGGTCGCGCGCCCACAGCACGGCGGGTGCGTTGCGCGCCACCATCGAGGCCACCGTGGTGCCCCAGGATCCGCCCCCCAGCAATCCGACCTTCAGTTTCATGTGCGTGCTGCCTTGCGTCTGGTGACGGATCTTGCCGCGGCCTTGCGCGGCGCGCGACGTTTTGGTGGCGTCGGCCCGGCTGGCTGACCCAGCGCGCGCAGAAACAGGTCGCGCACTTCGGCCACGTGCTTGTCGATGCCGCGGGCACTCCATCCGGTGGTGGCGATCGGCGCCAGCACTTCCACGTAGACCGTGGCGGGGCGGAACACGCTTTCTCCCTTGGGCTGCACATCAAGGGCGTTGTGGATCACGATCGGCACCACCGGTACGCCGGCCTGCATGGCCATGTGGAAGGCGCCTTTCTTGAACGCGCCGAGCGCCGCGGTTTCGCTGCGCGTACCCTCGGGTGCGATCGCCAGCGAGGTACCGTTACGCAGCGCCTCGACCGCGGGCTGCAGCGCCTCGAGCGCCTTGCCGCGATCGGCACGATCGATGAACACGGTGCCGGCTGCTTTCAGCAGGGTGCCGGAGAGCAGGGCACGGCTGGCTTCGATCTTGGCGATGCCGGTGAAATCCTGGCGCAGCAGCCGGCCGATGATCATCACATCGGCGGCGCTCTGGTGATTGAACACGAACACCGCCGGGCGCCGCGACCACAGATGCTCGCGGCCGATGATGCGGATATCGAGCCCGATCGCGGCACTGGCAAAATCCGACCAGGTCGCAATGGTCACGTTCGCCGCCTGGCGCGCCGAACCTCCCAGCAGGCGCACCGGTACGCCGGCCAGGATGGCCGGCAGCATGCCGCCGTAGGCAAGCCCGGTGCGCAGCGTCTCGCTGAAGCCGGTCTTGCGTTTGGCGAAGCGATGCACGGGCCAGTCACGGCGCTCGGCAATCAGCGCGAGCTCGCGATCGGGATTGAGCGGGTGCGGGTGGCCGACGATCTCGAGCAGCGGCAGATCCTCGCTGGCGTCGGTGTAGAAATAGCTTTTCTCCAGTTTCAGCCCGTGCGTGCGAGCGAGTTCGCGCGCGGCTTCCGCCTTGCCTTCCTTCCAGCAGGGCGGCGGCACGATCTCGCCGGTGAACACCCCGTCCACGACTTCGAGCCGGGTGCACAGCACGTGTTCGATGCCGAGTTCCTGTGCCACCGGCGCGATCTGGTAGCGGGTGGCCGAGGATATGATTGCCAGCGTATGGCCCTTGCGCCGGTGTGCCTCGACCAGCGCGCGTGCCTCGGGATAGATCCGCGAAGCAAGATTGTTCTCGAAGGTGTCCTCGCCGACCTCTTCGAGGCTCTTTTCGGCAACCCCGCGCAGGGCGCGGGTGGTGGTGGCGAGCATCCCGGAAAAGCCGGTCTTGCCGAGGCTGTAGTTGGCAAACGCCGCGGCATTGGCCTGCATTTCGCGCGGTGTCATGGTGCCGCTCATCAGGCGTTGCTGGAGAAACGCGAACACCGAAAAGCCTTCCAGCAGGGTGCGGTCGAGATCGAACAGGGCACCGATATGCGGGCCCGCCGCGCTGCGGTCGATGCTCTCGGTCAGATGACCATACATGGCCGTTCCCCTGCAATGCTGCGGTTATTCTAGCGGGCGATCGGTTCCACGCCCACGCCGGCGTCGAGCCCCAGGCGCCGATTCTCGGCCAGCGCGGCAACAAACGCGATCCGTCGCGCCATCTGATCGAGTTCCTCGTGATGCGCGCTGCGCGCGAGCGCCAGCCCGGCGGTGGCGGGATCGAGCAGGCCGCGCGCCTTCGCCACCAGCAAGCCGTTTTCCAGGTAGACCTTGGCCGCCGATTCCTCGCTCGCGATGCGCTGCTGCAGGGCGCGCTGGCGCCCGAGGCTCATGCAGAAACGCAACAGCGTCTTCGGTTCGGGTGTCTCGTCGGGTGCTTGCATGGTGAGCGCCTCGGCCACCACGAGGTAGCTCTCGACAAACGGGCGCAGCACGCCGGGGGCGAGCAGTGGATGCATCGACCAGAGCAGGGTGTACAGCGCGCGCCCATCCTCGCCGAGGCTGGCGCGCCAGGTGGGCTCGCGGATGTCGAGGTGTTGTTCGAGCTCCTCGATGAAATGCGCTTTCTCGTGAAAGAAGAACTCGAATTTCAGCAGGTCACGCAGTCTCAGGGACTCCTCGTGCAAGGTTCCGAGCGCATTGACGCAATCGCGGCGCGCCACTTCCACCAGTGCCAGCTCGGCGATGGCGCCGATTACCAGGAAGTGGATTGCCGCATTGCGATAGTACGAGGCCGCCATGATGGCATCGGGTGCGATCGCGAACAGCGGTTCCTGCCCGCCCTCGTAACGCAGCAGCACGCCGGTATGGACCAGCTGGCCGAGCATGCGCTGCAACACCTCCATCCCGGCAAGGTTTACATCGCCGCTCACGGGCAAACGCAGCTTGCGCACCAGCCGCACCATCGCGGCGCACTCCTCGGCCAGTTCGGACAAGGTCATGGCCTTGCCCCCGGCGGCGGCGAGCACCAGGGCGATCAGCGAGGTTCCGAGTATCGGCGTCACGCTGTTGGCATCCACCGCGAGACGGAACGCGATTTTCTGCACGTCGAGTGCGCCTACCCGCAGGTCGGGATGCGGTTCGCCAAGCACTTCCGAGAGCTTGACACCCTCGCCGAAGCGCACGTGGATCCGGCCAAAGGGATTGCGCAGCCCGCTGATGTACTGCATGAACCAGGAGGCCGATTCGGGACGCTTGCCGACTCCCTTTTGTTCGGCGATGTAATCCCCGACTTCGGGCACCTGGTCGTAGGCGATGGAGATCGGCATCAGGATCATGTCGGTGCTCGCCGCGCGCACATAGGAATCGACCACGTAGTTGATCAGGCCGTAACGCGGCGGCATCAGCTTGCCGGTGCGCGATCGGGTGCCCTCCAGCGCCCACAACAGCGGGAAGCGCTTTTCGGCGAGGTAATCGATGTACTGCTTGAACACCGCCTTGTAGACGTTGTCACCGCTCATGGTGCGGCGGATGAAGATCGCGCCCGAGCGTCGGCCGAGCGCGCCCAGCCCGAGAAAACTCATGTTGATACCACCGAACAGGTGCACCGGCGGCATGTCGAGATCGTAGAACATGCTCATCAACAGGAACCCGTCGAGGTGCGACTTGTGGGTCATCAGGAATGCGATCGGGTATTGCTTGCTCAGGGCGCGCAGCCGCTCGAGATCCGCGTCGAGGTAATCGATCGCGGGGTCGAAGCCGCGGGTGTACAGATAGCGCCCCAGTGCGGCCATCATGTCGACCGCGACCGTACTGTGGCGCGGTGCCATCTCGCGCAGGCAGTCGCGCGCCTCCTGCATGATCCCGGCGAGCGGCCGGTTGCTGCGCTCGGCTTCCTCCCCGAGCGCTTGCAGGAGGCGTGGCCGGGAAAGCACCTCCTCTTCCAGCAGGCGTGGCACCTTGTAGCGCGATCCGCGGATATTGCGCTCGGCTTTCTCGAGCGCGAGCACCGCCTGGCGGGCGATGAATTGCGCCAGTCCGCGGGTATCTCCGGGGTTGGCGGGATTGGCGTCGGCGAAGCGCGCACGCAGTTCGCTGAGCGCCGCGCCTGCCGCGATCAGGGTGCGCGCACGTCCGGCGTCGCGGCGGTAAACCAGGTGCTGACGGATGCGACCCGGGGCGCGCGAATCGCCCAGCAACAGGCGACGCAGTCCCCAGCCCCGCTGGTGCTCGCCGGCACCTGCCAGCCACATCACCCGCAAGGGCACGAAGTAGCAGTCGCTGCCGCTCCCGAGGAACTGGCGCAAGGCCTCGTCATCGTCAGCGCTCGGCGATCCGACGCTCGCCAGCAGGAAGCGCGGTGCATCGTCCGCCCGTGATGCGGCCGCACTATTGATCCAGTTGTCGATGATGCGGCGCTCGAGTGCGCTGCGGTGCTCGATCAGGAACACCCGGGCGAGATCGGGGCGCTCTGACCACGGATCGTTGTCATCGGAGCCCATGCGCTGGTCGCTGTCTTGTTGGTGGCGGGCAGGGCGATAGTGCCCTGATCGATCGCGGCCCGCAAGCGCTGTCCGGTGCGCGGTGACGCACGCGAGCGCCAGCCGCTACAATGCCGGCTCCATGACAGCCGGACCGCATATGCGCGCGCTCGCCGTTCTTTGCCTCCTCGTATGGAATATGCCAGCGCTGGCCGGGACGGGGCGTGCCGAGGAATTGTTCGCGGCCTCCGCGGCGGCAGTGGTGCAGATCCGCGTGATCGACCAGGCCTCGGGTGACAAGTCCAGTATCGGCTCGGGATTCCAGGTCGCGGACGATGGGCTGCTCGCCACCAATTTCCACGTGGTGGCGGAATTCGCCCACAAACCGCAGCGCTATCACCTCGAATACCTTGGTCGCGATGGCGCGGCGGTACCGCTCGAGCTGGTCGATATCGACGTGGTCCACGACATCGCGCTGCTGCAGGCGCCGGCGGCGCTGCCGGCGACCCTGCCGCTGGCGAGTGGCACGCTGGCGCAGGGCGAGCGGGTGTATTCGATGGGCAATCCGCTCGATCTCGCGATGACGATCATCGAGGGCACCTACAACGGGTATGTGTCGGCGGCGCGTTATCGCAAGATCCTGTTCTCGGCTTCACTGAACCCGGGCATGAGCGGCGGGCCGGCGCTGAACGATGCCGGGGAACTGGTCGGCGTGAATGTCGCGCGTGGCGGCGAGCAGATCAGCTTCCTGGTGCCCGTCGAATACCTGCAGGCATTGCTGACGCGACGCACCGACGCACGCCGCCAGGCGCTCGATATGCACCAGCGCATCGCGGAGGCGCTGCTCGATGACCAGGATCAGTATTTCGGAGAACTGCTCGCCGCACCCTGGGTGAGCCAGCCGTTCGGCGAGTTCAGGGTACCGGGGCGGCTGAGTTCGACCCTCAAATGCTGGGGCGGATCGAGCGACGATGAGTCGTATCGATTCGAGCATGTGCGCCAGCAATGCAGTTCGCAGGACTCGATTTTCATCGAGGACAGTTTCGAGACCGGGAACCTGCAGTACGCGTTCAATTTTTTCAGCAGCGAGGAACTCAATCGGGTGCAGTTCTACGGGCTGCTCGCGGCACACTACCAGCACGACCAGGCGTTCAATGCCAACGACAAGGAGCAGGTCGGGAATTTCCGCTGCCGCGAGGAATTCGTGCGCGGCAAGGGGCTCGAATGGCGGATATCGTTCTGCGCGCGCCGCTATCAGCAGTACGCCGGCCTGTACGATGTGAGCGTGGCGATGGTCAGCCGCGAATTGCCGGGGCGTGGCCTGGTGGTCAATCTCGCGATCGACGGTATCAGCGAAACCCGCGCACTGGTGTTGTTGCGCCGCTTCGTGGAGACGATCGAATGGACGCCCTAGTGCTGCGGGTGGGTGCGCGGCACGGCCGGGGTGTCTACCACCGCAGGTTCGATGGCGCCGCCATGACGATTGGCAGGGCACTGCACAATGACCTGATCGTCTCCGATCCCTACCTGGGCGCCGCGCAGTTTCGCTTGTTGCGCGCCGACGGCACGCTGGTGCTGGAGATTCTCGATCGCACCAACCCCGTTGCGGTAAATGGCGCGGTGCGAGATGACGCGGTGCTCGCGATCGCCCCGGGTGACGAAATCGCGGTCGGCCAGAGCGTGTTCTCGGTGCTGTCCGAAGACAGCCCGGTGCCCAGGACGCGCCCAATGTCGACCACCGTGTGGGCCCGGCTGGGCGCCTGGCGGCCGGCCGTCGCGGTCGCGATGCTGCTGCTCACGCTGCTGGTGGCGTTGTACGTCGACTATCTCGACACGGTCGAGACTATCGAGTGGGGCGAATTGTTGACCGGGCCGGTGTTTCTTGGGCTGGTGATCGTGGGCTGGGCGGCGTTGTGGGCGATCGTGGGCCGCGTGCTGCGTCACCAGCCGCAGTTTTTCAGCCAGCTTTTTGTGAGCGCGCTGATCACGCTGCTGACCATGCAGACCACGCTGGGCGCGGCCTATCTGTCCTATGCCGTCGGCTTCGCGCCTGCGGTGGATATCGCCGACTGGTGTGCCAGCGCGCTGTTTTCCTTCGCGCTGCTCTATTTCAACCTGCGTTTTGCCACCAGCCTGCGCCGCCCCGCGATCACCGCGGCGCTGAGCGTTGCGCTGTTGCTGGCGCTGCTCTATGGCTTCGAGAAAGCCGGCGAGGAGGAATTCATCCCGTATCCGGTCGAGGAACCGTTGTTGCGGGCGCCATTCCTGAAGCTGCGCGACGGTCTGGATTTCGACGCTTACGAGCAGCGATTGTCGGAGCTGTTCATCGAGTTGCGCGAGGAGCAATGAGCCTGCCCGCCAGCACCGGCGGGCACGGCGCAATAGGCGGGCTTCAGTTCTCCGGATTGTCCAGCAGATGGATGGCGAGATCGCGTCGCTCGGCGGCGTTCAGCGCAAATATCGGCATCGGCGCGGTGGGCAACAGGAAATAATCGGCGAGTTCAGCGAGCGTGTAGCGCTCGGCCAGGGTTTGCAGCTTGTCGCCGGGTACGGTCCCCGCGGAATGGCAGCCGATGCAGGCGTAGCGCGTCATCAGCGCACTGCCACTGCTGTGCGCGGCGGCGCGTTGCCGCGCATCGATGCCGGCCAGCGGATCTGGCCTGGCCGCCACGGTGCTTGGCGCGGGGCTCATGGGCAGCGTGCTGTTCGCGTCCTGACCCGGAACCAGGCGGTAGATCGCGCCGGCGTAGTCGTCGCTGACAAAGATGCTGCCATCGGTAGCCTCGACCACATCGACCGGGCGTCCGATCACTTGCCCGTCGCGCTCGAAGCCACTCAGGAAATCGCTCTCGCTGATCATGCCCTGCTCGTCCCAGCTGAGCAGCACCACCTTGTACCCATCGGGAACGGAGCGGTTCCACGATCCGTGCAGGGCGACCAGCGCCGCGCGCTGGAACCGGGGTGCACGGCTCGGACTGCGCAGGAAGCTGATGCCGAGCGGCGCGGTGTGGGCGCGAAACCCGTGGGCCGGGGAAAGGGCGGTGGCGAGCAGGATTTCCCTGCCGCCGCCGTTATCGGGATCGAGCTTGGCGAAACCGTTGATATATGGCCAGCCGTAGAATCCGCCCGCAACGATGCGGTTCAGTTCGCAGGGCGGAAAATCGTCGCCCAGCAGATCGCGGCCGTTGTCGGTGGCATAGAGTTCGCCGTTCCATGGCGCCCAGTCGAAGCCGACGCTGTTGCGCAAGCCGCTGGCGTGTATCTGCACCTGCGAACCATCGGGACGCAGGCGCAGCATCGCGGCGCGCCACCGGTGCTCCTCGACGCAGGCGTTGCAGCTCGAGCCGATGCTGAGGTACAGCCAGCCGTCCGGGCCGACGCGCACCGTACGACCCCAGTGATTGCCGCCTTCGGGCAGGCCCCCGAGCACTTGCCGGTACTCCCCGCTGGTGCGCCCCGTTGCGCTGTCGAACGCGATGCGCCCGAGAGCGCCGCTCTCGGCGATGTAGAGCCAGCCGTCGGCGATATCCATGCCTTGCGGGCGGTCCAGTCCGTCTATCAGAACCTGCTGGCGATCGGGATGTCCGTCGCCGTCGGCATCGCGGGCGAGCAACAGTATCTGGCCGAGCCGGGGCTGGCTGACCAGCAGATCGCCGGCGCTGGTCAGGCGCATGAAGCGTGCCTTCGGGACATCGCCCGCGTAAAGGCTGAGCGCAAAGCCCGCCGGCGCCTCGAGTTGCCGGCCCGTGGATTCGGCGCTCGCCTGCGGCCCGGGCGCACCGCTGATCGCGTTGAGCAGCATGCTCCAGCTCGTGATCTCGAGATTCGGCGTCAGGGTGATTCCCGCGATCAGCAGCATTGCCAGTGCGACCAGGGTCCAGAACAGGATCTTGAAAGGACGAATTGTCATCGGCTCACTCCAGACAATGAAATGCATCGTTCGCACGCGCTCGCGCGCAGGATGCCTTTGCTATAGTAATCCGGCCGCATCCATCCGGATATTCGCCCATGATCACCGCGACGCGTAACGAACTCTGGCTGTTGCTGGCCTTGACACTGGTCGCGCTGCTGGTTTCGGGTTGGCATCCCCATGACATGACCACCTGGTTTCTCGAGGTATTCCCGGTGCTGGTCGCGATACCGCTGCTGGCGGCAAGCCGCGGGAAATTTCCGCTCACCCGGCTTCTTTACTGGCTGATTTTCCTGCATGCGCTGGTTCTGATGGTCGGCGGCCATTATACCTATGCCCGCGTACCGCTCGGTTTCTGGTTCCAGGAGTGGTTCGAGCTGGGTCGCAATCACTACGACCGGCTCGGTCATATCGTGCAGGGTTTGGTACCCGCGATGATTGCGCGCGAGGTATTGTTGCGCCGCTCGCCGCTGCAGCGCGGCAAATGGCTGTTTTTCCTGGTGCTGTGCGTGTGCATGTTCGTGAGCGTGAATTACGAGTTCATCGAATGGTGGACCGCCGAAATCGCGGACCAGGCGTCGATCGAATTTCTCGGCACCCAGGGCGATATCTGGGACACCCAGTGGGATATGTTCCTGGCGCTGTGCGGCGCGGTGCTGGCGCAGCTCACGCTGGTGCGAGTGCATGACCGGCAAATGGGTGGGGTCGGGCTTCAGGCCGGCACGCCGCAAGACTGAGCGCGATTCAATCGAGGATTCCGGGGTCCGCGCGCAATTCGCGGCCTGCCATCACGAGATCTCCACCCGGCGATTCAGGGTGCTCTATCCAGAGTGTTTGCCGATTCGGCGCAACCGACGCATGATGGTGGACATGGCAACTGCCCGGATCCGGGTGGGAGGCTTTGAGGATGGGTACGAACAGCATCGTGCGGAAAATCATCCGTGGCGCCGGGCGCAGCAGTATCGCTGTGCTGCTGCTCGTGCTGATCGCAACGCTGGTTTCGGCGCAGGCTCCGCAACCGGAGCAATCCTCGCCGGTCGCCGTCACTGCGTCCGCGCCGCTGCTGCGGCTGAACGGCGCGATCGGGCCGGCCAGCGTCGATTTCATTGCGCGCGGGCTGCACAAGGCGGCAGCCGAGGGTGCGCCGCTGCTGATCCTGCAGATCGACACGCCGGGCGGGCTCGACAGCTCGACCCGCCAGATCGTGAAGGACATTCTCGCTTCTCCGGTTCCGGTCATCGCCTGGGTGGCACCGAGCGGCGCGCGCGCGGCCAGCGCCGGTGCCTACATCGTTTATGCCAGCCATGTCGCCGCGATGGCGCTCGGCACCAATCTCGGTGCCGCCACCCCGGTACAGATCGGTGGCCTGCCGGGAACGCGACCCGCACCAGCGCCCAATGCGCCTGCGCAGCCGCGGACGGATCCGCCCGGTGCCGCGCCCGATACGGACGAAGTGCATCCGGGTGCCGATGCGATGACCCGCAAGATGGTGAACGATTCCGCGGCCTACCTGCGCTCGCTGGCGCAGTTGCGCGGACGCAATGTCGAATGGGCCGATCGCGCGGTACGCGAAGGCGCCAGCCTGTCGGCGCAGGAGGCACACGAGCGTGGCGTGATCGACCTCGTGGCATCCGATCTGCCCTCGCTGCTGCAACAGGCGCAGGGCCGTACGGTGGCGATGCAGGACGGCACCCTGCTGCTGCAAAGTGACGGAGTGATCATCGAGGCCTTCGATGCCGACTGGCGCACCCGGTTGCTCGCTATCATCACCGATCCGACCGTGGCCTACCTGTTGCTGCTGCTCGGCATCTATGGCATCTATTTCGAGCTGACCACGCCGGGATTCGGTCTGCCCGGCGTGGCGGGATCGATCGCGCTGCTGCTCGGCATGTTTGCCTTGCAGATGCTGCCGGTGAACTATGCCGGAGTGGCGCTGATCGTGCTGGGGTTTGCAATGCTGGTGGGCGAGGCCCTGTTGCCGAGTTTCGGCGCGCTCGGCATCGGTGGCATCATCGCCTTCGTGATCGGCTCGGTGATGCTGATCGACACCGAGACGCCGGGCTTCGGCATTCCGCTCGGACTGATCGTGAGTGTGGCGCTGTTCAATGTGCTGTTCGTGGTGGTGGTGCTGCGCCTGGCGCTGAAGGCTCGCGGCCGGCCCGTGGTGAGCGGCTCCGAGGAGCTGATCGGCGCGCACGGCGAGATTATCGGCGAAGACCTGCAGACGACCTGGGCACGAGTTCACGGCGAGCGCTGGCAGGTCCGCTCGAGCGCGCCGCTGCGCCCCGGCGAGCAGGTGCGCGTCACCGGCCGCGAAGGTCTGATCCTGCAGGTGCAGCCCGAGGCTGGCGTCGCGACGCAAGCGGCCGACGGTGGCACCCCGGGCAATACAGGTTCCACTGCAAGCGAGGAGTAAAAACAGATGGGTATCGGTTACGGGTTCATTCCAATACTGTTGATTCTGCTGGTGTTCGCCTCGGTGCGCATTTTGCGCGAGTACGAGCGCGGCGTGGTGTTCCAGCTGGGGCGTTTCTGGAAGGTGAAGGGACCGGGGCTGATCATCCTGATTCCCGGCATCCAGCAGATGGTGCGCGTCGATCTGCGCACCGTGGTGATGGACGTGCCGCCGCAGGACGTGATCACGCGTGACAATGTCTCGGTAAAGGTCAACGCGGTGATCTACGCACGCGTGGTCGACCCGCAGCTCGCGATCATCCAGGTCGAGGACTACATGAACGCGACCTCGCAGCTGGCGCAGACCACGCTGCGCGCGATCCTCGGCAAGCACGAGCTCGACCAGCTGCTGGCCGATCGCGAGCGCATCAACCAGGATCTGCAGCAGGTGCTCGATGTGCAGACCGATGTCTGGGGCATCAAGGTCGCGAATGTCGAGATCAAGCACGTGGACCTCAACGAGAACATGATCCGTGCGATCGCGAAGCAGGCCGAGGCCGAACGCGAGCGGCGCGCCAAGGTGATCCACGCCGAGGGCGAGCTGCAAGCTTCCGACAAGCTGCTGGAAGCGGCCAACAAGCTGGCGCAGGCGCCGGAAGCGATGCAGTTGCGCTATCTGCAGACGCTTACCGCGATCGCCGGCGAGAAGAGTTCCACGATCATCTTCCCGATGCCGATCGACTTGCTCACGTCGATCGTCGGGAGCTTGCCCCGCGGCAAGCCGGATTGATGTGCTGTGGCACCGCATCTGGAATGGGTGCGCTGCGGCGGGGATCGAGTGGAGCCCGGGTTTGAGCGCTGGTGCCTTGGTCTGAATTCATGCTTGCATCGACCACGGTTGATTATCGATAATCGATAACCAGCCGTGGTCTGCCCACGCCCCGCATGGCACCAGAAGAAGCCCGGATATCGATCGAATGTGGATCGTTCGCCTCGCACTGCAGCGTCCTTACACATTCATCGTGCTGGCGTTGTTGCTGCCCCTGATCGGAGCGCTGTCGATTTTCGGCAGTCCGATGCGTGCAGGCATGCCCACCGATATTTTCCCCGATATCCCGATTCCGGTGATCGGCGTGGTGTTCGCATACTCGGGGCTGGCGCCCGACGAAATGGCCGGGCGGATCACCACGACCTTCGAGCGCCCGCTGACCACGATCGTCAACGACGTCGAACACCTGGAATCGCAAAGCTATCCGGGCATCGCGGTAATCAAGGTGTTTTTCCAGCCCGGTGTCGACATCAATCTGGCGATGTCACAGATCACGGCGTTTGCCCAGACGAGCCAGCACGCTCTTCCGCCGGGGACTTCGCCGCCGTTTGTAATGAAATACAGCGCCTCCACGGTGCCGATCATCCAACTGGCATTTTCCAGCGCCGTGCTGGGCGAGTCGGAGTTGTTCGACCTTGCCAACCAGTTTGTGCGCGCGCAGCTCGCGACGGTTGCCGGAGCCTCGGTTCCCTTTCCCTATGGCGGTGCGGCACGCCAGATCAATGTCGATCTCGACCCGGTTGCACTGCGTGCCCAGGGTCTTTCGCCGCGGGATGTCAACCAGGCGCTGGGTGACCAGAACCTGGTGTTGCCGGCAGGCACCCAGAAGATCGGTACGATCGAGTACGCGGTCAAGCTCAACGCCAGCCCGCAGAAACTCGAGGAGCTCAACGATCTTCCGATCCGGGGCCAGAACGGCAGTATCACCTATGTGCGCGATGTGGCGCATGTGCATGACGGCCATCCGCCACAGACCAATATTGTGCGGGTCGACGGCAGTCGCGCGGTATTGATGACGGTACAGAAGACCGGGTCGGCCTCGACTCTGGACATCATCGAAACCATCAAGCAACGCCTGCCGCAGATCCGTGCGCTGCTGCCCGATGACGTGAATCTGGAGGCGACCGGCGACCAGTCAGTATTCGTCAAGGCCTCGATCCAGGGTGTGCTGGCCGAGGGGCTCATCGCGGCGCTGCTCACCGCGCTGCTGATCCTGCTGTTCCTGGGCAGCTGGCACAGCACGCTGATCATCGCGATCTCCATTCCGCTTTCGATCCTGTGCTCGATCATTGCACTGCATGCGCTGGGCGAGACGATCAACATCATGACGCTGGGCGGCCTGGCCCTTGCGGTCGGCATACTGGTCGACGATGGAACGGTCACCATCGAGAACATCAACCGCTTGCTGGAGGAAGGCCGTGATGTGGAAGAGGCAATACTGGAGGGCTCGCGCCAGATCCTGGTACCGGCGCTGGTCTCGACCCTGGCTATCTGCATCGTGTTCGTGCCGATGTTCCTGCTCACGGGCGTGGCGCGCTACCTGTTCGTGCCGATGGCCGAGGCCGTGGTGTTTGCCATGCTTGCCTCCTACGGGCTGTCCCGCACCCTGGTGCCAACACTCGCAAAATACTGGCTGCGCCCGCGAGCCGTGGCCGGTGTGCAGCCGCCCGCGCACCCGTTGCGGCGTGTGCAGCAGGCATTCGAACGACGCTTCGAGGCGTTGCGCACCGCTTATTTCGAGGCGCTGCAGCACGTCATGCAGCATCGCGGCTTGTTTGTGTGCATGTTTCTGGGGTTCGCGCTGCTCTCGATGCTGCTCTATCCCGCGCTCGGCAGGAACTTCTTTCCCCAGATAGACTCGGGCCAGATACGCCTGCACATGCGGGGTCCGAGCGGGACGCGGGTCGAGGAGACCGCGCTGCTGGCTGATGATGTGGAGGAGGAAATCCGGCGCGTGATCCCGGCGGCGGACATCGCCAGCGTGGTCGATATCGTCGGCCTGCCCAACAGCGGTATCAACCTGACCTATGGCACCTCCGGTACGATCGGCACGAGCGATGCGGATATCCTGATTCGCCTCGAAAAGGACCATCGCCCGACCGCCGATTATGTACGCGAACTGCGTCGACGCCTCCCGGAGGCGTTCCCTTCGATCAATTTCGCGTTCCTCCCTGCCGATATCGTCAGCCAGATCCTGAACTTCGGGCTGCCGGCGCCCATAAACCTGCAGATCATCGGCCCCAGCGGGGAAAACCGCGCGCTGGCGCGGCAATTGCTGGCCGAGCTGCGGCATGTGCCCGGACTGGTCGATCTGCGTATCCAGCAGGAAAACGACAAGCCCGAGTTCAGGGTCAGTGCCGATCGCGGTCGTGCTGAACAACTCGGGCTCACGCAGCGTGATCTGGCGGGCAATCTGCTGATCGCGCTCTCGGGCAGCTTCCAGACTTCACCTACTTACTGGCTGAACCCGGCAAACGGCGTCCAATACCCGATTGTTACGCGCATGCCGCAGAACCGCGTGAGCTCGCTGGACGATCTGCAGAACCTGCCGGTCGGGAGCGCCATTGACGGTTCGCAGCAGATCCTCGGTGCGCTGGCGAGCATCTCCCGCGGCGCGGGCGCCAACGTTGCCACTCACTACGACGCCCAGCCCGTGATCGATATCTTCGGGAGTGTGCAGGACCGCGATCTCGGCGGTGTCGCGCAGGATGTCGACCGTATCGTCGCCGCGTATGCCGACAAGCTGCCACGCGGCACGCGCCTGGTCGCGCGCGGTCAGATGGAAACCATGCGCAGCTCGTTCACCGGACTGCTGATCGGCCTGGCCGGTGCAATCGTTCTGGTCTACCTGCTGATCGTGGTCAATTTCCAGTCGTGGACGGATCCGTTTGTCATCATCTCCGCATTGCCCGTGGCGCTTGCGGGCATCGCGTGGATGCTGTTTCTGAGCGGGACTACCCTGAGCGTACCGGCGCTGACCGGAGCGATCATGTGCATGGGCGTGGCGACCGCCAACAGCATTCTCGTCGTGAGTTTTGCACGCGAGCGCATCGGGCAGGGCCTCGCATCATCGGAGGCCGCGCTCGAAGCCGGCCATACGCGCTTTCGTCCGGTCCTGATGACCGCGCTCGCGATGATCATCGGCATGCTGCCGATGGCGCTGGGACTGGGGGAGGGCGGTGAGCAGAATGCGCCCCTCGGGCGCGCGGTGATCGGCGGGCTGATATTTGCCACGTTCGCCACGCTGTTCTTCGTGCCCGGCGTTTTCAGCTTGTTGCACCGCGCGCGCAACGACGCGAGCGCGGTGTGAGCAGGTACATGTTCCCCAGGAAATCGTCATGAATAGCAGCAACCGATCCATGCCGATCAAGGCTTCCGCGAGGGGCTTCGGGCGAGTGGCACTGGTCGTGGTGCTCGTTGCGCTCGTTGTGGCGGGATGGGGCCTGGTGTCACGAGAGCGTGCCGAAGCGCGCCTGCGCGCACATACCGAGAAACAGATTGCGCGCACGGTAACCACGATCAGCGCGACACGCAGCGATACGAGCATCGACCTGAGCCTGCCGGGCAATGTGGTTGCCCGCGTGGAAGCGTCGATTTTCGCACGCACCGACGGTTATCTTGCCCGCTTGCACGTCGATATCGGTACGACGGTAACCGCCGGTCAGCTTCTCGCCGAGATCGATGCGCCCGAGCTCGATCAGCAATTGCGCGAGGGCGGCGCGGAGGTGGCTGCGGCCGAGGCGGCCGCTGCGCTCGCGCAGACCACGGCCGAACGCTGGCTTGCCCTGGGTGCGAGCCACACGGTGTCGCGCCAGCAGGTCGACGAGCAGCAGAGTGCCGCGCAGGCAAGCGCCGCCCGGCTGAACGCGGCGCGCGCCAGTCTGCAGCGCTTGCAGGAACTGAGCGCCTTCAAGCGGATCGTCGCGCCCTTCGACGGTATCGTGACCGTGCGCAATACCGACATTGGGCAGCTGATTTCGGCCAATGGCACGGGCGAGGAACTGTTCCGGATCGCCGATACCAGCCGGCTGCGGGTATTCGTTCGCGTGCCGCAGGTCTATGTGGCGACGATGACTCCCGGACTGGTCGCAAGACTCGGCTTTCCTGATCGTCCGGGCGCGGAATACGAGGCGCGACTGGTGCGCAGCGCCAACGCGCTCGATGCCGCATCGCGCACCTTGCTGGTGGAACTCGATGTGGACAATCGCCACCACGAATTGCTGTCCGGCACCTATGTCGATGTTCATTTCCAGCTGCCCGGATCATCCACGTTGCGCCTGCCCGCCAATACCCTGCTGTTTCGCGCGGCAGGTCCGCACGTCGCCACGGTTGGCGAGGACAATCGCGTGTTGCTGAAGCCCGTGACGCTGGGTCGCGATTTCGGCAACGAGCTCGAGATCCTGTCCGGAGTGGACGCCACGGATCGCGTGATACTCAGCCCGCCGGATTCGCTCTCGGATCACGAGGCGGTGCGTATCGTGAACGGTGCCGGGACCACGGACCATCCCCCATGAGCAAGCTGCTGCCCAAGAGCGTCATCAAGCGCACGTGCATGCGCGACCGGATTCGTGAGCAACTGGTGGCACGCATACTGGAGGGCAGCTACCCCCCGGGCATGCGCCTCAAGGAACTCGTGCTCGCCGAGGAATTCGGTGTGAGCCAGGCGCCGGTTCGCGAAGCATTGCGCGAACTCGAGGCCACCGGGCTGCTCACCACCGAGCGCTATTGTGGCACCCGGGTGTGTGCTGCCGACCTGAACGCTTTGAAGGAAGCATACGAGCTGCGCGCGGTACTCGAGATGCGCGCGGTCGAGCTGGCCTTGCCGCTGCATCCCGCAATGTCGCGGCGGTTCCGGGCGGACATCAGGCGCATGCGTGGATTTGCCGGCCGCAACGCGCGCGATGCCTATGTCGGTGCGGCGCTGGAGCTGCACCGCAGGTTGATCGAGGCTTGCGCAAACCGCTTTTTCCTGAGGACCTGGGATGCCTTTCACTGGGATGTGCGGGCACGCATCACGCTGCGTTATGTCGATGACGCGCTGAATCTCGATGCAACCCTGCAGCGTCACGTGGTGCTGGTCGAGCACCTGGTCGCGGGGCGCGTCGCGGAGTCCGTGCAGGCGGTGCGGGCGACATTCGATGCGCTGATCTCGATGCTGGAGGCTGAATGAGCAACACGTCAAGCGAGCTTCCGGTTGCCGTGATCTGCACTCCCGGGAACATTTGCACCTTGCTCATGGAGGATATTGCGACGCTGACGCTGCAGGCAGGGGCGGGAGGACTCGCTTTGGCGCAACAGGTGCATTAGGCTTTCCGCGTATCTTTGCCGACGTGGAAATCCGGGACATGAACAACGCCTTGCTGACAGGACATCGTGCGCTGATCGTCGGCGGCGGCAGTGGCATCGGCTATGCCAGCGCGGAGCTGCTGCTGGCAGAGGGTGCGACGGTTACCATTGCCGGGCGCGATGAAGACAAGCTGCGTGCCGCGGCAGCCAGGCTGGCTGGCGTTGCGGCGGCCTCGGGTGGCGCGATCCACTGGGTCGGTTGCGATGTCATGCAGGGTGCCGATGTGCGCCGGGCGGTCGAGGTTGCCGAGGGTGGCATCAGGCTCGACTCCGCGGTGACCGTGCCCGGTGGCGGTCATTTCCGCCCGGTGCTGGGTTATCCCGACGATCTGTTCGGCGCCGAGATTGACCAGAACGTGCGTCCGCAGTACCTGGTGCTCAAATATGCCGGGCTGGCGATGGTGCGTGCGGGCGGCGGTTCGATCGTCGCGATATCGTCCACCGCGGCCCGCTTCTCCAGCCGCT
Organism: Gammaproteobacteria bacterium; assembly: GCA_016705365.1. Lineage (NCBI taxonomy): Bacteria > Pseudomonadati > Pseudomonadota > Gammaproteobacteria > Gammaproteobacteria bacterium. The sequence continues at coordinate 277,536 of JADIYI010000009.1, read as the reverse complement.
ACCTGGCCTCGTACTGCGCGGGCAAGGCCGCTGTCGAGCAGCTGGTGCGCGTCGCCGCCGACGAGCTCGGTGAAAAGAACATCCGGGTCAATGCGGTGGGGCCCGGCCTGACGCGCACCGCTGCCACCGAGGGCATGTTTGCGGACAGCGCGCTGATCGAACGCTTTCTCGACCAGCAACCGCTGCGTCGCGCGGGTGAGCCACTCGACCAGGCGCGCGCGATCCGCTTCCTGGTCGGTCCCGAATCGTCGTGGATCACCGGTCAGTGCCTGGCGGTGGATGGCGGGCATACGCTGCGCAGTTTTCCCGACTGCCGGAATGTAGCCGCCGCGATCGTCGGCGCGGAGGTGTTCGCGGCCACTGACCGTGGCGAGATCTGCTGAGTCGTTTTCGATTTTCTTGAACCCGTGACAGGAGCAGTACCTTGAGTATCACCGACCTCGCTACCGTTGCCGCACTGAAAGAGCTCGGCATTCGCTACGCGCGCCATGTGGACCGGCGCGAATTCGACCAGCTGGACTCGGTGCTGGGCGCCGATGCCAGTATCGCGGGGTTTACGGGCGATCCCGCGGCCCAGCAGCCGCTGTACCGGATGGATGGCCTCGCGACCATCCAGCAGGGCTTGCAGCTGCTGCATCGCTACCAGCGCACCTTTCACCTGGTCGGCCAGCAACTGCTGCTGTCCCTCACGCCCGACAGTGCCAGCGGCGAGACGTACTGCATCGCCTCGCACTTCCATCACAAGCAGGGCAAGGATCATTGCTTCGTGATGTATATCCGTTACCAGGACCGGTTTGCCAAGGTGGACGGGCAATGGAGATTCGTCGAGCGAGCCCTGATCGTCGATCGCACCGAAGGCGAGGATGTGGACGCCTGAGGCGGCGTGGGAGACAGACCTGGATTTGCCATTGAATGGAAAGACTGCGCTGCACGATCCGATAACAATACAAAAACCGGCGCCTCGATGCGCCACAGGAAAAATCCCACGCGCCCGCCGAGCATGAAAGAAGAAATCCGCACACACCCCGCGGGGCGGGCAGACCCGGTCGCGCGCCGCCATTTCCCGACCCGGGTGCTGCGGCTCGCCGGCGGGTACTGGAATGGCGTCGACAAGTGGCGGGTGCGCGGCGGGTCGCTGCTGCTGCTGGTGCTCACCGTTGCGCAGGTCGCGCTCGCGGTCTGGACCAACTACTGGAACCGCGCCTTGTTCGATGCGCTGGAAGCGCGCTCGGTTCCCGCCCTGATACTGCAGGTCGGGGTATTCGCGCTGATCTTTGCGCTGACCCTGGGCGTCACCGCGGCGCACTTGCTGGTGAAACGCTGGTTGCAACTGGGCTGGCGCGCCTGGCTCACGGACCGGGTTATCGGTCGCTGGATGGAGAGCGGGCGCCATTACCGCCTGCTGTTCAGCGCCGGCGAGCACGACAATCCCGACGGGCGCATCGCCGAGGATATCCGCGTCGTGACCGAGACCGCGATCGCGCTGGCGCACACCCTGGTTTATTCGGTGCTGATTCTCGGCAGTTTCATCGATATCCTGTGGACCGTGTCGGGCACGTTGCAGTTGCCGGGCACCGATATCCGCGTGCCGGGTTTCATGGTGCCGCTCGCGTTCCTTTACGCGGGCCTCGGCGCGGTGCTCGGCTGGATGATGGGACGCCCGCTGGTGCGCTCGACCAATGCCCTGCAGACCGCGGAGGCGGATTTTCGCTTCGGCATGGCGCGGGCGCGCGAGCACTCGGAAGCCATCGCGCTGTTACGCGGCGAGTCGATCGAGCGTGCCGGAGCGGGCCGGCAGTTCGGCGCGATCATGCGCAACTGGGATCGCCAGTCATTGGCCTACATGGGCATCGTGTCTTTTTCGACCGGCTACGGCGCCCTGCTGCCGGTGTTTCCGATCCTGGTTGCGGCGCCGCAGTACATTCTCGGCACGATGTCACTCGGGGTGCTGATGCAGGCGGCGCAGGCGTTCCAGAAGCTTACCTCGGCATTGTCGTGGCCGGTCGACAACCTCGGCGACATGGCGCGCGCGCGGGCCTCGGCCGATCGCGTGCTGTCGCTGTTCGAGGATATGGAACGCCTCGATGCCGAGGCGCGCACGCCCAGCGACAAGCGCATCTTCATCGGTCGCGCGAAGGGCGCCTGCCTGGTGATCGAGAAGCTCTGCATCGCCGATCCCGATGGCCTGATCCTGCTCGAGAATCTCGATACCGAGATCCACCGCGGCGAGCGGGTGCTGGTGGCCGGTGACCCGGCCGTGACCAGCAGCCTGTTCAAGGTCATCGGCGGCCTGTGGCCGTGGGGCAGTGGACGCGTGCTGCTGCCCGATGACGGCGGCATCCTGTTCATGCCGCAGCGCCCGTTCCTGCCCGAGGGCACGCTGCGCCAGGCGCTGTGCTACCCGCGCGGCGGCGACGCCCACGGCAGCGAGAGCATCCATCGTGCGCTGGAATGCGCGGGCGTCACCTGGCTGGCGCCGCGGCTGGATGCGATCGATAACTGGGAGCAGGCGCTGCCGCTGCGCGCGCAGCAGCGCCTCGGTTTCGCGCGCGCACTGCTGCAGAGTCCGGCGTGGATTCTGATGGAAGAGGCAAGCGATGCCTTTGACCCGCGCGGCGAGCAGCTGATTCTCGAGATGCTGCACCGCGAACTGCCGAACAGCGCGGTGCTGACCATCAGCTTCCACTCCGGGCTGGAAGCGCTGCACCATCGCAAGATCGTGCTCAACCGCCTGGCCGAGCCGCACTTCCTGTTCGCGGGGGTACGGGAGAACGGCTCGATCTCGCACTGAGCCCGGAAAGCATGTCCGCGGGCATTACCGCGGCTGCGCGCGCCGCAACCCCCTCAGTCGAACCTCCCGGGCAGCCAGCCGCGCTCCACGCATTCGCGGAAGCACCACGCGGGCGTGGTCTCGGTGCGGTAGCTCCAGAAGAACCAGCCCCGGTAGCGTTCGAAACTGAGCAGTTGCGCGGCCGCGTAGGCGCGGTAGGCAACATGTTCCTGGAAGGCGTCCATGCGCTCCAGCGCGTGATTCCAGGGACCCTGCGCCCACAGCGAAACCACTTTGAGATCGAGCCCGAGGCTCCATTCGCCGACGATGGCGGGCAGGGCGAGATCGCGCTGGATCGCGTCGGCCTCCTCGCGCCACAGCACACCTGCCTTGTGCAGGTGGCCGTGGATGTCCATATCGATGTCGGAGCGCTCGAAACACTGGTAGCGGTGCACATCGAAGACCAGGTTCTGCGCGCCCGAGGTGAGCAGGCCGCCGCGGTATTCGCGATGCGAGCGAAAGCCGTCGTGGAACACGACCGCCACCTCGTGCGCCGGGCAGTGCGCGCGGATCGCCTGGCAGGCGCGGATGTTATAGGCCTCGAGCAGCGCGGTCGGCACGCTCGAGTTGGGCTCGTTCAGCACCTCGATCGCGTGCAGGCAGCGGCGCCCGCGATAGCGCGCCGCGAGGCGCCCGAGCACGGCGACGGAATGCGCCAGGTACTCTTCGCGGGTGTGCCATTCGCACACATCCTTGATGCCGCCGTTGTCGAAACCGTTCTGGCAGCCGGGAGCGGCGTGCAGGTCGAGTATCACGCGCAGGCCAAGCTCGTCGGCCCAGTCCATGGCGCGGTCGAGCACCTCGATGCCGCCTTCCACAAACGGGTGAGGGTTGCTGCCGTAGGCGCGGTGCCAGGGATAGGGCGGGCCGAAAATCCAGTGTCCGAGCGGGATGCGCACGGCGTTGATGCCGCGCTCCGCGAGCCAGGCAAAATCGGCCCGGGTGATGAAGCCGTCCCAGTGGGCGCGTAGCCGCGCCGGCGCCGCGGCGCCGAGTTCCGCGCACCACGAGGTTTCGTCGGTGGCGGCGAGCCCCTCGAAGAGGCTCGGTTTCATCCATTTCTCCAGCACCAGCCAGCCGCCGAGGTTCACCCCGCGCAGGCGCATGCCCGTCACCGTCTCGTCCATATGCTTGTTCCCGGACATCTCGTCAGGCCGCTCGCGGCGCGGCATCGTTACGGCTGATCATGCGGCGCGAAGCGGTCGCGGAGCAAGTGCCCGTGGCACCATTCATGTCACTGCCTCGATCACCTGCGCCGACGCCGGCGGCCTGGTGTACTGCAGCCAGGCCACCGCGCAGGCGCACAGCAGCGCCCCGGCGATCAGCGACCATTGACTGCCGGCCAGCGCGATCACGCTTCCGGCCAGCGCGATCAGCATATTGCTCGCGTAGAAATTGGTGCTGATCAGACCCATCACGCGCCCGGCCCCCTGGTGGGCGAAGCGCTCGGCCATGTACTCGGGGAAACATCCGCTGTTGATGCTGATGGTCATTCCCAGCCCGGCAAACACCCATGGGACATGCTCGATCGGGGTGAACACCAGCAACAGCAGCAGCGCGGCGAACACGCTCGAACTCGTGCGCACCAGCGTCAGGCTGGCGCAGCGCGCGCGCAGCCGGGTCACCACGAACATGCTGGTGAATATCATCGCGCCGGTCATGTACACCGTAAGCCAGGCGATATGCCGGCTGTCGCTGCCGAAGTACTCGACCAGCCACAGCGGATAGAACTCGTAGCAGGCGTTCACGCCAAGCGTGTAGAGCAGATGGAAGATCAGCAGCTCGCGGATCGGCGGCTCGCGCCACAGGCGCAGGGAATTGTGTTGGCGCGCGGTTTTCAGCAGGGCAGGCGGGGATTGTGGAGAAGCGGGCAGCGCGGAGGTCTCCATCAGGGCAAGCAGGGTGAACGATGCGCAGGCGAGCAGTGCCGCGCCGGCGAACAGGAATACCGCCGCCATGCCGAACACCATCAGGTAGCCGCCGGCCAGCGGCCCCGCCATCCAGCCCGCGTAGGTGGTAGCGAACACCAGGCTCAGCGCGCGGCTGCGGCTGATCGCCGGGTGCAGGTCGAGTGCCACGGCGCGCGCGATCGCATCGTTGCCTTCACACAGCCCGGTCAGCAGACGCGCCAGCGCAAACAGCGGAAAGCTCTCGATCAGCACCGCGGCCGCGGTCAGGAGATAGCCGAGCGCCGCAAGGCACAGGCTCGCGACCAGTACCCGCTTGCGACCGAAATGATCCGACAGCGCCCCGAGAAAGGAACTGCCGATCAGGATGCCGAGCGGATAGACCGCCAGCAATATGCCGAGCAGCAGTTTTGGCGGCAAGCCGAGAAATCCGCTCAGTGCGCCGGGTTCACCCGCAAGAAAATACGGCGCGAGTACCGGAAACGGCAGCGCCACGCCGGCAGTGCTCATGAAGCTCACCAGCATGACGGTGATCAGGGTGGAGCGGGCGCTGGCCATGGCGATGAAATCCGGATCTTCCGCTGATTGCCTGGGTAGAGCATAAGGCCGGTGAGCGATTAAGCAAAACAGGCGATCATGCCCACGCGACGGGCAATCGACTGCGCCGCGCCGTGGGTGGCAGCCCGGTGCCGTGATAAAGTGCGTCGATGAAAATCCTGGTCGTCGAAGATTCGATTCGTCTCGGCAAGACGCTGGTTGATGGTCTGAGCCGCAGCGGATATGCGGTCGACCTCGTGGGCGATGGCAGCGCGGCGCTGCAGTATGCGAAGCGGCTGGCTTATGACGTCGTCGTGCTGGACCTGATGCTGCCGAAGATCGATGGACTAGCCGTGCTGCGCGAACTGCGCAGATCGGGTGAAAGCGCTGGCATCATCATTCTGTCGGCGCGGGACCAGGTGCAGGACCGTGTTCAGGGTTTGCAACTCGGTGCCGACGACTACCTGGTCAAGCCGTTTTCCTTTGATGAACTGCAGGCCCGAATCGCGGCATTGATTCGACGTCGCTACGCGAAACCCGACCCCGTGATCGCTCTCGGCAGCATTGATTTCGACACGGCGAGGCACCAGGCTTTCAAGTCCGGTACGGAGCTGAAGCTGACGCCGCACGAGAGTGTGATTCTCGAGTGCCTGGCCTTGAATCGTGGACGTGTTGTGTCACTGCGCAAGCTTGAAGACAGCGTCTACGACAGCGATTCGTCGGTGTCACGCAATGCCATCGAGGCGCATATCAGCGCGCTGCGGAAGAAATTGCGGCTCGCGGGAGAACCCGACCTGATCAGCACCCGGCGCGGTTTTGGTTATTGCATCGAGGACCACGGACAGTGTCATCGATCAGCACACGGGTGACCCGCAACGTCGTCATTGGCAGTTGCGTGCTGCTGCTCGGCGCGGGGCTGCTGCTCGACACGTTGATCGGGAGACGGTTACAAGCGGATCTGGATGGCGCGCTGCTGGCCCGCGCGCAGGCACTTGCGACCCTGACCAAACAGAACGAGCGAGGAGTGTTTTTTGATTTCGCGGACGAGTTCATGCCGGAATTCGCGGCGAGGAGCAACGCGAGTTTTTTCCAGGTCTGGCTCGCGGACGGCTCCCTGGTCGAGGCATCGCGCTCGCTCGGCGAATCGCGCCTGCCCCCATTTGAAACCGCCCTTGGGGGCGTGCGATTCATCGGCCTCACGCTGCCGGATGGCCGCAATGGTCGTATGGTGGAGATCGAATTCCTGCCGCAGATCGAATCGTCGGCGATGCGGGCGCGATTGCGGCGCGAGGCTGCGATCGTGCAGGTTGCGCGCAGCAGTCACGATCTCGAGGCCATGCGTGAAAACATCCGGGAGGTCATTTTTGGCGTCAGCTTCGCCTTGATGTTTGCACTTGCCTTCCTGGCCCGGCTCAGTGTTCGCTGGGGTCTTGGTCCGCTTTCGGAGTTGGGGCGCCAGGTGGCGGCGCTCGATGCGCGCTCGATGGAACCACCGCTGCGGTTGACGCATCCCGCGGTGGAACTCGATATATTCGTAAGCCAGTTCAATTCGCTTCTCGAACGCGTGAAGCGGGCCTTCAGCGCGGAGCAGCGCTTTTCCGCCAACGTTGCGCATGAATTGCGTACGCCGCTGGCGGAGCTGCGTGCCCTCGCCGAGATCGGAGGGCGCTGGCCGGCGGACCAGGCGCTGGTGACCGGGTATCTCGACGATGTGCGCGAAACGACGCTGCAGATGGAGCATCTGGTGTTCGATCTGCTTGAGCTTGCACGCCATGATTTCGGTACGGTAACGATCAGAACCGGTGATTTTTCGCTCCAGGCGCTCGTCGAGGAAACATGGCAGAGAATCCAGCCCTTCGCCCGCGGACGGCAGCTCGAGCTGCGGTGCGAGCCTGCCGCAGAGATCGTGATCGATCGTGGACGCGAACAGTTCGAGGGCATCCTGAACAACCTGTTTGCGAATGCCGTGAGCTACAGCCCGTGTGACACGGTGGTAATCTGCACGCTGGAACGCAGCAACGGCAGGATACAGATCGGGGTGAGCAATCGGGTCGTGGACCTGGAATCGAGCGATGTGCCACACCTGTTCGAGCGCTTCTGGCGCAAGGATCCGGCGCGCAGCTCGGGCGAGCACAGCGGACTTGGGCTGGCGCTCGTGACGGCGTATGCCCAGCAGGTTCACTTCGAAGTCGCGGCCGAGCTCGATGCGAAGCAGCGGCTGCACATACGCGTGTCTGGCCTCGCTTCTCTTGCGGTGTGATGCAACGTCACACCCGATTGACCTCGTACATTCAGCCAATCTTCAGCTTGCGGGACTACCATTGCGCGACCGGCGCCGAGTGGCGCCATAAACCGGTATGTTCAAGACACGGACGTGGATAGTTGACGCAAGCCGAAGTGCAGAAGCCGCGCTCTGTTGCCGAGGGTCGGCGCAGGAACCGTGTCGCGGACAACGTTCCCTGGCCAAAGGAGCGCATCGAAGCGCTTCTGGCGCGTGGGCAATTCTCCTATCAGCGTATCGAACTGCCCTACGGCCTGAGCACCAACGGCAAGGACCGGTCTTCGTCGGCGGACCGGATGTTTCCGGAAAATCTTGCCGGAAAGACTGTCCTCGACCTCGGCTGCAATCACGGCTACTTCTGTTTTGAAGCGCTGCGTCGTGGGGCCATGCGCGTGGTTGGTTATGACCATAGCCCGATGATCATCCGCAGGGCTGCCCGTCTTGCCCAGGCCAAGGGAGTCATCGCGGAATTCGAATGGCGTGACCTCAATCATGAACCGGTGACTGAAACGTTCGACTACGTGCTGTGCCTGAACGTGCTGCACCACCTTGACAATCCCCTGTTGCAACTCGAGCGCATGATGTCCATCACGCGCGAGACGCTGGTGCTGGAAATCGCCGGATTCAGCCTGTTCGACTGTTTTTGCAAACTCGAAGTCGTGCCGTTTTTCGCGTTTTTTGCTTTCCTGCTGACCCCTTTCCCCGTGGTCTTCATCGGACGCGTTCCGGGAGCGACTCCGGACGCGCCGCACCGCCTCAAATATTATTTCACCCGGCGCGCCATGCTGCGCTTGTTCGAGAAGCACAAGGATGTATTCCCCCGGGTGGAAATCGTCCGTTCCCGCTTCAAGCGTCGCTATCTGCTGATTGCGCACCGCGTCTGAACATCCCGGAGCGCCTCGTTTCGCACAACTGCGGAACATGACATTCCGGACAGGTAGTTTGATTGTCGGCGCGCGCAAGGCATTATGCTGCCGAAAGTGGCTATGCCATGTCAGCCCCGGAATAGATGATGATCCGTTACGACTACGTGACCAAGCGCCGTGAAGACGTCAAGCCGATGGATGAGAACCAGCAGGCTTGGGGCAAGAAATTCATCAAGCTGTACACGCGGCTCAATGTCTGGGTGTACAGGAAGAGCGGTGGGCGGCTGATGAAGCATTTTCCCGGCGGATACCCGATCTGCGTGCTGGGCTGCAAGGGCGCGAGGACCGGCGTGTGGCGCGAAGTCGCGTTGATACATCTGCCGCATGGCGACCAGGAACTGCTGGTGGCATCCCAGGGCGGCATGGACAAAAGCCCGTTCTGGTTCTACAACGTCAGCGCCAATCCCGAGGTCGAGATCTTCTTTGCCGGCACCACGCGCAGGATGCGCGCGCGCCGGGTCAGCGACGAGGAGAAGGCCGCGCTGTGGCCACACCTGCTGTCGCTGTACCCGGATTTCGACGAGTACCAGGCTCGCACCGACCGCAATATCCCGGTGTTCCTGTGCGATCCGCTGTAGCCCGGCGTCTCGACTCCTAGACCTTTCTAGCCGCTCCTGCCCAGAACGGTGCACGCAGCGCTTTCTTGTCGGGTTTGCCGACCGGGGTGAGCGGAATGCCGGTGATGAAATCGACGCTCTTCGGCGCCTGCACCGCCCCCTTGGCATCCTTGACGCGCGCGATCAGCGCCGCGGCGAGTTCGGCGTCGCCGCTGATGCCGGGCTTGAGCACCACCAGTGCCTTGACCGCCTCGCCCCAGCGCTCGTCGGGCACTCCGATCACCGCGACCTGCGCCACCGCGGGGTCCGCCGCGAGCACATCCTCCACTTCGCGCGGAAACACGTTGAAGCCGCCGCTCACCACCATGTCCTTCTTGCGATCGATGATGTAGAGAAAGCCCTCGTCGTCGAAGCGTCCGATATCGCCGGTATGCATCCAGCCGCCGGCGAAGGCTTCGGCAGTCTGCTCGGGCAGCTTGTTGTAGCCGCTCATGACCAGCGGGCCGCGCACGCAGATTTCGCCGGAAGCGCCGGCCGCGACCGGTTTGTTGTCATCGTCGAGCAGCGCGAGGTGCACCCAGGGCGCGGGCCGGCCGCAGGAGGCGAGCCGCTCGGGTTTGGCGAGATCGTGTTCGCCTTTCTTCATGTTGGCGAGCACCATCGGCGCCTCGGACTGGCCGAAGAACTGGTAGAAAATCGGCCCCCAGGTACGGATGCCCTGTTCGAGGCGCGCCGGACTGATCGGCGAGGCACCATAGAAGATCGTCTGCATGCTCGACATGTCCGCGGTTGCGGCACGGGGCGAATCGAGCAGCACGTTGATCATCACCGGCACCAGCATCGTGGCCGTGATGCGGTGCTGTTCGACCATGTCGAAGAAGCCGTCGGGCGAGAAGCCGCGCGGTACGTAGAACGCCCCGCCGCGTTGCAGCACTGGCACGAAGAAAGCCGCCGCCGCATGCGAGAGCGGGGTGCAGATCATCATCCGCAGCTCTTCGGGGAATTCCCACTCGGCCATCTGGATCATCGACATGTAGGCGCTGGCGCGATAACTCATCATCACGCCCTTGGGTTTGCCGGTGGTGCCGCCGGTGTAGTTGATCGAGGACAGGTCCCCGGGCAGCAACGGGGGTGCCACCAGTGCGCGCGGTGCGAAGCCCGCGGCCAGTGCCAGGTAATCCTCGCCCGTGGCGCTCGGGCCGAAGGCCAGCAGGTTTTTCAGCCCGGGCAGTCGCTGCCGGAGTTCGGCGGCGCGCTGATCGAAGCCGGCGGGATCGTAGATCAGGGTCTCGATGCCGGCGTCTTCCATCACGTAGGCGTGGTCGTCGAGCGAGCCGAGCGGATGCAGCGGCGTGCCGCAGCAGCCGGTGATCTGCATCGCCGCAATATTGGCCAGCACCTCGGGGCGATTGCCCGAGATCACCGCGACCCGCGAACCCTGCGCGAGTCCCTTCGACTGCAGCGCCTGGACCAGTTGGCTGGTCAGCGCCCGAATCTCGGCATAGCTGAGCACGGTGTCGCCGATCAGCAGGCAGGGGCGGTCGGAGTGCCGGTTGAGCCCGCCGATCAGCAGGTCGGCCATCAGCGGTGGGTCATAGAGGTTCTGTGCACTCATCGGGAGGTGTCCTGGTTGCGGGCGGAACGGAACGCCCATGATAGCCGCATGTGCCGCCCGCGGTTCATGACGATGAATTCATCGATCGCCGTCCCCGTGCAGAGAGGAAAGGTCGCCCCGCGTCTCCATCGCGGCGCGGTACATCTCCACTCCGTCGAGCAGTGTCAGCAGCACCCGCGCCTGGTTGATTTCCGTGGCAGGAATCGCGAACAGGTTGCGATCGAGCACGATCAGGTCCGCGCGCTTGCCGACCTCCACGGATCCGCTCAGCGTGTCGAGCCGCATCACCCAGGCCGCATTGCGCGTGTAGGCCTCGATCATGGTGGCCAGGTCCACGCGCTCGCTTGCCTGCAGCACCGGTCCATCGGCCGTGAACGGATCCTGGCGCCGCACGGCGGTCTCGATGGCATCCAGCGGGTTCAGCGAGGACACGTCCCAGTCGCTGCCACCGACGATGCGCCCGCCGCTGCGCTGCACGCTGGCGATCGGGTAGTAGCGGTTCACGCGCGGCGCGCCGAGCAGCGGCAGCGCCATGTCGAAGTAGTCATCCGGGTAGGCCCACAGGGACTGGAAATCCGCCGCCACGTCGAGCTCGGCAAAGCGCGGGATGTCGGTCTCGTCGATGAGTTGCAGGTGCACGATCTGGTGGCGGTTGTCGCTCGAGGGGTTCAGCTTTCGTGCCTGCGCGTAGGCATCCAGCGCCATGCGGATCGCGCCGTCGCCGATGGCATGGGTGTGGATCTGCACCCCGAGCGCGTCGAGCCGGGGATACAGCTCGTTGAGTTCCGCCGTGCTGTAGAACGGTTCGAAGTTGCTGCCATCGCTGTATGGCTCCAGCAGGTGCGAGGTGCCGGTTTCCATCACGCCATCGATATAGACCTTCACCGAGTCGACGTTCAGGCGCGGGCCGCGGAAATTCCCGCGTTCGGCGAGCAGCTCGAAGATCTCGGGACCGAAGCGCCCCGAATCCCAGCCGATCGGCGACAACGATGCCGTGACCCGGGCGTTCAGCGTTCCGGCCCGGTCGGCGTTCACGTAGGGGACGAGGTATTCGCGCGTGAGCCCCGGTTCGACAAATGCCGTGATCCCGAAACTGTTGGCCTGTTGCACTCCGGCGGCAACGCTGGCGGCGAGCTCCGCGGCGCCCGGTTCCGGCACATGGCGCGCTACCAGTTCCATCGCGGCATCGCGCAGCACGCCGGTGGCCTGGCCGCTGAGCGGATCGCGCTCGATCACGCCATGTGGCGGGTTCGGGGTGTCGCGGTCGATTCCGGCAAGTTCCAGGGCCCGGGTGTTGACCCACGCGGAGTGTGAAAAGCTGTCGACGAAGTACGCCGGGCGCGAACCGAAACTCTCATCCAGCCAGGCCTTTGGCGGGCTGCCGTCGGCAAAGGCGGCCAGTGCCCAATGCGCGCCGGTGATCCAGCCGTCCGCGGCGAAGCGATCGCTGTGGCTGCATTGTGCCAGCCGCGCGCGGATCCACTCGTGATCGCGGCGGTCCTCCAGGTCGCAACTCGACAGGGACATTCCGCCGGCCAGCACATGGGCGTGTCCGTCGTGAAATCCCGGCAGCAGCATGCGCCCGCGCAGATCGCTCACCACGGTGCGGGTATCGATCAGCGACTGCGCCCCCGCATCGTCCCCGACATACACGATCGCGCCGGCGCGAATTGCCACGGCCTCGGCCCATGGTTGCGCCGGATTCACGGTGTAGACGGCGCCGTTCAGGAACACCCGATCGGCTGCAGGTTGCTGCGGCATGCCCACGCAGCCGGCGGGCAGCAGCGCGAGCAGCACGGTTGCGAGCATCCGGGCGGGTATCGGTTTCGGTTTGTGCATCGGCCAACTCCATTCGCGAATGGCGGCGAGAAAATGCGGCCTCGATCCGCAAACATAAGATATTGTCGTTCGCTGCCGTAAATCTGCAACCGGGAAACTCCGTGATGGCGGACTGACTGCACCTGTTCTCGTCGCCCCGCATAGGCAGCATGCAACTGACGAATCGGATGTCATGGCACCGATTATGCGTTGACGCACAGGCGCCGGGCATCAGGGGTCGAGGACTTGCATGTCCAAGTCGCGGAACTTCACGCCATTGGCGATTGCACCGGTCTCGATCTGATCCGCAAGGCCACCGATGACGAGATGCGGGTCGGGTGCGCGTTTTGAGTACGGTCAGGCAGCGCCAGGCGGGGTCCCGGAACTGTCTTCGACGGGCGGGTCACGCAACTCCTCGCGCAGGTCACGCACCTTGACCACGATGTTTTCGGTTTCGCCGTAATCGAGGTATTTTGCGTAGCGGGCATGGGTTCCGATGATCTTGCCCGCGTGCTTGATCGGGCACCAGTACTGCTCCGTGACAGAGGCGATCTCGCGAGCGTAGGCGATCAGCCCGGTAACGTAGCTGCAGTAGACGCAGTTCAGGCGCTGCATGCTGTTCAGGTAGTCCAGGTGCTGATGATCGATGACGATGAAATCGGATCGTCGCGGGCGCTTCAGGCGATAAAGCGGAAAGCAGGTTGCCAGGTACAGCGCAAGGAACAGGTCGAGCAGCGCAAACGGGATGAACAGCGCGAAGATGAATGGCGCCGAGACGACGTTGCGCCACTCGCTTTGTGCCAGCCAGCGCAGCAGGTGTATGCGCATGCCACGATGCTGTTTGCGCACCGTTGAGGTGAAGCGGATGCGCTTGCCGTCCGCGTGGTACGGATCGCGGGTTTGCTGCTGATGCAGCCGTTCGCGCAGCTGTGATTCGAGTTCGCCGATCTGTGCGATCAGCTTGTGGATCTCTTCGTGCATCCCGGGTCTCCGGTTGGGTTGAACGCCTGCGCGGAGAATTTGCGAGAAGCGACCCGGCGTGAGCCAAGCCTAACCAATCGGGGATACGAACACAAAACGGCAACGCTTGGGCGGTGTGCGCGCCTGTCAGGACCGTCCCGTGGCTGCGAGCGGGCCCGCGGCAAAATGCGATATGCTGGATCCGACACCCTGCGAGGCCCATGGAATGATCGAGTTCACGGTCAACGCCGAACCGGTTACCGCCGCTGCGGACCCCGGGATGCCGCTGCTGTGGTGGTTGCGCGACAGCGCGGGTCTCACCGGCACCAAGTACGGTTGTGGCATCGGCGCCTGCGGTGCCTGTACGGTGCATATCGACGGCGAGCCCGCGCGTGCCTGCCTGACGCCAATCGGTTCGCTGGGGGGCAAGACGGTGCTCACGATCGAAGGGCTGGCGGTCGACGGCCTTCACGCCGTGCAACAGGCCTGGATCGAGCACAACGTCCCGCAATGCGGTTACTGCCAGGCGGGGCAGTTGATGAGCGCCGTCGCGCTGCTGGCGAAGAACCCCGATCCCGACGATGCAGCGATCGACGCCGCGATGGCGGGCAATCTGTGCCGCTGCGGTACCTACCTGCGCATCCGCGCCGCGGTGAGTGCCGCAGCCGCCGCCGCGAGGAAACCGGCATGAACGTGCGCCGGATTTCCCGCCGCGCGTTTCTACGTGCGAGCGGCGGGGTGTCGGCGGCGTGGGTGCTCGGCGCGCGGATTGCACCACGCGCGGGCGCCGACGAGGTGAACTTCGAGCCCAACCTGTTCGTGGCCTTCAGCCCCGATGGCAGCGTGCAGATCACGGTGAGCCGCAGCGAAATGGGGCAGGGTGTACGCACCGCGCTGCCGCGTATCGTGGCCGATGAACTGGAGGCGGATCTTGCCCGGGTCACGCTGCTGCAGGCGGTGGGCGATGCGAAATACGGCGACCAGAATACGGATGGATCGAAAAGCGTGCGCCTGATGTTCCAGCCGCTGCGCGAGGCAGGTGCCGCCGCGCGCGAGATGCTGGTGCAGGCGGCGGCGCAGTGGTGGAGTGTGTCGCCTGCCGAGTGTCGCGCGTTCGATCACGGTGTCGAGCATGCCGCGAGCGGGCGGCGCTTCGAGTATGCGCAATTGCTGTCACGCGCTGCGAAGCTCGAGGTACCGAGGAACCCGGCGCTGAAGGATCCGTGCGATTTCCGCTATATCGGGCACAGTGCGCGTGGCCTCGATGCCCCGGCGATCGTCACCGGTACCGCGATCTATGGCTTCGATGTGCGCCTGCCCGGCATGAAATACGCCTGCGTGGCGCGCGCACCGGTGTTCGATGCACGCATCCGCCAGGTCGACGACACGGCTGCGCTGGCGGTCCCCGGCGTCCGAGCCACCTGCAGCATTCCCTTTTCCGCGCATCCGCGCGAGTTCCGTCCGGAAGAAGGTATCGCGGTGGTCGCCGACAGCAGCTGGGCGGCCCTGAAAGGGCGCGAGGCGCTCGCGATCGAATGGCTGTCCGGCGACAATGCCGGCTACGAGACGGCGAGCTATCGCGCGCAGCTGCGCGACAGTCTCACCCGGCCCGGCAGGAGCCGGTTGCTGCGCGGTGAGGTGATGGCGGAACTCGAGGGCGAAGGTACGCTGGTCGAGGCAAGCTACGAAACGCCGATGCTGGCGCATGCCCCGATGGAGCCGCCGGTAGCGGTTGCCTGGGTGCACGACGGGCGCTGCGAGATCTGGGCGCCGGTGCAGGATCCGCGCGCGACGCGCCGGCTGGTCGCGGAATGGCTGCGCATCCCGCCGGCCGGAGTCACCATCAATGTCACCCTGCTCGGTGGCGCGTTCGGGCGCAAGTCGCAGACCGATTTCGTGCTCGAGGCGGTCGAGGTCTCGAGCCGGGTGGGCGCTCCGGTGAAGCTGTTCTGGACCCGTGAGGAGGACATCCGCAACTGCTATTTCCACGCCGAGGCAGTGCAGTTCATGCGCGCACGTCTTGGCGCCGATGGCCTGCCGCGGGCGTGGTTGATTCGTGCGGCCTACCCTTCGATCGACTGGTTGTTCGAGAAGGGCATCGATCATCCGCAGCCCTGGGAGATCGGCATGGGGCTGAGCAATCTGCCGTTCGCCGTGCCCCACCTCGGCATCGAGGCCTGCCAGGCACCCGTCCCTATCCGTATCGGCTGGCTGCGCTCGGTGTGCAATGTGTGGCAGGCGTTCGCGCTGAACGGTTTCATCGATGAAATGGCGGCCGCGGCGGGAGTCGATCCGCTCGCCTATCGCATCGCGCTGCTGGGCCCCGACCGCCAGTTTGCAGCACCCAACGAGGACCCCGATCCGCTTGCCAGTTCCAACGGGACGACCGTCGACAGCGGCCGCTACCGGCGCGTGATCGAGCACCTCGCGGCGCGCGTGAACTGGGGTGCGCCATTGCCGGCCGGTCATTTCCGGGGCTTTGCGGCGCACAACAGTTTCTACAGCTATGTTGCGACGATCGTCGAAGTCGCGCTGCAGGCCGACGGCACGCCGCGGGTGGTGCGCGTCGATACCGCGCTCGATTGCGGAAGGGTGGTGAATCCCGACGGTGTGCGGGCGCAGGTCGAGGGCGCAACGATCTTCGGTCTCGGGCTCGCGCTGTTCGGCGAACTCAGCGTGCGCGAGGGGCGCGTGGAGCAAAGCAACTTCGGCGATTACCGCATACTGCGCATCACCGAGGCGCCGCCCGTTATCGAAGCACACATCGTGGCGAGCGAAGAGCCGCCGAGCGGCATCGGCGAGCCACCGACGCCGACCATCGCCCCGGCGCTGGCAGCGGCGCTGTTCGCCGCCTCGGGCCGCCGCCTGCGCGAGTTGCCGCTGATGAAGGGCTGGGCCGCCAGCGGGTAGCGTCCCACGCGCTTCAGCGCCCGCTCATTCCAGCGCCTGGCTGCGCAGGTACTCGTCGTAGCTGCCGCTGAAATCGACGATGCCCGAGGGCCTGAAATCCAGGATGCGGTTGGCCAGCGAGGACACGAACTCGCGGTCGTGGCTCACGAATATCAGCGTGCCCGGATAGTTTTCCAGGGCGAGGTTCAGCGCCTCGATCGATTCCATGTCAAGGTGATTGGTGGGTTCGTCGAGCACCATCACGTTGCCGCGCTGCAGTATCAGCCGTCCGAACAGCATGCGCGCCTGCTCGCCACCGGAAATCACCTTCACCGACTTGGTGATCTCGTCCTGGGTGAACAGCATGCGCCCGAGAGTGCCGCGCACCAGTTGCTCGTCACCCTTGGTCCACTGCTTCATCCACTCGAACAGGTTCAGGTCTTCGGCAAAATCCGCGGCATGCTCCTGCGCGAAGTAACCGATATCGGCCTGTTCCGCCCATTTCAGTTCGCCGGCGTCGAGCGCGAGTTCGTTCATCAGGCAGCGCAGCAGCGTGGTCTTGCCGGCCCCGTTGGGACCGATGATCGCGATGCGCTCGCCGGCTTCCACCTGGATGCTGAAGCTCTCGAACAATGGCGCTGCACCAAAGCCCTTGCCCGCAGCGCGCAGCGTGACCGCCTGGCGGTGCAGTTTCTGCTTCTGGTCGAAGCGGATGAAAGGGCTCTGGCGGCTCGAGGGCACGATGTCGACGAGCTCGATCTTCTCGATCTGGCGCGCGCGTGATGTCGCCTGCCTGGCTTTCGAGGCATTGGCGGAAAAACGGCTCACGAAGCTCTGCAGATCGGCAATCTGCGCCTTCTTTTTCGCATTCTCGTTCTGCACCAACTCGCGCGCCTGGGTGGAGGCGCGCATGTAGGCATCCCAGTTGCCCGGATAGACTTTCAGCGCGCCATAATCGAGATCCGCCATGTGCGTGCACACGCTGTTCAGGAAATGACGGTCGTGGGAGATGATCACCATGGTGCTGCTGCGCGCCTTCAGCATGCCTTCGAGCCAGCGGATGGTGTCGATGTCGAGATGGTTGGTGGGCTCGTCGAGCAGCAGCACATCGGGGTCCGCGAACAGGGTCTGCGCCAGCAGCACGCGCAGCTTCCAGCCGGGCGCCACCGCGCTCATCGGCCCCGCGTGCTGTTCCACCGCGATGCCGAGCCCGAGCAGCAATTCCCCGGCGCGCGATTCCGCGGTGTAGCCGTCGAGTTCGGCGAACCGTACCTCCAGCTCGGCAACCGCCATGCCTTCTTCCTCGCTCATCGCGGGGAGAGCGTAGATGCGCTCGCGCTCGGACCGGACCTGCCACAGCTCCTCGTGTCCCATGATCACCACATCGATGACGCGCTGGTCTTCATGAGCGAACTGGTCCTGGCGCAGCTTGCCCAGACGCATGTCGACCGGGCGCATCACGTTGCCGGAGCTCGGTTCGAGATCGCCGCCGAGGATCTTCATGAAGGTGGATTTGCCGCAGCCGTTGGCGCCGATCAGGCCATAGCGGTTGCCGTTGCCGAATTTCACCGACACGTTTTCAAACAGGGGCCGGGCCCCGAACTGGATGGTGAGGTTGCTGGTAGCGATCACGAAGGAAATCCACAGTGAAGACGGCGCAAGAGCGCTCCGCGAGGGGCGCCAGTGTAATGGCTGCCGCGGAATTCTCAATTGCAAACAGTGCAACAACTGCCGCATATTCGCGCCCGCCGGACCGCGGATCGCCGCCCGCAGGTAGCGTCGAACACGGTTTGACGGATGATATGGCGCTACGGAATACTCTGCGTTGAATTTGTTCTGATGCCTTGCCGGCCCAAGGAATATGCCATGCAACTGACCAAGGGTTACAAGAAACTGATCGAGGAAGCGCGCGCAAGGATCCGCACCCTGTCGCTCGAGGAGGCAAGGCTCAAATTCGGCGACCCCGATGTGCTGTTCGTGGATATCCGCGATGTGCGTGAGCTCGAGCGCGAGGGAATGGTCCCCGACGCTTTTCATGCGCCGCGCGGAATGCTCGAATTCTGGGCCGACCCGGAGAGCCCGTATTACAAGGAGGTCTTCGGTTCCGGCAAGGAACTGATACTTTATTGCCAGTCCGCGTGGCGCTCCTCACTGGCCGCCGCGGTACTCGGCGATATGGGACTGCCGCGCATCGCGCATTTCGAGGGTGGCTTCAGGGCCTGGAAGGAATCCGGTGCGCCGGTCGCCAGTCACGAGCCGCAGCAGGTGCGCTGAAGCCTGACGCGCCTGGCCGGCAAACCGCCAGTCCCTGGCGTATTTGCCGCGCCGAGCCCCGGCTACATATGGTCCCACATCTGGACGCTTGACCCGGGCTTTTCCCAGAAAGAGCGGGCGGCGTGCAGGAAGGTGCTCATCGCGACAGGACGCTGGGCGGCCCACGCATCGGTTTCCAGCCACAGCCGACGCAGATGGCGCTTTTCCGCCGGATCTTCCAAATCCTTGAACGTGCTGCGCGCGTGCACGTGATAGTGGTTGTTGATAAACACCATGTCGCCGGGTTCCTGGCGCAGGCGCACCACCAGTTCATCGTCCCAGATGGCTTTCTCGAATGCCGCGAGGGCGGAACGGTCACGTTCCGTCAATCGTGGCACCTCCTCGAAGCGCTGGGCGCTGTGGACGTAGGGGATCAGGTCGAAACAGGTGATGACGTCGCCGACCCGGGTCAGCAGCGGCGCCTTGTGATAAGGCGGCTTGCCGGGCGGTTCCTCGCCGCGCCAGTCGATGCACCAGGGGGTGTCGAGCAGATGCTGTGCCGCCGCGGGATCGGTATCGACCAGCTTGTTGAAAGCAGAGAGTGCACTGCAAAGCTGGTTTTCTCCGCCCTGCGGAGCCTGTTTCAGGCACAGCAGGGCAACGATATCGGCGCCGTCGGTGTGCATGTCGAGATCCGCGGTCGTCTGGTATCCGCGTGCCATCGGATCATCCAGCGTGCGCCCCTCGTCGCGGATATCGCCCAGCAGATGTCCGCGGACATTCTGTGGCCACGGTATCCCGATATGGCTGCCGATGCCCCAGAAGATCGCGCTCGCCTGGTCCTTGGTGTACCGGGAGATGGGCAGCCCCTTGATATAAAGAAGGCCGATTCCCGTGCACAACCCCTCCTTGAATGAGGCAAGCTTTGCCGCCAGCTTCGGCATCGGAAATTCTTTGGTGCCGAAATTCGGAACCACCAGTCCCAGGGACTTCACCTGCTGCAGACCCTGGTCGAGTTCGGCCACGTCTTCCGGACTCAGCTGATAGGCCCATTTCGCCGACTGTTCGGTCAGGGATCGGGCCGTCCATGAGGCGGGATGATCAATCTTGGCCAATTGGGGAGCGTTCATGTCGGGACCTCGCGATTTACAGTGAATCGATCACGCCATCTGCCTGATACAGCTGCGGCAGTCGACTCCTGCGCGGTTAGCATAAAACAACGTAGGAGCGTGGTTTTATGATATGGCCCGTGGCTTGACCATGTCAAGCTGCGCCGTCTGCCCTGATGACACGCAGATGCCGAATTGCCGCAAACCGGGGTACTTGCCCATGGTTTGCCGCCCGCTGGATTACAATCCGCTGCCGATGGCACCATGAGCGCACGGTCGGCGATCGAGCTGCAAGGCGGTCGCCGGCTTTGGTAGCTCCCGACGATACATTGAGGAGAATTGCATGGCTGTCGTGCTGGCAATCTGCATCGCGGGGTCGATCTGGGCCCTGATGATCTACAACCGGCTGGTCCGGCTGCGAATCCAGGTGCGTACCGCATGGGCGGATATCGATGTGCAGCTCTTGCGTCGCCATGATCTCGTCCCGCAACTGGTCGCCGCGGTAAAAGCGTATGCGGCACACGAGAAATCCGTGATGCAGGCAGTGACGGAGTTGCGCACCCGGGCCGTGGCGCTGCGCAGTCCGGCGCGTCTTGGCGAAGTCGAAGCGGCGCTGGAACAGGCAATCGGCCAGGTGTTCGTGCTCAAGGAAGCCTACCCGGAGCTCAAGGCCAGCGACAACTTCGCGCAACTGCAGCGCGACCTGGTAGCCGTCGAGGAACAGTTGCAGTACGCGCGCAGGTTCTACAACGGCGCCGTACGCGACTTGAACGATGCGGTGCAGCGGGTGCCGGATACCCTGATTGCGCGGGCATTCGCGTTCGAATCGGCAGAGTTCTTCCAGGCACAGGACGCCGCGCGACCGGCGGTCCGGGTGGAGATCGCACCGTGATGTGGCGCTTGATCGCGGCACTGGCTCTGATCGCGGCGTCGGCGGTGCATGCCGAAGAACGCATTCTCGATTACCGGATCGATGTGC
This sequence comes from Gammaproteobacteria bacterium, assembly GCA_016705365.1. Taxonomy (NCBI): domain Bacteria; kingdom Pseudomonadati; phylum Pseudomonadota; class Gammaproteobacteria; species Gammaproteobacteria bacterium. Next base: position 256,875 of record JADIYI010000009.1, on the reverse strand, counting down.
ATATCGAGCGCGATGGACGCCTCGATGTGACCGAAGAAATTACCGTGCAAGCTGCCGGCGAGAATATCCGGCGCGGCATCTATCGCGACTTTCCCACCCGTTACAGGGATCGCTACGGCAATCGCGTGGTCGTCGGTCTCGACGTGCTCGGCGTGCAGCGTGACGGTGTCTCCGAACCCTGGTTTACCGAGCCGCTGGACAACGGCATCCGCATCAACACGGGCAACGATGATTTCCTGCCGGTACCGGCGCGATACACTTTTACATTCCATTATCGGACCACGCGTCAGATCGGCTTCTTCCGCGATCATGACGAGCTGTACTGGAATGCGATCGGCACGGGATGGGAGTTTCCGATCGACGCCGGCAGTGCCGATGTGCGCCTGCCGGCGGCGGTGCCGATCGATCAGCTGCGGGTCGAAGGTTATACCGGCTACCAGGGCGAGCAGGGGCAGGCCTATGTAGCACGTGCGGTCGAGCCCGGCCATGCGCGCTGGCAACTCGGCGATGCACTGATGCCACGGCAGGGATTCACGCTGGTCCTGTCGTTTCCGAAGGGTGTCGTCACCGAGCCGGGCGCGCTGCAACGCGCGGTCTGGCTGTTGCAGGACAACCGCGGTGTACTGGTGGCGCTGGGTGGCCTCGTGTTGCTGCTGGTTTATTGCCTCGGGGAATGGCGGCGCGTGGGTCGCGATCCGCGCCAGGGCATCATCATCGCGCGTTACGAGCCGCCCGCGGCGCAGACCCCGGCGAGCCTGCGCTACATGCAGCGCATGGGTTACGACGTACGCTGCTTCTCCGCCGAAGTGCTTGCCCTGGCAGTGGCGGGCTGTTTGCAGATCGAGAGAAAGAAAAGCCTGTTCAGTGATGAATGGCAACTGCAGAGAAGCAGCGCGCCGGCAGGCTCGGCGCTGAAGCCCGCGCAGCAGGCTCTGCTCGAGCGCCTGTTCGCCGGGGGCAAGCAATCCCTGCTGCTCGGCAAAAGCAATGCCGCGATTCTTTCCGCCGCGCGTCTGGCGCACAGCGCGATCCTCGACGCAAACATGCATCCGCGCTATTTCAAACGCAACCAACGCAGCCTGGTCATCGCCGGCTTCATTGCGTTGGCGAGCATCGTGGGCGCCTGGCGGATTGCCGGCAATATGGGGATTGCGGCGGTGATCGCGATCGGCGTGTTGATGGCGATCGCTCTTGCTGCCTTCGCTCTGCTGGTGCGCGCCCCGACTGCGGAGGGTCGCGCCCTGCTCGACGAAATTGCCGGTCTGAAGCTCTATCTCGGCGTTGCCGAACGCGACGAGCTCGCGCGCATGCCCGGCCCGGATGCGCCCCCGTTGCTCGATGCCGGGCGCTACGAGATGCTGCTGCCGTATGCGGTCGCGCTCGAAGTCGAGGATGCCTGGACCGAAAAATTCACCCTGGCCGTGGGAGCGGAAGAGGCCGCCGCTGCCACCTCCCGCATCGGCTGGTATCACGGCTCTCGTTTCAGCGATGCCGGCGGCCTGAGTCGTGCGCTCGGCAGCAGCCTGACATCGCAGATCGCCTCGTCCTCGAGCCCTCCCGGCAGCTCATCCGGTTCCGGAGGGGGCGGTTCGTCCGGTGGTGGTGGCGGAGGTGGTGGCGGCGGCGGGCGCTAGTGGCTGGATGCAAGGCGGTTGCTGCTTCGCTCACTGGACTGCGTACGGCCCGACGCAAGGCGCTTGCTGCTCCGCTCACTGGACTGGCGGCCCTCCGGGCTACCCTCTCTCCGCCCGGAGCCTGCTGCGCAGTCTCCGGTCCTCGCTCGGCGCTGGTCCTTTATGTTCGCTGCGCAGCAAGCGCCTTGCGTCTCCATGCAGTGCCAACCGATCAGCCAAATTGCGCAGCAACTGCCTTGCGTCGCGCGGCGGTCGTCACCGTGCGAGTGGTGCGGCAGCTACCCTGCGGCCTGATTGAGTGTCATCCGGATATGCAATACTCAATGACCTTTGCGGAATGATCGCGCCATGAAGCTTGCAAAAAAGATGCTTATCTACGTTCTGGCGGGCCTGCTGCTGGTGGTGGCGATGCTCGATGCCTGGGGCTTCCTGAGCCTCGGAACCATCGTGCCGTCCGCGGATGCGGCGCGTGACAGCGGCGCCAATCGGGTGGTGATGGTATTCGGTGCGACCGGTTCCGTCGGGGACGGCCTGCTCGAGGCCGCGATGGACGATCCGCAGGTGCAGAAGATCCACGTGATCACCCGGCGCAGCTCGCCGCGGATCGAGGCCGGCATTGCCTCCGGAAAAATCGAGATGAGGCTCCACCAGGATTTCACCGATTACACTTCCCTGGCCGATGTGCTGGCGCAGGTCAATACCGTGCTGTGGGGGCTGGGCACCTCCTCGCTGCAGGTCGACGATGCCACCTACACCAGGATCCACGTGGATTTTCCGGTGGCGTTCGTGAAGCAATGGTTGTTGGCAAGAACATATGCGCCGATGTCCTTTCACTATGTCACCGGCATGGGAACCGATCCCGGGGGCAGTGCCCGCTGGGCGCGCGAGAAGGGGCGCGCGGAGCGCGAACTGGCGGCGCTGGCCGATGGCAGCGGGCTGCGAACGTTTTCCTATCGCTCGGCTTTCATCCGCCCGTCCGCGGATGATGCAAACTTCCTTCACTATCTTGGCGAGGCCCTGTTGCGCCCGGGCTCGCTGGTGATCACGGCGACGGAGCTGGGCGGCGCCATGCTGGAAATCAGCGCGCGCAGCGATGAGCTGCCCAACGGCACCCTGGTCGATAACGCCGACAGCATCGCCTATGCGAGAATTTATCGGCAACGAAACCCTTGATCCCGTGCGCGGTCTGGTTTCCAGGGAGTACCTCATGCGCTGTCCCGGATTGTTGTTCTTGCTGCTGCTGTCCGCGCCAACGTGGGCGCGTCCTGTGCCCGGTCATCATCTGCCGGAGGGAGCGGAGCAGTCGGTGCGGGAGCGCGAGGTGGATATCGGGCGCCTCGAGGCCGATCTGCATATCGACCTGAAACGCCAGCGGCTGAGCGGTTCCATAACCGTCACCCTGAGCGCGCTGCGCAGCGATCTGCATACCGTGCATTTCGATGCCGCCGACCCTGTCGTCAGCAAGGTGGAACTGCTGGGTCGATCCGGGGCGGAAAAATTGTCCTTTGACAAGAAGAGCCGGCTGCTCGCGATCACCTTGCCGCCGGGGATCGAGCCGGGCCAGGAACTGAAAATCCGTATTCACTACAGCGCGCAACCCGATTCCGGGCTGTATTTCTTTGCGCAGACCGGCAACGAGAGCGCGGAAGCCTGGAACTATGGCGAGGGTGGGCGGCATTACGGATGGCTGCCACTGTACAACGATACCAACGACCGCTTCAGCGTGGACTTTCGCATCAGCGTTGCCAAACCCTATAGGGTGCTCGCCAATGGCACGCTCATCGAGACGCTCGAAAACCCGGACGGCAGCCGCACCTTCCACTGGGTGCAGGAGCAACCGATCCCCAATTACCTGCTGGCGCTCGATGTCGGTGAGTTCGTCGCGGTACCGCTGCGCAGCGCCACGGTAGGCGCGCGCAAGGTGCCGCTCACGGTCTGGACCCATCGTGGCGACGAAGCATCCGCGGCGTTCAGTTTTGGCGCAACACCTGCGATGGTCGAGTTTTTCTCGAGCAGATTCGGCTACGACTACGCCTGGGACAAGTACGACCAGGTGACGCCGAGAAATTTCAGCAGCGCGATGGAAACCACGACGATGGTCGGGTTTGCGCCCTACAGCCTGTCATACCAGGGCGGCCCGCAGGATAACGGACCGGAGCTGAATCTGGCGTTTCCGGGCTGGACCACCGAAGACACGATTGCCCATGAACTCGCCCACCACTGGTTCGGCGACCTGCTCACCTGCCGTTCTCTTGCTTCGCTGTGGCTGAACGAATCGTTCGCGACGTTTGCGCATACCGTGTGGAACGGGCACGCCCATGGTGAAGACGACCTCACCTACCAGCGTTGGCGCTACCTGAACCACTACCTCGATTTCGTGCGCGAAAGCGGCGTCGTGCGCCCGCTGGAGTATTCCGGATTCGATGTGTCGGATGATATGTACACGACGGAGATCACGTACTTCAAGGGTGCGCTGGTGCTGCACATGTTGCGGCGGATCCTTGGCGATGCGAACTTTTATCCGGCGATCTCCATGTACCTGAATCGGCATCAGTTCGCCGAGGTCGAGTCGCGTGACTTCCAGCGTGCGCTGGAGGACGCGAGCGGTCGCAATCTCGACTGGTTCTTCAATGACTGGATACGCGGTGGCGGTGGCTACCCCGCACTGCAGGTTTCCTGGTTGTGGGTGCCGGAGAGAAACGCCGTGGACCTGACGCTGGAACAGGTGCAGGCGGAGCTTCCATTCGAGAACCTGTTCGATTTGCCGATCGAGGTCGAGATCCGCACCGCCGGTGGCAGCAGGACGCACCGCGTGCGGCTGAACAAAAAATCCCTGAGTGTTGCTTTGCCGGTCGATGGCAAGCCGCTGATGGTGACTGTCGACAAGGGCAACTGGCTGGTCGCCGACATCCACCAGGAGGAAACCCTGCAGGAACTGGTATACAAGCTCGAGCACGGGGATCTGGCGAGCGCGCTCCGGACGGCACGGCAACTGGCGCAGGATCATGCGCGCAAACCCGCCGCCCTGGATGCGCTGTCTCGGGTGCTTGCCGATGGCAGCCTGCACTGGGGGCTGCGCCAGGAAGCCGCGCTCGATCTGGGCAGCATGGGCGGCGATGTCGCGGGTGCGGCGCTGGTTGCCGGGCTCGGTGATGCGGACCAGCGCATCCGGCGCGCGGTCGTCGTCGCTCTTGGCCGCCTGGGTGGTGCGCGGGGCGCCGCGGCGCTCGAGAAAGCGATCGAGCAGGACCCGTCCGAGGAAGTGGTTGGCGCGGCAGCGGTTGCGCTCGGTACCATGCAGGCACCGCGGGCCGACGTGGTTCTCCAGGGTTTGCTCGAGCGTGACGCGCGCTACTACGATGTGTTCCGCCTGGCTGCGCTGCAGGGCCTCGCGGAGCTGGAAGATAAGAGCCATGTGCCCACGTTCGCGCGCCATATCGGGCCGGCGGTCAACCAGGGGCTGCGGCTGGCGGCAATCGATGGCTGGTCGCGGGCCGCGCCGCAGGACCCCGACCTGGCCGCAGCCTTGAAAACGCTCGCCCGGGATCCGGACTATACGATTCGCGGCGCCGCGCTGGATGCGCTGGGAGAATTGCATCATGCGGGGGACATGGAGTTCCTTTCCGAATACGCCAAAGCCGCGTCGGACCGCAACCTGCAGAAGCGGGCCAGGGAAGCCGCGAAGACGATCAGGGAGTTTGCCGGGAAGCGCTGAAGCGGGCGCATCCGGCGCCTTCGCGGGTGCACGGAAGCACGAATAGTGATAAAAACCCCGGCGGATTGCCCCGTACCGCGACAAGCGTATTCGCCCTGCGGGCTCGACCCGTGATGACCATCGACAAAAGGGACCCGTGTCATGACCGAAAACAGCAGCTATACACCACCGCGCGTCTGGACCTGGGATGCCGAGAGCGGTGGACGTTTCGCCAGGATCAATCGCCCGGTCGCCGGCGCGACCCATGACAAGGACTTGCCGATCGGCAAGCACCCGCTGCAGCTGTACTCGCTGGGAACGCCCAATGGCATCAAGGTCACCATTCTGCTGGAGGAGCTGCTGGCGCTGGGCCGCAAGGAGGCCGAATACGATGCCCACCTGGTGAATATTCTCGAGGGAGACCAGTTCGGCAGCGGTTTCGTGGCGATCAACCCGAATGCAAAAATACCCGCCATGCTGGACAACAGCGTCTCGCCGCCGATCCGCGTTTTCGAGTCGGGCGCGATACTGCTCTACCTGGCCGAAAAATTTGCTGCCTTCCTGCCAACCGAAGCGGCGCAGCGGGCCGAATGCCTGTCATGGCTGTTCTGGCAGGTTGCCAGCACCCCGTATCTGGGCGGGGGTTTTGGCCATTTCTATGCCTATGCGCCCGAGAAATACGAATACCCGATCAACCGCTACACGATGGAGGTCAAGCGTCAGCTCGACGTGCTCGACAGGAACCTGGCCGAGCGTCGTTACCTGTGCGGTGAGGAATATACGATCGCGGATATGGCCACTTACCCCTGGTACGGTGCCCTGGTTACCATTGGCCTCTACGACTCGAAGGAGTTTCTCGACGTCGAGTCCTATACCCATGTGGTGCGCTGGGCCCGGGATATCGATCAACGACCCGCGGTCAGGCGCGGGCGTCGGGTCAACTCGGTCTGGGGGGCGGAAGAAAAACGCGTGCCGGAGCGTCATGACGCCAGTGATCTGGATTGATCCGCCGGGCGGATGTCACGCCACGCTGATATCGTCGCACACGGACGACGCAGGATTGCATGGCTCACGGATATTTCATTCGGTTGACGCTGCTGGCATATGTGCTGGTGGTGCTGGCCGTGCTGACGCTGGCACCGTTCCGTTTTGCCTGGCCGACGCAGTGGGTCGTGTCATGGTGGGGTGATGTCGGTGACCTGCCGAACAATATCCTGTTGTTCGTCCCGCTCGGCTTTATCTTCGGCCTGTTGCGGCAACGCACGAGCAAGCGCGCAGCCGTGTTGCGGGCATTGCTTTTCGCGGCCGTGGCAGGCCTCGCGATCGAAACCTCGCAACTGTTTCTCGAAGCGCGTCTGAGCTCGCTGCTCGATGTGATCGGGAACGTGTCCGGCAGCGTTCTCGGCGCGCTGATGTGCGCTGCCTTGCGCGTGCAGATGGACAGGCGGATGCCCGGCGTGCTCACCCTCGATCTGCCGCTGATCAACCTGTTGTACCTGTTGCTGCCGCTGATGTGGCTGGCCGGTACGGGTATCGGAGCGGATCGCCTGCGCCTGTGGGTGCTGCTGCCACTTGCTGTCACGGGGGCATTGACGCTCGCCGGCCTGTGGCGCTTTCGCCTGCAGCGCGCGCTGCGATCGCCGCGTTTGCAGCTGTTGCTGATCGTGAGCGCGTGGTTCATCGCCGGGGCCATCGTCGGGCTCGGGATCGCGCCCGGAACCGTCGCGATCTGCGCGACCGCGGTTCTGCTGATCGGCGTGGCGATGCCGTGCCTGCGGGGACCGTACTCCGGTGGCGAACGCCGCTTCGAGGCGCGGATTCTCGCCACGCTGTGGCCGTGGTACCTGGCATACCTGCTGATGATCACGCTGGACTTCCCGCCACGACTGCAGGCGCCGTTCGATATTGTGTGGATCTATCCGCAATACGGCTTCCAGCGTGATTTTGCGTTGCGCGTGGTCGAGCAACTTGGCGCACTGACGGTGCTCGGCTACCTCATCGGCGAGACTTTCGGTCGCAGCAACGCGCCCGCGCGGCGCGTGTTGCTGCGCAACCTGGTGCTCGGCGCTGTCGCGGTGGTGCTGATCGAAGTCGCGCACGGATTCCGGCCCGACGAGCGAGCCAGCGTGCTGCGGGGCGTGCTGGGATTGGCCAGCGTGTGGTGCGGGACGTTTCTGTATGCTGCACAACTCGACTTCGTGCAACTGCTGATTCATCCGCAGCGCATGAGTCAGCCAACCGCGGGGGTGCGCATATGAAAGTGTCGCGACAGCTCGCAGCCACGCTTTGCCTTGCAATGGTGCTGTTCTCTGGCGGCTGCAGCGTGTACCAGTCGCAGCGCATGGAGCCGGGCAGCGGGGCACGGTATTCCGGGCTGTGGGGTGTTGCGGGGGAGCGTTGGAGCGAGGCGAGCCGGTTGCCGGATTTTTCCGCTGCCGGTTACCGATCGGGCGGCCGCGAGCTGCCACGGCCACCGGTCGTTGCCAGCGTGCGTGATTTTGGCGCCAAGGGAGACGGCACGACCGACGACACCGCGGCCTTCGAGGCGGCGCTTGTCGCGGTTGATGCAGGGGCCTTGCTGGTGCCGCGCGGCAATTACCGTATCAGCAGGCCGCTGTCGATCCGGCGCCCGGGAGTCGTGCTGCGGGGCGAGGATGCGAACGCGAGCGTGATCATGGCGGCGCCGATTCATGGCGACTGCTCGGTGCCCAACCAGGGTCCGCCGAATTGCGCACCTTACCAGGGTGCGGCAATGTTGGAGATCGAAGGCACGGTGGGTGGCAACCGGCTCGCGACGGTGGTTGTGGCGGCCTCGCGTGGTGAACGGCGCCTGCGTCTGTCGTCGGTGGCGGGGATTCGCGCGGGACAGTGGATTCGCCTGACGATGCGCAATCCCGCCGACAACTCGCTCGGCTGTCATCTCTACCTGGAGCGCGGCTGCCTCAATCCGGAACGCCGGCAATGGTACTCGGGGCGGATCGTCGACTGGCTGGTGCGCGTCGAATCCGTCGCCGGCGATACCGTGACGCTCGAGCGAGCGCTGCGCCTCGATGTGCGCATGGGCTGGAGCCCGGAGATCCGGAGTTTCAGCGCCTCGGTCGAGGATTCGGGAATCGAAAACCTGAGCCTGCGTTTTTCCGGCGAGGCCTACGCCGGGCACAACAATGAACAGGGCCATTACGGGATCCTGATTCGCGATGCCTACAATTGCTGGGTGCGCGACGTCACGATCATCGACGCCGACCGCGGCGTCGATATCCGCGGCGGCTACAACACCATCAGCGGGTTGCAACTGCGCGCGGCGCTGAGGACTCCGCAGTTGACGGCCAAGGTGTTTGCCACCGGTCATTACGGTGTATCGGTGGCCGGTCCGCGCAGCCAGGATAACCTGATCGAAAATTCCGTCGTGCAGACCGTGTTCGTTCACAATCTCAGTGTGGCGAGCTTCGCCAACGGCAACGTGTTTTCCGGGATACGCTCGGCGGTGCCGCACTTCGATCATCACGGCGCCGGTGCGTACGAGAATCTGTACACGGAAATCAGCCTCGCCGACAGCGGCCAGGACCTGTTCCTCAGTGGTGGCCGGCGTCCCGACGAACCTGGGGGAGCGCGCACCACGCTGTGGAACGTGGTGTTTCCGGGCAGCGCCAGCCTTGGCCGGCTGCCGCAGGATCTGCCGGGGCTCACGCTGGTCGGTGTCGATGGCATGGCGGCTTATCGCGCCGATCCGACGATGCCGGACTGGTGGGTCGAGTCCTGGCCGGGTGCCGAAACGATGCCGCCCAATATCTACCGGGCACAGCGCGCGCTGCGTGAGCAGCGCGATGGCACGGGGCGCCGCTGACGCCGATCGCGACAGCCAGCCCCGCCGCCGCATACACCCAACGCCAACCCGGTTGGGCGAGGAGCACCGCAGCGACGATTCCGCCCAGCGTTGCCCCAACCGGGTAGCCCGTTTGGTCCGCGAATAACCCCATCGTGTTATCTGCCGGGAGCGGGAAGGCGAATAGCGGGTGGTATGATTCCGCCCGGCTTGATACGGCAATCGGCGCGTTTCCGCCCGGCTGGTTCGGACACAAGCGCAAGGAAGGTAATTCTTGAACGTCTCCATCATCGGTGGTGGCATCGGCGGACTGACCACGGCGCTGGCGCTGCAGCGGGCGGGAATATCCTGCACGATTTTCGAAAGCGTCGGTGAGCTGCGTGACCTGGGCGTCGGCATCAACCTGTTGCCCCATGCCGTGCGCGTGCTGGCCGAACTGGATTTGCTGCCGCAGCTGCGCGAGATCGCGGTGGAAACCTCGGAGCTGTGCTATTTCAACAAGTTCGGGCAGCTGATCTGGCGCGAACCGCGCGGCGTCGCGATGGGCTATCGCTGGCCGCAGTTTTCCATCCATCGCGGGCAACTGCAGAACCTGCTGGTGCGCACGGTAAAGCAGCGACTGGGTGAAGACGCGTTGGTGTGCGGTCACCATCTCGGGAATTACGAGAACACGGGCGACGGCCGCGTCCTGTTGCAGTTCATCGAGCGCAAGACCGGCGCCGTGCTGCACTCCCGCTCCACCGATTGCGTGATCGCCGCCGATGGCATCCATTCCCGCGTGCGTGCGATGCACTACCCGGACGAGGGCATGCCCCGGTGGAACGGCGCGATTCTCTGGCGTGGGGTGACGGAGTCCGGACAATTCCTGAGCGGGCGCTCGATGTTCATGGCGGGTCACCAGGATCAGAAATTCGTCTGTTACCCGATCAGCGCCGAGCATCTGCGCGCCGGACGATCCTTCAGCAACTGGATCGCCGAGCTGCGCTACGAGCCGCGGGAATTGATTTCACGCGAAGACTGGAACCGCCCCGGGGTGCTGGCCGATTTCCTGCCGCGGTTCGAGTCGTGGACCTTCGACTGGCTGGACATCCCGCGCCTGATTCGTGATGCCTCGTCGATCTACGAGTTCCCCATGGTGGACCGTGACCCGGTGGCGAACTGGGCATTCGGCAACGTGGTGCTGCTCGGGGATGCGGCGCACCCCATGTACCCGATCGGCTCCAACGGCGCTTCGCAGGCCATCCTCGATGCGGCCTGCATCGCGAACATGCTCGGGACCCACGGTGACCCGCGATCCGCTTTCGTGGCCTATGACGCCGAACGCCGCCCGAAAACGGCGGCCATCGTCCTCGCCAACCGCAACAACGGGCCGGAGCAGGTGATGCAGATGGCGGAGGAGAGGGCGCCGCAAGGCTTCGCGAACATCGATGATGTGATCGATCGCGCCGAACTGGAGGCAGTGGCGCAGCACTACAAGAGGATTGCCGGCTTCGATCCGAAAACACTCAACGAACAGCCCTGAGACGGGCGTCCTGATCACCCGCAAACGAGCGAGAGCACCGCATGGCTGCCTACGTGATCTTCAATTACCTGCAGGTTTTCGACGAAGAAAGGATTCTCGATTACCGCCGCCAGGCTCATCCCACGGTCGGGAAATACGGTGGTCGGGTGAACGTCGGCCCGGGCGAGATGCTGGTGCTCGAAGGGCCTGCGTCGTGCTTCATGATCATCGCGGAATTCGCCGATGTGGCATCCGCCCGCGCCTGGTATGAATCGCCCGAATACCAGGCGGCGCGAGCCATTCGCGAACAGGCCGCCGAAGTCCAGGTCAGTATCGTGCCGGTCCGCGACCGCTGAGAGCGCTTACTTGCCGGGCGTGGGCGGGGTGTATCCTGTTCGTCGATGGCGCAGGGCTGGCCTGCCAACCAGAAGGGATTTTGAATGGAACTCGTGGTCTTCGATCTCGATGGCACGCTGCTGAACCGTGATTCGGTGCTGTCCGAGCGTACCGCCGAGACGCTGCGCCTGCTCTCCGCACGAGGAATCGCCTATACGGTGGCCACCGGCAGGATGCTGCACGGTTCGCGCGCGATATTGGAAGGGCACGGATTCAGGTTGCCCCATGTGCTGAAAAACGGCGTGATGATCTGGAACCCGGAGTCGGAGCGCTACAGCCGCGTGAGTATCCTGACGCAGCGCGAGATCCAGCATGTGCTGGACGCGGTGATGGGCCAGCACATCACTCCGTTCATCTTCACCCTGGAGCCGGGCAACCGTCACGCGGTCTATCATGCGCCGCTGCAGAGTCTGGTCGAGGAAAGGCTGGTGAACCATCACATGAAGCAGACCGGCATCGAGCTCAGGCCCGCGGCGGAACTCCCGGCAACCGCGGACATCACCAACATCAGCGCGATCGGCGAGATGGCGCTGATCCAGCAGATCGCGCGCCTGATCGATGACGAGGAACACCTGGTCGCTTACGCGGGCACCGCGCTCGAGGGTGAGCACCTCGGCTGGATCGACATCCATCACAGCGAGGCCAGCAAGGGCGGCGCGATCGAGCAACTGAAGCGTGACCTCGGCGCCACGCGCGTGATCTGCTTTGGTGACAGCGACAACGATCTCAGCATGTTCGCGATGGCGGACGAGTCCTATGCGCCGATCAATGCCAAGCCCGAGATCAAGGCTGCGGCGACCGCGATCATTGGCCATCACGACGAGAACGGGATAGCGGAGTTCCTGCGCGAGCGGTTCCGCTTGTAAACGCATTCTGCCTCGACTCGCAGACCATTGCGGTGCCGACCGCGGCACACGGCCATATCGCGGGCGCGCGACCAAGTGTAACCCGGGTCCCACGACGTTTTTTTTAACCCGTGTTCCGGCCGCTCGGACGGTTCATTTTGCCATTCCTGTGGATGCAACTTGATGAACGCGACTCCGTTGAAGGAGCGAAGCGACGAGAACGGTGTTGGCTGTAACGCGTGTTTGGGGTTAAGACTCAAGTGCTTCAATGGATTCCATGAAGGCACGAGCCATCAACAAAGGCTCATCAATGATGCTGGATATACGACTGCACGCGTTTGCGTTTCGCCACTCATATTGAATCGCGCTTGGCTTTTTGGGGGGAGTGCATATACGACTGGTTATGCGACGCTTTGGAGTTTGTTGGCAAAATCGCGGCCGCTCGTTGGAGGAGGTAACGGTTTTCCGTCCTGTCGATATAGCGCAATTGCGTCTTCAACGATTTGGCAGAGTTCCGCAAATACTGCTCTTTCATCGTCGCCGTGGCACCCGCCGAGTACTAGTCCAGGTGCACTCCCCACGTAGCACTGGTCCTCATCGGACCACTCCACAATCTTTACGTACTTTGCTGTGTCTCTCATGATTTGGACTCCTCAATGGCAGAACGCACTGCACGAACCTGATAGTGTTTCGCGTCGTCACCCCGTTTCCCGGAAATTGTAACCGGTCGCGATACTTTTGGATGTACGAAATTCCGATGGCTTCCCTTGCCTCCCCGGCTTTCAAAGCCAGCGCTTTCAAGCTGACTTATTATTTCGCGAATCTTCGGTGGCATACGCAAAGCCTTTACGATGTCGTCGCATAACGACAAGGAATCAGCCGCGACGGTTGAGGAGCGAAGCGCCGGACGGACGGCTGGATCCGCTAGTTGGCATCATTCGCTCCACGAATATGGCACATCAGCAATTTGACCCCAGCGACAACGAACCAGACGGTACCAACTGTGCCACCGAATCCAGCAATAACGTACACAAGCCCAGCATCCTGCCATAGGAATATCCTCAGAGGATCAGTCGGGGCTAATGTCAAGGCAACAATGAGAGCAAATGCAATGGCAGCACCAGCGATTGCTGATATGAACCCGGAGGCGGGTACTCGCTGAACAAGCCGGTTGTGTGAATCTGTGCGTTTGAGGTGCTTTTGCAAAAGCAAGAGCGGGATCGCAACTACCGCAGTTGCAATGGCTATCGTCACTGCAATTATGAGCAAGGTCGCGAGAATCTTGAGCCACACTGGCACTTGGAACGGCCTCCGGGATTATGCCTAACCAATAATTCGATCTTCAAGGCAAAGCAGATTATCACATCGATTGTCACGCGCATTCCGCGACTCGGCGTCCGCCCCGCGCGACGATTCAGTTCCTGCGGCGGATCTGTTCCAGCACGGCCTGCGATGTCGGCGGCCGGCCGAGAAAGTCCTGCATCAGTCGCTGCGTGTTGCGCTCGGAGCCAAAGCGCAGGAGCTGCTCGCTGGTCCAGGCGTACCATCGGGGGTTGCCGGCATCGATCGGGCCGATGGCCTCGGCGGTGCGCTTCCTGATCTCCGCCGTGAGCACCGCGCCGAGTCCGTAATTCACCATGTAGCCGGGGCTGCCGCCCAGTTGCACCCGCATCGCCCACCACGGCATTTCGGGGTGCGGCTCGATGTGCAGAAAATGACTGGTGATTTCGGTCCAGACCAGGTTCGGGTCGGATGAGGGATCGCGCAGCAGCCGCAGTTCGAACAGCGACCAGGTCACGTCCAGGATCACGTTGCCGAACTGCGCGCGCAGCGCGGTCTCGGGCTCCACTTCCTTGCCGAGATATTTGCGCTGCCACTGCGGCTCGAACACGCTCCACGACGGCACGTCGGCAAAGGCCTCGGTGAAAAGCGTGTCCGGCCAGTCGGTGAAGGCGGGGCGGTTGCGGATCGCGCTGATGTGCACCGCATGGCCGTTCTCGTGCACCAGCTCGTGCAACGAGAACAGACCGCCGACGGGATACGTGCCGACCACGAGCGCGCGGGTCGGGCGCCAGCGGCCGTCCGCCTCGTAACGCCCGCGCACCAGGAAATCGCAATACGCGAGCGGCGATTTGTCCGCGCGCGCGGCGAGATCGTGGACCACGCCGAGTTTCCCGGGATCGGCGCCGAGATCCGCGTAGAAGCGCTGGTTGATCGGCACCAGCACTTCGGGGGGTATGGCCACGGCGAGCCGCCGGTTCGCCTCGCCTGTCGTGTAGCGAAAATCCCAGGGCTCGATCGGTGCCGGGTCGCTGGCGATGCGCCAGGCATCGAGCATCTCGATCAGCCAGCGTTCGAGCTCCGCGTTGGTGATGCCGATGGCCTTCGCGGCCTGGTCCACGTAGGAGCCGTTCTTCCTCGCCTCTTCGGCGGCCATGCCGATGGTGCGCCGGTACGGGCTGTCGGGTTCGTTGTTGCCGTTCAGCGCTGCCCACAGCGGCAGGAAAGCGTCGAACACCGCCTTGCGCCGCGCCGGTTCCTCGATGTCGTGCAGCAGCTGCAGTGCCGAGCCGCGGTCGATCGTGCGACCTTCGAAACGCATGTTGTTGCCGATCTCGCGGAAGCAGGCGCTGAGTACCTCGGTCATCGTGGTGAAGTCGAGGTCGGTGCGCGAACGATCGGCGCAGACAGGAGGGGAGGCGCCGTCGGAACTCGCGCTCGCGTAATCGCCGAAGGTGCGCCGCATCGCGGCGAGCGCGTTGGCCTGGTCAGCCGTGAGCTTCGTCTCATCGATCGCGGAGAACTTCGCGCCGAGTTGTGCGCGGTGGCGTTTTTCGAGCGCTTGCCAGGCAGCAAGATCGCGGCCTCCGTATTCCCGGTAGAGGCCGGACTCTATAGCGCCGAGGGCATTCGCGGCGTCGAGAAAGCGGAGGAATTCCGCCTCGGTCGCGGCCAGCGGATCGGGGGAGGGCGTGGTATTGTGAGTACAACCGGCGCTCAGCAGGAGGAGAAGCACCGCCACGGATCGAGATGTTGTCATCATGTCAGTGCGCTCTCCTCGTGCGTCCGGATGATCATGGATTTGCGCGCATTGTAAGCAAGTTTTCCGCTGGTTCCGGTTTTGTTTCGCCCGCACCGCCAGGCGATTCACCGATGGCGTTCTGGCAATGCGTGCAGAATTCCGGAAAAAGCGGAACCTGGCCAGCGCCCTGGTTGCCAAAGGGCTCGCCAGCGAAGAGCTACGCGAAATCTGCAGTGGTCGCCGGGAAAGAGTTGGTGCTGGATTGATACGCAGGCAAAACCCGGATAGCAGATTGTCATGTGGGAGAAAGAGCCAAATATGGGGCTGCGTTTTCATGGTGCAAGCGCTTCAATACCCGGGCACAACGGCGCCAAAAAGACACTGCCACCACATGGGGAAAAAACATCGATGACCCTGTTGAGCAAATACCAGCCGAAAATTGCCATCGCAGCAGCGCTGCTCCTCTGTGTGCCAGAGGTCTCTGCCCTGGAAGTCGATTGCACGGCTCTGAATGATGCGATTTCCGCGAGCTGGCAGGATTTTGCCGCATTCCGTGGCGCCCGTCGGGAGCTTCCGCCCGATCCGGAAATGGCGGAGCTGCAGCGCATTGAAGGCTTCAGCAGCAACCGCGATGAGTACGCGACCGAACGTCGGTTGGCCGCAGCGGCAATCTGTTCGGTGCTTGTGGCGCGGGTCGAGGATCCCGAGTCGATCATCAGCGAGGCGCGCTACAACTGCTTGTGGCCATCGACCAGAACGAGTCCCGCGCAGTTTGCTCAGATCAGGAAGGCATTGCAGGACTGCAGGATCCCGGCGGATGTCGACGAAGATGATCCTGATACCTACTCACTGATGATCGACCGGGTCGAATCCGGCGAGGGCTGGGGTGGCGTTTCCGTGGTGCTTGATCGGCAGGCGGCCAACCTCGATGCCGGCGCGTCAGTTTCGGTGATTCATGCCTTCTGCCAGGCGAAAACCGTCGGCGGTTGCGAGGACGATGACTGAAATCCGCCCCCGCTTGATCAGGGAATGCGCTGCAACTGAACACCGTTGGCGGGCGCGTAATTCGGATCGTTGGTGGAAACGTAGCTGTCGTTACCGACACGCCAGACGTAATCGTTGTGGATGGTGGCGCGCACCGGGGTGTTGCTGACCGGGTCGTTGTAGGTGTTGTATTCGCCGACAGCCTCCAGTGTGCGACGTTGAATACGAGCGTCCGTATCCTGAGTGCTTTTCCAGGTATCGGAGTAGATCTGCGAGACCTCGCGCAGCGTCTGCTGGCGGATCTGCAAGCGGTCGTTCGCTCCCCTGAGGTTGATTTCGTTCATGCGATCGTTGTGCCACCGGGTGATCCCGTTGGCTTGTTCCATCGCCACGCGATCGGCGGTTGCACGAGTGACCTGTCCCCACATATCGACCCACTGTCTGTTTGCCCGCATCGAATCACGCAGGCGTTCGCCGAGCTCGAAATCCAGCTGGCCATCGGGTGCGTGCTGGGCGTATACGTTGGGGGTCCCGGCGACGATGTTGCCCTGCAATTGGGAGAAGGTGAGGGTGGTGACCAGTGATTCGCGAAACTCCCGTCCATCCTGCGAATAGCCGATCAGCATCTGGCCGGCCTCGAAGTGCATCTGCGCACCGCCCGAGCCTTGCGCGCCCTGCGCCAGGCTTTGCACCAGGTCGGGGCGATCGCGGTATTGCAGGATCCTGGCGCGGCCGCCATAGCGCTGGTTGACCACCAGATCGAGATAGCCACGCACCGAGTTGATGGGCATGGGTGCGCAGGGGTTGAACGGGATTTCAGTGCCTTGTACCTGCCAGTTGTACCCGGGCCGGATTTCGAATCCGTGCAGGCCGTCTGCCGAGGATGCCTGCCAGCTCATGCGCATCATGTTGCCCACGCACTGGGTACTGTTGTCCCAGCTGACGCCGCCACGGGTTATCCATTCTGCCGGGATGCGCGCGGTACCCACCGATACCGGTTGACTGAATCCGTGGTTGTCCATGATCGTGACTTCCTGCCATCCGCCAGCGGCAGGTTTGCGCTGTACGCCTGAGGTGTCCGTCGGAGCGGCGACCCGGAAGGCACCGCTGTTGTCGGCATTTGCCGTCATGGATACCGCGACGCAATACAGCGCGCTCACCACCGAAAGAGACAGGGTGCGGCAAAGGCTCATCAGGATGCGCTCCAATAGTCGAAGGTGAGTAGTTACCATAATACAATTGCAGTCCACGATCACATGCCGCGCGCGCCCGTTCAGCGCCGCGCCGCAGCCGCCCGGCCCGCGCGCCTGCCGAAATAGCTCGCATCACCGATCGACATCCCGCTGGCGTAGCTCTCGGCGCAACGCGGCAGGCCGGCGGCTGTGCGTCCCGCCGCGTACAGCCCCTCGATCACGCCGCCGCTGGCGGAACGTACCTGCCCGTCCACGCTGGTGTCGAGCCCGCCCAGCGTGAATGCCGGGTACCAGACGTCGCTGTCGATCGAGAAATCCAGCAGCGCGTAGGGTGGCTGGTCGAGTGGCTGCAGGAATTCGGCGCTCTTGTGGAACAGGGGGTCCTCTCCCTGGCGCGCGAAGCGGTTGTAGGTTTCCAGCGTGGCGCTCAGCGTGCCCTCGGCGAAGCCGGCGTCACGCTCCAGTTCGGCGAAAGTCTCGCCCACTTCGATCACCTTCGGATCCGCGTACAGCGGCGGCTCGGTGAAAATCGCGCTGTCCACCACCATGTAGACCTTGCGCTCGGGCTGGTTCAGGCAATGGTGAGCGCCACGGGCGTGGTAGCAGTCCTCGTTGACGAAGCGGTTGCCCTGGCGGTTCACGAACACGCCCTTGCAGAACTCGCCCGAGGGATACCAGATCACCGAGACGAAGCCCTCGTGCATGTTGATGGCGGCGCCACCCGCACCGATGCCCATCAGGATACCGCTGCCCACGTCGCCGGGACCGCCGATCGGTGTTGCATCGCGCAAGCGCGGCGCGTACTTGTCGATCATTTCCCGGTTCATGATGAAACCGCCGCAACACAGCACCACACCACCGCGGGCGTGCCAGGCGCGCTGCTCGCCGTCCTGCCGGCAGAGCACTCCGACCACTCGTTCGTCCTCGCGGATCAGGGTCAGTGCGCGGGTGTCGTAATGCACCTCGATTCCGGCGCGCTCGATCGCCCGGGTGAGCGTTGCCATCAGGGTTGCACCGCCTTCTTCCCAGAAGGCTTTGGGCTTGTGCGCGCGTGGCGCGGGGCGGGCCGCCTGCGCTTCGCGGAAACCCTTCTCGTTGCCGGAATATGCCAGTGACTGGTACTCGGGGGTATTGGTGTGCTTGCCACCGTAGTATTCGGGGTTGAACACCACGCCCTGGCTCACCAGCCATTCGTAGTGCGCAATGCTGTCGCGGCAATAGCTGCGAATCTTTTCATCGTCTGCGTGCGGGCCGGCGGCCATGCGCACATAGGCTTCCATGTCCTCGGGCGTATCGGAGAAGCCGCATGCCGTCTGTATGGGTGTGCCGCCACCGAGGTAGATCTGGCCACCCGCGAGCGCCGTCGTGCCGCCGCTGCCGCTGGCCACTTCGAGTATCGTGACCCGCGCTCCGGCGGCATGCGCCTCGAGCGCGGCGCACGCGCCGGCTGCACCAAAGCCGATGACGAGCACGTCGGTGTGCGCGTGCCACGATTCGATGTGTGCGGCGGAAATCGGTGTGCAGGGATCGGTTTTCAACGACATCGGGACCTCGCTGTTCGGAGTCGACGCAGATGCACGCCGCTTCGCAACGCATATTATGACGATCCGCGTTGCCGGTTGATAACAATCCGTTCATCAAGCGTGGTGCAACGCAACCCGGAGCGCAAATCCGCCATCGCGAAGGCGATCCGGGAACAAGCGCACTGACCGCGTTACTTACTGTGCAACGATGAAGCTCACGCGGTCGAGACCCGTGTTGCCGGTCTGCGCGTCGTATGCGTATACCGTCGCCTCGTAGGTTCCGGGTTTGTCGATCCCGAGCGATGCACTGAACTGGCTCGTCTTTCCCGCATAGACCAGTGGCGTTATCCCGCTGCGTTTGCCATCCCGGGCGATCAGTGCTCTCACCTCGTAGCGGTTTGCATCCCAGATTCCCGCCGGTTCGACGGGGCAGCCGCACATCAACGTCACATTCGCGCGCAATTCGACGGTCCGGGGTAACCCGCTCAGCTTGACGTGCGTGGGTGGTTGCAGGATATCGACGACGAAACCCGGCATTTCCAGGACCCAGCCGTCGCCACCGGTGAGGTGCTTGCCAGGCACGACCCATTGCGTCGCCGAGACCCGGTTCGCGGCCTGGCGCTGGCCTTGGGGGCCGCTGGCGGAAATCTCGATCAGTCGCGGCTCATCCAGATCGAGCGTGGTCGAGAACTGCGCCGCTCCGGGCGTCGCGAGCACACTACCCCGTTTGTGATCGTGTTTCATGAGGCGGTCGGTATCTCCTGTTTCACCGCGCGTCAGGCCATCGGCGAGGAGTTCGCCGCTGTCGGCATCGCGTACCAGGATACGAACGCCGCCCATGCTGGTGCCGATGAACTTGGCGTCGCGAGCGATCACCCGTACGGTGATCTCGGTGGCTTCCGCCTGGCAAACCGACTGAAAGCCGAGCGCCGCGGCCAAAAGTGCAAGGACACGCAGGATCGAACGATGGGTGGTCATGATGTGGATCTGCCTGGAGGAATGTGGTTGTTGGCCCGCCGGGGGAGCACGGGATTTTGCCGCTGTGAGTCCTCGCGATCAAGCTCGAACCGGGTATCTGCCCTGTGTGTTGTGGACGGTGTGTAATTGCCGCGCGAGGATGCGGCCCAGCGCGCGCCGGTTCCTGTGCCGGCCAGTTATTCGTAACATGCCGGTTTCGCGGAGCGTCGCGTTTCACCGGGGAGAACCGCAACATGAGCACCACGCTTACCCTGCTGCTGGTCATTGCGCTGCTCGCCGTCAACGGCTTCTTCGTGGCGGCGGAATTTGCGCTGGTCAAGTCCAGGCTCATCCGGATCCAGCAGAAAGCCGATGCCGGCAGCGGCACGGCGCGCCGCACGCTCGCTATCATGCGCAACCTCGAAGCCTACCTGGCGGCCTGCCAACTCGGCATCACGATGGCCTCGCTCGGCCTGGGCTGGATCGGCGAGCCGTTCGTGGCGGGACTGATAGGGCCGTTGCTGGAACTGCTGGAACTGCCGGCAGCCACCATTCACCGGATATCGTTCCTGACCGGCTTCCTGATCTTTTCCTCGCTTCACATCGTGATCGGGGAGCAAGTACCCAAGTCCTTCGCGATCCGGCAGGCGGAAACCGTCTCGCTCTGGATTGCCTACCCGTTGCACGTTTGTTACCTGCTGGTCTACCCGCTCAACTGGCTGCTCGACCGCGCATCGCGCGGCATCCTCTCGCTGTTCGGCGTCAGCGAGGCGACCCACGCGGAGGTTCTGACAGCCAGCGAAATCAAGGGCCTGGTCGCGATCTCGCGCGCCGCGGGCAGCATTGGCGACGTGAAGGGCGAAATGCTGAGCAACCTGCTCGGCTTTGGCCGCCAGCCGGTTTCCAGGATCATGATCGCGTGGCCCGAGGTGATCACGCTCGATATCGATGACGATGCCGCGAGCAATGCGGCAATCGTCCTGCAGACCAAGCACTCGCGCTACCCGGTCGTGCGCCGGAGCGACGACAGTGTCGTGGGCATATTGCTGACCAAGGACATCTTCGGAGCGATGCTGAGCGGTGAGCCGTCCCCCTGGGAGAACCTGCGCGGATACCTGCGCGAACCGCTGCTGATTCCGGAAACCGTGGGGCTGTCGCGCGTGATGGAGCAGATGCGTGTGCGGCGGATGCACATGGGTCTGATCGTCGACGAGTACGGTCAGATGTGTGGCGTCGTGGCCCTCGAGGACCTGCTCGAGGAAATCACCGGCGAGATCAAGGACGAAACCGATACCGGCGAGGAGTCGCACTACATCCTGGTAATTTCCGAAGGACGCTGGGAAGCGGATGGTCTGGCGCCCCTGGACGATGTCGAGAAGATGATCGGTACGCCGCTCGAGCACGCCGCGAAGACCAATACACTGTCCGGCCTGTTCATGGACAGCCTGGGACGGCTGCCGGTCACGGGCGACGTGCTGGACGTCTCCGGCTTCCGCCTGAGCGTGCTCTCGGTGGGGCAGCGCCGGGCGGAGCGCGTCGGAATCGAAAAGCTCCCCGATCAATAGCGGGGAGCGTGCGCACGCGCTCTGGTCACGCGCCAAAGCCATCGCAGTTGGTAAGATGCCGGCAGCGATATTTATCGGCAAAAATGCCGATCCGGGCGTTTCGGCCGAGCATTGTCGCGTTGCGCGGTGTCCTTTGATTGCGGCAAGGATCGCCTTGCCGGATTGCGGGCCGCAACCGGCTGCTGCTCCGGCAATTCAGGAATGCCGCATCAATTTATTTCCTGCGGTTCGCTGCAGGCTCCAGGTCGAAATCCAAGGAACGTCTGCACATCATGAGTCTGAAAGTACTGGTCATCGATGTTGGCGGAACGCACGTCAAGATTCTTGCGTCGGGCAAAGCTGAACGACGGCAATTCCCCTCCGGAAACGGGTTGAGTGCCGAGGATATGGTCAGGCAGGTGAAAAAACTTGCCGGCGACTGGAAATATGATGTTGTCTCAATCGGCTACCCGGGCCCGGTTCTGCACGGTCGGGTCGCGGCCGAGCCGCATAATCTCGGCAAGGGGTGGACGGCATTCGATTTCGCCGCGGCATTTGACCGTCCGGTGAAACTGGTCAACGATGCCGCCATGCAGGCACTCGGTGGTTATCGCGGCGGCAGGATGCTGTTTCTTGGCTTTGGCACCGGATTGGGCTCAGCCTTCATCGTCGACGGGATCGTGGAACCGATGGAACTCGGACATTTGCCGTACCGCAAGGGAAACTGCGAGGATTACGTCGGGGCACGCGCACTCGGGAAAAAAGGCAGGAAGAAGTGGAGCAAGCACGTATGCCAGGTGATCGGGCAATTCAGTGCCGCGCTGGAACCCGATGACATCCTGATTGGCGGCGGCAACGCGCGGCACATTCTCTCGCTGCCGGCGAACTGCCGCCTGGGCGACAACGCGGATGCCTTCGCCGGCGGATTCCTGCTCTGGTCAGGTCGCGGCAGGCGGACTCGCGCAAACAGGAAATGAAGGAGCGACGTATGCAATTGGGCATGATAGGTCTCGGCCGGATGGGAGCCAATATGGTTCGGCGACTGATGCGCGACGGGCATGATTGCATCGTATCCGATATTTCCGCACCAGCCGTGCAGCAACTCGTGGCGGAGGGGGCGACCGGCAGCTCCTCGTTGGCGGATTTCGTGGCGAGGTTGTCGGCGCCGCGCGCGATCTGGTTGATGGTTCCGGCGGGCATCGTTGATGACACGATCAATGAACTGCTGCCACTCCTCGCTGCCGGCGACATCCTGGTTGACGGCGGCAACTCGTACTATGTGGACGATATTCGCCGCGCCGAAAAGCTCGGCGAAGCGGGAGTCCATTACGTGGACGTCGGTACCAGCGGCGGCGTCTGGGGTCTGGAGCGCGGGTACTGCATGATGATCGGCGGCGAGGACGATATCGTCGCGCGCCTCGATCCGGTCTTCGCGACACTCTCCCCGGGAATCGGCACGATTTCCCGGACGCCCGGTCTGGAGAAGCTGGTCACCACCGCCGAGCACGGCTACCTGCATTGCGGCCAGAACGGCGCGGGCCACTTCGTCAAGATGGTCCACAACGGCATCGAGTACGGCATGATGGCTGCCTATGCCGAGGGTCTTGGCATCCTGCAGGGAGCGAACATCGGCACGCGCGTGCACGCGATCGATGCCGAAACGACACCGCTGCGCGATCCGGCGCATTATCAATACAACCTGGATCTCGTGGAAATCGCCGAACTCTGGCGCCGGGGCAGCGTGATTTCATCCTGGTTGCTGGACATCACCGCATCGGCCCTGGCCCAAGACCGCGAGCTGGAGAATTTCTCCGGCAGGGTTTCCGATTCGGGCGAGGGGCGCTGGACGATCCGCGCGGCAATCGACGAGGCGGTTCCCGCACCGGTGCTGACAGCCGCACTGTACCAGCGGTTCAGCTCGCGCGGCGAAGCGGATTTCCAGAACAGGATTCTTTCCGCGATGCGTTACGGCTTTGGCGGACACGTCGAGAAGAAAGCGGAATGAACGGTGCGATGGCACACCGGCTGCATTCGGATGCACTCGTGCTGTTCGGCGCGACGGGCGATCTGGCTCACCGGAAAATATTTCCGGCTGTTCTTGCCTTGTACGAACGCGGTCTCGATCTGCCGGTAATCGGGATTGCGAAATCCGGCATGAACAGACAAGCGCTGATCGAGCACGTGGCCGACGGACTCGATCGATTCGGTGATTCGCGCGATGCGGCTGCACGCGAGAGGCTCTTGGCAAACCTGCAATACATCGACGGAGACTACGGCGATGCGAATACCTTCGGCCAGCTGAAGCAGGCGCTGAGCCAGGTTCAGCGACCGCTCCATTACCTGGCGATTCCGCCCGGTCTTTTCGCAACGGTTGTCGTCGCGCTCGCACGGCACGGCGTGACGGCGGGCGCGCGGGTCGTTGTCGAGAAGCCCTTTGGTCGCGATCTGGAATCGGCGCGCGAACTCAATGCGGTTTTGCGCGGCGCATTCGAGGAGCCGGCCATATTCCGCATCGATCACTACCTGGGGAAGGAGTCGGTTCAGAATCTGCTCTATTTCCGCTTTGCCAACGCGTTTCTCGAGCCTCTCTGGAATCGCGAGCACGTGCGGAGCGTAACCGTGACCATGGCGGAAACGCTGGGGATGGAGGGTCGCGGCAAGTTCTACGAGGAAGTCGGCGCGATCCGGGATGTGATCCAGAATCATCTTCTGCAGGTTGTGTCGCATCTCGCGATGGACGCGCCGGTCGGCCGCGGTATCGATGCGCTGCGCGACGAGAAAACCCGGGTTCTGCAGTCGATCCGCACACTGACCGGCAAGAGCCTGGTGCGTGGCCAGTATCGCGGCTACCGTGACGAACCCGGAGTTGCGGCGGATTCCGCCGTCGAAACCTATGCAGCCATGGAACTGCATCTGGATTCCTGGCGGTGGGAGGGCGTTCCGTTTTACATACGCGCGGGCAAGAAGCTGGCCGTCACCGCGACCGAGGCCATCGTGCGGTTCAAGCGTCCACCCGTGAGGATATTTCCCGAGTCAGTCGCCCAAGACAGCAATTACATCCGCTTCCGTCTGGGTCCGGACCGGGTCGCGATTGCCATCGGTGCCCGCGCAAAAAAACCCGGAGCCGAGCTGGTCGGCGAGGACGTCGAGCTGCATGTGTGCAATGGCGGCGAGGATGAAATGGGCGCCTACGAGCGCTTGATCGGCGATGCGATCGCGGGTGATCCCACGTTGTTCGCGCGCGAGGATGCAGTTCTGGAGGCGTGGAGAATCGTCGATCCGCTGATATGCATGGCGACGCCGGTGTACGGCTACGAGCAGGACAGCTGGGGTCCTCCGGAGGCCGCTCGACTCGAGCGCGGCGGACACCGCTGGCCTGCGCCGCGTTCCGAATGAACCGCGAGGCGTGTGATGAGTGACAGCGACTGGCCGAAGAATGATGCGCCGGGCGCGCCGGGTATCGATCCGACATGGACCTCGAGCGACAAGGACCTGGTGGGAACCTCGCTGGGACCGAGCCGGCTGTGGTTCACGCTGGGGCACGGAATCCTCAACGAGGTCTACTACCCGCGGGTCGATCTGCCGCAGATCCGTGATCTCGGCTTCATCGTCGCGGACGACGAGGGCTTCTGGTGCGAGGTCAAGCGGCTGGAGGGCTATCGATTCGAGCTGCCCGCGCCCGGTGTGCCGGCCGCGACGATCGTGCACCGTCATGAACGCTTCGAATTGCGGATTCGAATCGCACCGGATCCCCGCCGGGATGTTCTGCTGATCGATGTCGTATTGTCGGGCGCGGCGAAGCTGCGGCCTTATGTATTGCTCGCACCGCATCTTGGCGGCAGCGGCCGCGACAACCTCGCGGCAGCCGGGCGGCAGCATGGCAGAAATGTTCTCTGGGCGGAGCAGGGTCCGTTTGGTGTTGCGCTGGTTGCCGTAAACCGCGCGCAGCGCGAGGCGCTCGCGCGCATGAGCGCCGGTTACGTCGGCTTCAGCGATGGCTGGCAGGACTTCGCCGCGAACAAGCGGCTGAGCTGGAGCCACGAGCGTGCCGGGCCTGGCAATGTCGCGCTGATCGGTGAGCTCGAACGCGAATGCGTGGTGGCGCTCGGATTTGGCGCGTCGCGGGGTGCTGCCGCCAGCCTTGCCACCGCGTCATTGACCCAGCCCTTCGAGCAGCCCTGGACCGAGCATGTCTCGGCATGGCAGGACTGGCATCGGAGTTGTCATGAAGGCATCGACGTCGGTACTTGCGAGCCCGCGCTCGAGGCGCAGTTCCACACCTCGCGGATGGTGCTGCGCTGCCACATGGACAAGCTCAATCCCGGCGCGATGGTCGCGAGCCTGAGCGTGCCCTGGGGTAACAACAAGGATGACCGTGGTGGCTATCACCTGGTATGGCCCCGCGACCTCGTGGAATGCGCCAGCGCGCTGCTGGCCGCTGGCGGTGCGGCGGAGGCCAGGGATGTGCTGCGTTACCTGATTGCCACGCAGCATGAGGACGGCCACTGGAACCAGAATCAGTGGCTCGGCGGAACACCTTTCTGGCAGGGAATCCAGCTCGACGAGGCTGCGCTGCCGGTGGTTCTTGCCGCGTTGCTGCACGAAGCCGGTGCGCTCGCCGGCATCGAGGTCACGGACATGACGCGCCGCGCTCTGGCGTTCATTGCGCGCGAGGGACCGGTGACCGAGCAGGACCGCTGGGAGGAGGATCGTGGGATAAATGCGTTCACGCTGGCGGCGTGCATAGCGGCGCTGGTCTCGGGTGCGGAGTTTCTGGATGGTGCCGACAAATCGGCGGCGATCGCACTGGCCGACGAGTGGAACAGCCGGATCGAGTCCTGGCTTTTTGTGCAGGGAACAGAGCTGGCGCGGAAGGCCCGCGTGTCCGGGCACTACATTCGGGTTGCACCGCCAGAGGTACTGCAGGACGCCGCGGCACTGCGCCGGCCCTTTCCGATCAAGAATCGCGAGCGTGACCCCGCACTGGGCGCGGACATGCAGGTTTCAACGGATTTTCTGCAGCTGGTGCGTTTCGGTTTGCGCGCGCCCGATGATCCCCGTGTTCGCGACTCGCTGGTCGTGGCCGATGGGCTGCTTCGAGTCGAGACGCCATCCGGAGCGTCGTGGCATCGTTACAACGGCGACGGCTATGGAGAACATCCGGACGGACGGGGATTCGACGGCACCGGCGTGGGCCGGGCCTGGCCACTGCTGACCGGCGAGCGCGGGCATTACGCGATGCTGGCCGGAGAGGATCCCTGGCCGTATCTGCAGGCCATGGACAGGATGTCGGGTACCAACGGCATGCTGCCCGAGCAGGTCTGGGACGCGCAGACGCTCGCCGCGCGAAACCTCAGACCCGGCAAGCCGACCGGGTCGGCGATGCCGTTGGCCTGGACTCATGCAGAGTTCGTGAAACTGCTGCTCTCCATACAGCGAGGGAAACCGGTCGATTGCCCGCGTGTCGTGTTCGATCGCTACAGCGCGTCCGGGACGCGATGATTCGCGGCAAGTCAGGGCCTGGAAATCTTTCTGAATGCTCTCCAGGCGCTTCAGCATCCTGGCCCGTCCGCACGTATGGAGATACCGCGCATTGCATCCGATAATCGCCGCGCCTGAAGGATCGGGCCGGCGGCACCGGCATCCGAGCATCGGTTCGCGGTACGTGCCCGGGGCCGAGGGCGATGCTTCATGGTCCACGGGGAATTGATTTCACGGTAGCGGAGAACGAACCTGTCATGACGAGCAAGCAGATACCCGGCAGCGCCCGGGTCGTGATCATCGGCGGGGGCATCATCGGTTGCTCCGTTGCCTACAACCTCGCCGACATGGGATGCACTGATGTCGTGCTGCTCGAGCGCGACCAGCTGACCTCGGGCACGACCTGGCATGCGGCCGGGTTGATGACGATCTATGGCTCGAGTTCGGAAACCTCGCTCGGCATCCGCCGCTACTCGCGCGAACTCTACCAGCGCATCGAGCGCGAGACCGGGATGTCGACGGGCTTCATGAAGGTGGGCTTCATCGAGGTCGCCTCCGATAGCGATCGCCTCGAGGAGTACCGCCGCGTCACCTGCTTCAACCGGCGCCACGGCAACGAGGTGCAGGAGATCTCGCCGTCCGAGATCAAGCGCCTGTTTCCATACGCGGATACCGCGCCGATGGTCGCGGGCTTTTATTGCCCCGATGACGGGCGCATCAATCCGGTCGACCTGACGATGACGATGGCCAAGGCCGCGCGTCTGAAGGGCGTGAGGATTTTCCAGAACACGCCGGTCACGGGTGTGCTGGCCCGCAACGGAACCGCGCTCGGCGTGCGCACGGAACACGGCGATATCCAGGCGGAATTCGTGGTGAACTGCGCCGGGATGTGGGCGCGCCAACTGGGCGAGCTTTCCGGCGTCTGCATTCCCAACCAGGCCGCCGAGCACTATTACCTGATCACCGACGAGATCCCCGGGCTCGGCAAGGACCTGCCGGTAATGGAGGATCCATCGGTGCATGCCTATTACCGCGAGGAAGGCGGCGGCATGATGGTCGGGATGTTCGAGCCCGACTGCGCGCCGTGGCGGGTCGAGGGCATTCCCGATGATTTCTCCTTTGGCGAGTTGCCGGGTGACATGGACCGTCTGTCGCCCTTTCTCGAGCGTGCCATGCGCCGGGTGCCGGTCACCATGGAAGTCGGGATCCGCAAGTTCTTCTGCGGCCCCGAGAGTTTCACGCCGGATCTCGCGCCGATCATTGGCGAGGCCCCCGAACTGCGCAACTACTTCGTGGCCGCGGGGCTCAATTCCGTCGGCATCATCACCGGGGGCGGCATCGGCCGCGTGCTGGCGCACTGGATGCTGCACGGACGGCCCGATGTCGATGTCACCGGCTTCAATATCGATCGTTTCCACCGCTACCAGTGCAACCCGGAATACCGGCGGGCGCGTGCCTTCGAGGTGCTGGGAATGGTCTACGAGTGCCGCTATCCCTCGCGCGCGATGCAAAGCGCACGCGGCGCGCGCAAATCGCCGTTTCACGAACGCCTCGCCGCGCGCGGTGCGCACTTTCGCGATGTGAGCGGCTGGGAATCGCCCGGCTGGTTTGCGCCGCCCGGTCAAGAGCCGGTGATCGAGAAATATTCCTGGGGGCGCGAGAACTTTTTCCCGTGGTGGGAGGCCGAGCACCGCGCCTGCCGCGAGGCGGTGATCGCGATGGACATGTCGTTCATGGGCAAGTTCCTGGTGCAGGGCCGTGATGCCGGCGCGTTTCTCAACCATCTCTCGGCCAACGATGTGGACGGCGAGCCCGAGCGCATCACCTACACGCAGTGGCTGAACGATGCCGGCAAGCTGGAAGCGGATCTCACCGTGATCAAGCTCGATGAGGAGCGCTTCATGGTGGTGGCCTCCGATACCGCGCACCGTCACGTCGAGACCTGGATGCGGCGCCACATCGCGTCCGGGCAGCATGTGTGTGTGACCGACGTGACCTCGGGCTATGCGCAGCTCAACGTGCAGGGCCCGCGCTCGCGCGCACTGCTGCAATCGCTGAGCAGCGCGGATCTCTCGAACGAAGCCTTCCCGTTCCGCACCGCGCGCGAGATCGATATCGGCTTCGCACGCCTGCTGTGCGTGCGCATCACCTATGTCGGTGAACTCGGTTACGAGCTGAACATTCCCTCCGAGCAGGCGGTGCATGTGCTCGACCGGATCCTCGACGCGGGCGCGAAATTCGGTTTGCGTCTCGCGGGGCTGAAAGCACTCGCCAGCCTGCGTCTCGAAAAGGGCTATCGCGATTACGGCCACGATATCGACAACACCGACGATCCCTACGAGACGGGTCTCGGCTTCGCGGTGAACCTGAAAAAGCCGGGTGGTTTCATCGGCCGCGATGCCTGCGTGGCGAAGAAAGCCGCAAGCCCCTATCCGCAGCGGCTGGTGCAGGTGCTGCTCAGGGATCCCGAGGCGATGATGTACCACGCCGAGGTGGTGTTGCGCGACGGGGTGGCGGTGGGCGATGTGCGCGCCGCGTCCTATGGCCATACGCTCGGTGGATCGGTGGGACTGGCGATGGTCGAAGGCGAGCATCTCGAGGAGCATTCGCTCGGCGAAGGAAACTGGGAAGTGGATATCGCGGGGCGGCGCTATCCTGCTACCGTGTCACTGCGTCCGTTTTACGATCCGCGGATGGAGCGGATCAAGCTTTGATCGTGCAGGGAGACAACGAATTGAATATCGCATCTACATGGAAATCCGGCGCCGCGGCATTGCTCGGCATCGTGTATGCCGCAGTTGCAGCGGCGGACGGCACCGGTGCCGACTGGCCGTACATGGGCGGCAACGAGGGCGGCATGAAATTTTCACCGTTGACGCAGATCGCGCCCGCCAACGTGGGCCATTTGAAGGAAGCGTGGACCTATCATATCGGCATGCTCGATGCGCCGGCACCAGCGTCGCCCACCTTCGAGGGCACGCCGATCGTGGCCGGTGGCCGCATGTTCGTGTGCTCGGGGCTGGGCAAGGTGGCGGCGCTGGATCCGGAGTCCGGCAAGGAGCTGTGGGCGTATCACTACACCGCCGACACCCGGGGCAGCTACCTGCTGAATTGCCGCGGCCTGACTTACCACGCCGAGGAGGCGGGTTACCGCGGCGAGTGTCCGGGCCGCGTGTTCGCGGGTACGCTCGATGGCCGGCTGCTCGCGCTCGATGCGGCGAGCGGCAAGCCGTGCGCGGGCTTTGGCGATAACGGTGCGCTCGACCTGAGCCAGGGGCTGGGACAGACACAGCCCGGCGACTTTTCGCCGTCCTCGCCGCCGGTGATCGTCGACGGCAAGATCGTGCTCGGTGGCCGGATTCCCGACAATATGCGGGTCGATGTGCCGGCGGGCGTGATCCGTGCCTTCGATGTGCACAGCGGCGCGCTGCTGTGGTCGTGGAATTCCGCGCCTCCAGGTTCAGTGCCGCCTGCGGGCGAACCTTACGTGCGTGGTACGCCGAATGCCTGGGCGCCGCTGTCGGTCGACAGCGAGCGCAAGCTGGTGTTCGTGCCGACCGGCAATGCTTCGACCGACCACACCAATATCATCCGTGGCGAGCGTGATTACTATGCCTCCTCGGTGGTGGCGCTGGATGCCGTGACCGGCGCGGTGAAGTGGCATTTCCAGACCGTGCACCGTGACCACTGGGACTATGACATTCCCTCGCAGCCGGTGCTGTTCCCGTTGCACCGCGCTGGCGTCGAGGTTCCGGCGCTGGCGCAGGCGACCAAGCAGGGCCATATCTTCATCCTGAACCGCGAGAGCGGTGAGCCGCTGTTCCCGGTCGAGGAGCGCCCGGTGCCGCTGAGCGGGGCCATCGAGGGCGAGCGCTACAGCCCCACGCAGCCCTTCCCGGTCAATCCGGCATTCATCGTGCGCCGCGATCTGGCGCAGGAGGATATCTGGGGTTTCACGCCGTGGGACAAGGGCAAGTGCATGGATCTCTTCGAGGGCGCGAACTGGGAAGGGGTGTTTACGCCGCCCTCGCTGCGCGGCACGATCTATTTCCCGAGTTTCATGGGTGCGACGAACTGGGGCGGCGTATCGATTGACCCGGTCAATGGCATACTCATCGCCAACACGACCCAGGTACCGGCGATCATCCGCATGTATCCACGTGCGCAGGCCGATGCGATGCTCGCGCGCGGCGAGAGGTTTCCGCCCTCGCTCGGCGCGCCCTACGCGCATACGATGGCGCCGATGCTCTCGCCGCTCGGCGCACCCTGCATTCGCCCGCCCTGGGGCACGCTGCTCGCGATTGACCTGAACAAGGGTGAGCGTCTGTGGGAGGTGCCACTTGGCTCGACGCGTGATGTGGCGCCATTCCCGCTGTGGTTTGACTGGGGCGTGCCGAATCTCGGTGGCTCGATGGTCACGGCTTCGGGGTTGGTGTTCATCGGTGCGACCACTGACAACTTTTTGCGTGCTTTCGATATTCACAGCGGCAAGATGCTGTGGAAAGCACGCCTGCCGGGCGGCGGCCAGGCGACACCGATGAGTTACCGGATCGGTGAAAGCGGAAAGCAGTACGTGGTGATTGCCGCAGGCGGTCACAAATATCTCGGCACCGACATCAGCGACGCGCTGGTGGCCTATACGCTGGAAAACTGACGGCGACCCGCCAACTTCAAGGGAGGACGAGAATGAGCAACAGTGCGACCGAGATCGCCAACCTGCTTTACCGCTATGCCGAACTGATGGATGGCGGTGAGCTGGAGGCCGTCGCTGAAATGTTCCGCCATGCGCGCATGAAGAGCAGATCTGCCGGCGAGCTGCTCGACAACGCCGGAATGCTCGAGCAGTGGCGACGCTTTGTCAAAATTTATCCCTGTGGCACGCCGCGTACCAAGCACGTTGTCACCAACCCGATCATCGAGGTGGATGAGACTGCGGGTACGGCGACCTGCCGCTCCTATTACACCGTGCTGCAGGCGACCGACTCCCTGCCGCTGCAAGTGATTGCCGCGGGGCGCTACCACGACAATTTCGAGCGCGCCGACGGCAAATGGCGCTTCAGCTATCGCGACTACACGCTCTTCGACCTCGCGGGCGATCTCAGCGACCACCTCCTGATCGCGGTTGCGGGATAATCCCCGACCTGTTTCCTTCCTGCCGCGCCGCAGGGCCGCGCCGCCAGGCATCCGGTGACTTGCCGGTCCATTCGATGAAGGCGCGGCGGAATGAGCGCACATCGCTGAAGCCGAGCCTGAGCGCCACGTCGCTCACCTTGAGGCGCGCGCCCGGCTGCAGCAATTCCTCCGCCAGTTTCAGGCGCAAGCGCTGCTTGATCGCATCGAGCGTGACGCCTTCCTCGCGCAGGCGGCGCTGCAAGGTGGCCCGGCTGATGCAGAAGAAACGCGCGAACTGCTCGAGGCTCGGCATGCTTTGCTGGCGCCCAAGCCGGGTGGCGATGATATGTTCCACCGTATCGGCGAACTGAGCCCCGTCGCGTGGTTCGCGCAGGTGGTCGAAGGGAAATACGCTGAGCCGCTCCACCAGACGCTGATAGCTGCGCACCACCGGCCTGGCGAGTTGGTGCGCGGGGAAACGGAAGTTATTGTCGGGGCAGGCGAAACGGATCGGTTGCTGGAAGAAGCGCTCCAGCGTGGCGCGATCCGCCGGTGCCTCGGCGTAGACATCGTAGCCTTGCACCGGGATCGCCTCGCCGATCAGCCACGCGAACAGGCGGTGGTAGAAGCTCAGCCCATTCAGGTCCGTCAGCAAGCCGCTGACGCTGTGGCGCAGGCGCTGGGTCGCCATGTGGAACACGGCCTCGTCAGCGTCGATCACGAGCGACAGGTCGGCGGCGCGATGATCCAGCATGGCGCAGAAGCGCGATGCGCGTTCGATGACCTCCGCCAGCGTGGTGCAGGTGATCACGCAGTAGCAGAGCATGTCGACCTCGTCCTTGCTCATCGGCGGCAGGCCGCGCTCGCGGTTGGCATGCGCCGAGAGCACGGTGATGCACTCGCCGTAAAGCAGCACGAAGTGGTGATCCGAAATGACCTGCACGCGCCCTGCCGCCAGTTGGGCAAACGTGAACGGCAGGCCGAGTCGTGCCAGCAGGTGCCCGGGGTCGTCGCCGGTAGCCGATATTTCCTGGAGCAGCGTCAGGGCAAATTGAGCTGGAACGCCCTGCGGCGGATGACGTGGAAGCGGTACTGCCATCAGCCAGCGAGCCCCGGAAAATCCTGCATCTGCGCCTCCCCGCGCAGCCGATCCAAGGCTCAACTTAAACCATTTGAGCTCTTGTGTCCCCCTGTTGAACCCGTTGGGCCTCGCGCGCAGGGGAGGAGGGCGCATAATTCCGGCTCGAGCTGTCGCGCCAACCCGTAACAGATACACGATCACCCCAACCCCCAGAGGTACAGGCAGGATGAGAATCCCGGCACGCGAAGTCCGCTACGGCGGCGCAATGATCGACCAGAAGGAAATCGACGCGGTCGTCAACGTGATGAAGACCGGCATGTCGGTTGGCGAACAGGTGCAGACCTTCGAGAGCCGCTGCGCCAGGCTGCTCGGCAAGGAATACGGGGTGATGGTCAACTCCGGCAGTTCCGCGCTGCTGATCGCCGTGCGCCTGCTCGATCTGCCGCCCGGCTCGGAAATCATCACGCCGACGCTGACGTTCGGCACCGATATTTCCTGCATCGTGCTGAACGGTCATGTGCCGGTGCTGGTCGACGTGGAGCCGGACACCTACCAGGTCGATATCGACAGGATCGAGCGCAACATCACGCCGCTGACCCGGGCGCTGCTGATTCCCAGCCTCGTGGGCGGCATGCCGGACTGGGACCGCCTGCGCGCATTGGCCGACAAGCATGGCCTCAAGATCATCGAGGACAGCTGCGACACGCTCGGCGGCACCTACCGTGGCACGCCGGCCGGTGATCGCAGCGATATCAGCGTCACCAGCTTTTCGATCTTCCACATCATCACCTGCCTCGGCAACGGCGGCCTGATCGCGATCAACGATCCGCAGCTGTGGGATCGCGGGCTGATGCTGCGCGCCTGGGGCCGCTCTTCCGAGAAGTTCATGCACGGCACGCGCAAGAACGACAGCGACGGCCGCTTTCTCGAAAACCTCGGCGATATCGAATACGACGGGCTGTTCATCTTCGAGGAGATCGCCTATGGCTTCATCCCCAACGAGGCTGGCGCGGCCTTCGGCCATGAGCAACTGAACAAGCTCGAGCTGTTCACTAAACTGCGCCAGGAACGGTTCGAGCTGCACGACGCGTATATGGACACGCGCAGCGATATCTTCGTCAAGCCGCGGGTGCTCGACGAGGTGTTCACCACCTGGATCTGTTACCCGGTCCAGTTGCG
Source organism: Gammaproteobacteria bacterium (assembly GCA_016705365.1). Classification (NCBI taxonomy): domain Bacteria; kingdom Pseudomonadati; phylum Pseudomonadota; class Gammaproteobacteria; species Gammaproteobacteria bacterium. The sequence goes on along the minus strand of JADIYI010000009.1, from coordinate 222,906 downwards.
CCCCGAACTCGGCTGGAGCCGGCGTGAACTGCAGCGCCACCTCGAGGATTCCGGCATCTTCACCCGCGTGATCATGTCCGGCCATACCGCGCTGCAGCCGATGATGAACAAGGTGAAGTACCGTGTTGACCCGGAAGGCTGCCCGAACGCCGAGCGCGTGATGCGCCACGGCCTGATGCTGCCCTGCCACCCGACGATGACGCTCGAGGACTGCCGTTACCTGTACCAGACCATCGACGATTTCATCGCGCTGCAGCGTGGCAAGTGAGCTCGCGGGGAGGGACCATGAAAACCGACGTGATGCTTCGATGTCTGCCAGGGATATGCGCGCTGCTCGCGCCGCAGCGCCGGGAGATCTGATGCCGGACACGCAGCCGGCAGAAAACGCGCAGGTCTCGCTCGGCCTGCCACCGGCCGATCAGATCTGCCTCGTGGTGCGCGATCTGCAGGCCGCCGTGGCGCTGTACGAGCCGCTGTTCGGGCCGTTCACGGTGCTCGACAACGGCCCCTTCGAGTCCGTGTATCGTGGTGAGCGGGTGATGGTGGAGCTGCTGTGCGCCTTCGGACGCACCGGCGCGCTCGAGATCGAACTGATCGAGTGGCGTTCGGGGCCGACGCCGCATCGCGATTTCATCCAGGGCGGTCGCGAGGGCGTGCAGCACATCCGCTACGTGATCGAGGACCTCGATGGCTGGATCGCCAGGGCTGCAGGGATCGGCTACCGCCCCGTCTGGTCGGGTAGTTTCCCTGTCTCGGAGGCGGCACCGTCGCTCAGCTGGTGTTACCTCGAGCGTGCGGGTGATCCGCTGATGATCGAATTCGTGCAGTGGGGCTGAGCGCGGTGAGTGAGCCGATTTACGACTACGTCATCGTCGGTGGCGGCTCGGCCGGTTGCGTGCTCGCCGCGCGGCTCAGCGAGGACCCCGCGGTGCAGGTGCTGTTGATCGAGGCCGGCAAGCGCGACCGCAGCCCGCTGATCCGTGCGCCCGGCGGGCTGCTGCCCATCATGCTGTCCGGTGCACACGCGTGGCCCTATGTCTCGACGCCGCAAAAACAGCTGAACGACCGGGTTCTCTACCTTCCGCGCGGCAAGGTGATGGGCGGCGGCAGTTCGATCAACGGCATGGTCTACGACCGCGGATTCGCGAGCGATTACGACCGCATTGCCGCGGCGGGCAACCCCGGTTGGTCCTATGCCGAGGTGCTGCCGTATTTCCGGCGCGCCGAGACGTTCCATCGCCCGAATGACCCCTACCACGGGGACACCGGACCGATCCAGGTCTCGCGACCGGGTGCCAAGCATCCCTTCGCGCGTGCCTTCATCGAGGCCGGCCGGCAGGCCGGTTATGCCGGCAACGATGACACCAACGGCGCCGAGCGCGAGGGCTTCGGGCCGGTCGATGTCACGATCGGGCGCGGTGTGCGCTCCAGCGCATCGCGGGCCTATGTCGATCCCGCACGTCGCCGCGCCAACCTGCATTTTGCGCTGCGCGCGCACGCGAGCCGCGTCCTGCTGACGGACGGCCGTGCCACGGGCGTCGAGTATCTGCAAAAGGGCAGGACGCACCAGGTTCGCGCCCGACGCGAGGTGCTGCTCTGCGGTGGGGCAATCAATTCCCCGCAGTTGCTGATGCTCTCAGGCATCGGTCCGCCCGATCAACTGCTGGCGCACGGTATCGCGGTGCGCCACGAGTTGCCGGGCGTCGGCCAGGGCCTGCAGGATCACCTCGCCGTGGTGGTGAAGTACCGCTCGCTTGCGCCGATCTCGCTGTTCAAGTATTTCAAGCCGTGGCATGGCGCGGCGGCGCTGGTGCAGTACCTCGTTGCCCGCGGAGGCCCGCTCGGCGATCCCGGCATGGAAGCCTGCGCCTTCGTGAAGTCCGATCCCGCGCTCGCCGAGCCCGACATCAAGCTGCTGCTCGTGATGGCACTCTATGCCAACAACGGACGCGAACTGTCGCCGCACCACGGGTTCGCCGCGCACACCAACGTGATCCGTCCCGCGAGCCGCGGCAGTGTGCGGCTGGCCTCGGCAAATCCCCTGGATGCTCCGCTGATCGACCAGAACTATCTTGCCCGCGAGGAGGATTGGCGCATCGCGCGAGCCGCGGTACGCATCGCCCGCGTGGTGTTTGCGCAGAAAGCCTTCGATGCGCTGCGCGGTGAAGAACTGGAGCCGGGCCCCGCCATCTCGACGGATGCGCAAGTCGACGCATTCATCCGATCGAAGGCCGAGGCCGACTATCACTCCGTGGGCACCTGCCGCATGGGGCGCGATGAACTCGCCGTGGTCGATGCCGAACTGCGTGTGCACGGCGTAGCGGGCCTGCGCGTGGTCGACGCCTCGGTGATACCGCACATGATCGGCGGCAACACCAACATGCCGGTCATCATGGTCGCGGAAAAAGCGGCCGCCATGATTCGCGGCGCGCGAGGGTGAGTTGATGGGCGCGCAATCCTGCGGCCGAGCGGCTCAGGCGTCGCGCGGCGCGGCGCGGCGAGTCCGGCCACCTCGAGCACGAGTGTGCAGGCTGGTCTGCTGGCTATCGCAGCTCGATGTTCACCCCCTGGATCTCGCCCGTGAACGGGTAGGGTGCACGATAATCGGCCGGCGATGAGCCCGTGTCCAGTCCGATATCGAAGGTCTCGTCGATCGAGTACATCATGGCGCTGCGCTTTAGCGTCGCACTCGCTGCTTCCTTGCCGTCCACGCTGAGCCGCGTCGTGCCGCCGGGCACCGGGCCGGCACCCGTGGTGGCGAACTCGTAGCGCAGCACGTGCGCGCCGGCCTCGAGTGGCGCCGTGCCGCGCAGCGTGATTTCCTCGGCGTCGAAGATACGCAGGCGATAGACCGGTACGCCGGCATCGTCCAGGTACAGCGACCAGCCGGCACTGCGTCCGCCCAGGGTGGCGAGCACACCGTGCGCACCGCCCTCGGGCACCCGGATGTGTGCTTCGATGACGTGGGAACGGGTCTTCGTGTTCGGCGCCTCCTTCTCGGCGATGCCGATGGTGCCGGGCCGGTACGCGAAGTGGGTGCGCCCGGCGGCGAGGTCGGGAAACCGCGTGTTCTCGCGGGACGGGTTGTGCAGCACCACGTTGTTGGCGGCGGCCTGGGTGTCGAAGAGTTGCTGCAGTTCGCGCAGCTTGCCGGGTTCGCGCGCCGCGAGGTCACGGCCCTGGCTGAAGTCGGTGCGCAGGTCATAGAGCTCCCAGCGGTCGGCGGCGAAATCCGTGCTGCGCGGCGCGCTGATCACGTTCCACGGCACACGACCCCGGAATGCGGAGGCCATCCAGCCGTCGTGGTAGATCGCGCGGTTGCCGTAGATCTCGAAATACTGCGTGGTGTGGCGCTCGGCAGCTTTCGCGTCGGCGAAAGTGTACGCGAGGCTGGTACCGTCCATCGGGCGCTGCGCCACGCCGTTCACGCTCGCCGGCGCCGCGATGCCGGCCGCCTCGAGGATCGTCGGCACGATATCGTTCACATGGCCGAACTGCTGGCGCAGGCCACCGCGGTCACGGATACGCGCGGGCCAGGCGAGCACCATCGGGTTGCGTGTACCGCCCAGATGCGAAGCCACCTGCTTGGTCCACTGGAACGGGGTATCGGTGGCCCAGGCCCAGCCGGAGTTGTAATGCGCGTAGCTGTGCTCGCCAAGAAGCGCCTGGGGATCGTCGGCAAAGCTCGCCAGGTTCGACTGCAGTCCCTGCAGATCGCCCAGGTAATTGCTGCTGCCGAGCAATCCGCCCTCGGCGCTGGCGCCGTTGTCGCCGACGATATAGACGAACAAGGTGTTGTCATACTGTCCCATTTCCTTCAGCGCATCGCGCAGCCGGCCGACCTGCGCGTCGGTGTGCGCGAGGAACGCGGCGTAGAGCTCCATCAGGCGCGCCGAGGTGCGCTTCTGCTCCGGAGTCAGCGAATCCCAGGCCGGCAACTCGGCGGGCCGTGGGGTCAGCAGAGCGTCGCGCGGGATCACGCCAGCCTTCTTCTGGTGCGCGAAGGTTTCCTCGCGCAGGCGATCCCAGCCCTGGTCAAACTTGCCACGGTAGCGCTCGGCCCAGGTTGCAGGCGGCTGCAGCGGAGCGTGGGTGGCGCCGGGTGCGAAGTACACGAAGAAGGGGCGTGCCGGATCCACCGAACGCTGCATCTGCATCCACGAGATGGCGTGCTCGGCGATGTCCTCGGTGAGGTGGTAACCCGCTTGCCGTTCACGCACCACGGGGGTGGTGCCGTCATAGAGCGTGGGCTCGTATTGATCCGCCTCGCCACCGAGGAAACCATGGAACGTGTCGAAGCCCACACCGGTCGGCCAGTGCGTGAACGGGCCGGATTGGGTGGCTTCCCAGTCCGGCACCAGGTGCCACTTGCCCCAGGCCGAGGTCGCGTAGCCGTTCTGGCCGAGCACGCGCGCGATGGTGGCACTATCGTCGCGCAGCACGCCGCGATATCCCGGGTAGGTGGTCGCGCTGTTCATCACGGTGCCCACACCCGCGGCGTGTGAATTGCGTCCCGTGAGCAGCGCGGCGCGCGTCGGCGAGCAGATCGCCGTGGTGTGGAAACGGTTGTAGCGAAGGCCATCATTGGCCAGTTGCTCCAGCGCCGGCGTTGCGACCGGGCCGCCGAAGGTGCTGGCGGCGCCGAAGCCCACGTCATCGAGCAGCACCACCACGATATTCGGCGCGCCGGCCGGTGGCAGTTGGCGCGTCACTACCGGCGCGGCTTGCGCTGCCGCTGCGGCGTCGGACGCGACACCGTGCGGTGCGCTGCCCAGCGTGGCACCCAGCACAAGCAGCCGGGTGGCCAGTTTCAGGGTGGCTTCAATGGCGCGCATATGCCGATTCTCCAATGTTGCTCGAGGGTCGCCTCCGCGAACCTTAGCGTTGTCGCCCGCCTCTGCAAAACAAGGCAATTGGTTTGGGCAAATGATGAGCAAATGGATAGAATCCGGAATGCTCCGCGGATTGACCGCGCGATGATGGCGTAACCTGGCAACAACACCTCTGCAAGGAGATCTTTTCATGTTCGATTTCAGTGACCGGACCGTGCTGGTGACGGGTGGGGGCGCCGGGATCGGTCGCGCCATAGCGCTTGGTTTCGGGAAATCCGGGGCGAAGGTCGCGGTTGCCGAGATCGACGCGACGCGGGCCGACGCGGTCCGTGCCGAGCTCGAGGCGGCGGGTGTCGATGCGCTGGTGGTCGAGGCCGATGTCACGCTCGAAGCCGACGTGCGCAACGTTGCGGCACGGATCGAGAGCCGCTTCGGCGCGCTCGATGTCCTGGTCAACAACGTCGGTGACTATATGGGCGTGATCGGTTCCTTCGCGGATATCTCGAACGAGGATATTGCCAGGCTCTACGCGGTGAACCTGAACCAGATGTTCCTGGTCACGCGGCAGATGATCCCGCTGTTGCGCCGTGGCGCTCCGGGCGCCAGCATCGTCGGCATCTCCTCGATCGAGGGCTTTCGCGGCAATCCCACGGGGGCCGTTTACGGGGCCCTCAAGGCGGCGGTGACCGGCTTCACCAGGAGCCTCGCGCTGGAACTGGCGCCGGAAGGCATCCGCGTGAACCTGATCGCACCCGAGACGACCCACACCCCGCAGTTGCCCATCGAAGATATCATCTCGCCCCGCTTCGCCGAGGACAAGAAGCGCTGGATACCGCTCGGTCGCTTTGGCACGCCCGAGGACATGGCGGGCGCGGCGCTGTTCCTGGCCAGTCCGCATGCGGCATGGGTCACGGGTACCACGCTTCACGTCGACGGCGGTGCGCTGGCGGCGGGAGGCTGGTACCGCGCTCCCGACGGCTCGTGGACCAACACTCCGGTGATCACCGGCAACGCGTTTTTCGAAAGCTGAAAGCGACGCTGATCAACAGGCACCGTCCACCAATCACAACCCGAGGATACCGACCATGACAAAGTCCCTGCTGCAACTGGTGATGGCAGCTGCCCGGCATGTCGCAACCGAAACCAACGGTGACCTCGAGGGCATCCTGGCGACACTCGAGGGCGAGCCGGTCTACGACTTCTACCCCGTGGGTCGCCGGCTGTCGGGCATGAACAACACGCGTCGCTACTACGAGCATTTCGTGGCCAATGCGATGCCGCGGATCGTTGACGTGGAACAGCACGGCGAATGGATCGGCGACGTGGGTGTGGTCCAGGAATTCACCCTCTCCCTCGAGCATCCGCACGCCGGCGAAACCACCTCGCACCGGATCATCGCGATCCTGACTTTTGGCGAGGAGCGCCTGTCGGGCGAGCGCATGTATTCCGATGAAGTGCTGTTCCGCGCCCTGCTCGGTCCGCTGTGGGATGAACTGGACGAAATACCCGGTTAATGCAACGCGGCACCTTGCGGGCAGATGACGCAAGGCGAACCCGATTCCGATCTCGAGAAACGAAGGAGCAAATGCACATGAATGCCGATTTTTCGCTACCGCTGACGCGGTGTGTCTGGCGCACCGGGGTTGCCATGTTGCTGTTCGTGCTCGCCGCCTCGCCCGCGATGGCGCAGTCCGTGTTGCCGCGGCCGGTCGAACCCTTCACCGGCAAGATCGGCACCAGCTATGCCGATTCCACCGCGGCCTTCCCCGCGCCGGTCTCGGCACCGGCGGGCGCGCCGAACGTCGTGCTCATCATGACCGACGATGTCGGCTTTGGTGCGGCGAGCACATTCGGCGGGCCGATCCCGACGCCGAATCTCGATCAGCTGGCGGAGCAGGGTCTGCGCTACAACCGCTTCCACACCACCGCGATGTGCTCGCCGACGCGCGCCTCGCTGCTGACCGGGCGCAATCATCATGCGGTCGGCAACGGCATCGTCGCCAACCTCTCGACCGGCTTTCCGGGCTACAACAACCTGCTGCCGAAGAGCGCGGCGACCATTGCCGAGGTGCTGCGCCAGAATGGTTACAACACCGCGATGTTCGGCAAGCACCACAACGCGCCCGAGGCGCAGGTGTCCGCGGCCGGCCCCTTCGACCTCTGGCCCACGGGACTCGGCTTCGAGTACTTTTTCGGCTTCATGGCGGCCGAGACCAACCAGTTCACACCCGCGCTCTATCGCGGTATCACTCCGCTCCCGACACTGAAGGAAGGCGTGCTCGACAAGGCGCTGGCCGACGATGCGATCGCCTGGCTGCACCAGCAGAACGCGGCCGCGCCCGCCAAGCCTTTCTTCATGTACTACGCGACGGGTACCGCGCACGCGCCGCTGCAGGCACCCGCCGACTGGATCGCGAAGTTCCGCGGACAGTTCGACGCGGGCTACGACCAGGTTCGCGCCGATACCGTCGCGCGTCAGAAAAAGCTTGGGATCATACCCGCTGATGCCGTCAATACGCCGCGACCTGAACAGATCGCTGCCTGGAAGGATCTGACGCCCGCACAGAAGCGCATCAATGCGCGCATGATGGAAGTGTATGCGGCGATGCTCGCCTACCAGGATGCGCAGGTGGGGCGGTTGCTCGACGAGATCGAGCGCATGGGGCTGCGCGACACCACGCTGGTGATCTTCATCGAGGGTGACAACGGTGCGGCTGCCGAGGGCGGCATGCACGGCAGCATGAACCCGATGTCGAACTTCGCCAACGGCACGCAGGAGAGCGAGAAAGTCCTTGCTGCGAATCTGGACAAGTTTGGCGGACCGGACAGCGTGCCGAACTTCGGTTATGGCTGGACCTGGGCGACCAACGCGCCGTTCCGTCTGGCCAAGCAGTACGCATCGCACCTCGGCGGCACCCGCAACGGCATGGTGGTGTCGTGGCCGCAACGCATCAGGGCGCGCGGTATCCGTTCGCAGTTCAGCCACGTGAGTGATATCGCACCGACCATTCTCGAAGCGGCAGGCATCACGGCTCCCGCGATGGTCAATGGGGTCGCGCAACAGCCGGTCGACGGTGTCAGCCTGGTGTACAGTTTCGATGCGCCGGAGGCGGCGGAGCGTCACGTTAGCCAGTATTTCGAGATGATGGGCAACCGCGCGATCTACCACGATGGCTGGATGGCCAGCACCACGCCTCCCGCCCTGCCGTGGAGCGGGGAGCGGAGCACGGCGCTGCCTGGCGACTACGTGTGGGAGCTCTACGATCTGCGCGCCGATTTCTCGCAGGCACGGGACCTGGCAGCTACCCAGCCGCAAAAACTCGAACAATTGCAGGCGCTGTTCCTGAGCGAGGCGCAACGCAACCAGGTGCTGCCACTCGACAACCGCCTGACGATGGAGCGCTTTCTCGCCGCCGCGAGCCAGCATCGACGGGCGGACAGCTACACCTACTGGGGAGCCGGTGTCAGCGTTCCCGCGATCAATGCCGCGCCGATCCTGAACCGTTCGTTCACGATCACCGCCGCGATCGAAACGCCGGCCGAGGCGGCGGGCGTGGTGCTGGCGCTCGGCAGCAAATTCGGCGGCTGGAGTTTCTTCGTGAAAGATGGAGTGCCGGTTGCGCTGATGGCCGCTTCGCAGCTCGCCGGCGACCAGTCACGCGTGGCCGCCACGGCGAAGCTGCCGGCGGGCAGCTCGGTGTTGAGCTACCAGTTCGTTTCCGATGGCGGCGTCAACGCCGGCGGCGAGATACGCATCGGCGTGAACGGCAGGGAGGTCGCACGCGGTCGCATCGCCCGCACCATCTCCAAGCTGCCCGAGATGACCGACACCCTCGACATCGGCTTCGATGCCGATACGCCGGTGTGCACCGAGTACCGCGACGAGGGCCGGTTCAACGGCGTGCTGAGTCGCGTCGACATCAGCATCGATCGATGAGTCGCGGATTCGTCATCATTGCAACCGGGAACTGAATGACATCGACCGAGCATGAATCGTCTTTCGTGCGTGCGCTGTACGTGGTGCTCGGATTCACGGCCCTCGCCCTCGGTATTGCCGGGGTCGTGCTGCCGGTGCTGCCGACCACGCCGTTCGTGCTGCTGGCGGCAGCCTGCTTCGCGCGCGGCTCGACCCGCTTCCACGACTGGCTGCTCGCGCACGCGCTGTTCGGCCCGATGATCAGCGAATGGCAGCAGTACGGCAGCATTCCGTGGCGCACCAAGATCGTGGCCATCGTGCTGATGAGCAGCACGCTCACGGTCTCGATCGTGTTTTTTGTCGAGCCTCCCCGGCTGCGTGCGGCGCTGGCGCTGATGGGACTGGTGCTCGCGGTATGGCTTTACCGCGTGCCCTCGCGCGATCATCCGGATTGATGGGCTGCGGCACTCCGCTGCACGGGTTTTGCACCGTGATCCGCTGCGCCGCGCAAGACCGGCGGCGAATGCCGGTTACAGCGTGAAGCCCGCCAGCGGTTTGCCGCCGTCGAGCGTGCGCACCGTCGCACCCAGTTCGCGCAGCAACGGCAGGCTCAGCACGCAACGCCCCGACAGCTGATCCTGCGGTCGCGAGCACAGCGCGAGCGCGGCCTCGGCCATCGCCTCCACCGGCTCGATGTGCGCGAGCGAGTCGATGGTCCCGGTTTCGAGCGCGCCTTCGCTTTCAACCGCTTCCACCGGCGCGAGCGTGTTTACCGCGATGCGCATGTCCGCCAGTTCCGCCGCGAGTCCGGCCGACAGTCGTTCCAGCGCGGCCTTGGTGGATCCGTACAAGGTGGGTCCGCTGTGCACGTGAAACAGGTGATAGCGGTTTGCGCTGTCATAGGGGGCCGGGGCAGGGTGGTTCGATGTGGCGCTCGAGAGGTTCAGGATCCAGCCGCCGCCGCGCTCGTTCATGCTCGGGATCGCCTGCTGCGAGAGTTCGAGCGGCGCGAAGTAATTGATCTCGAAGGCGAGATGGGTGTCTTTTGCCGTCTGCTTCACGGTGCGGCGAAAGCGGGCCCATGCCGCGTTGTTCACCAGCACATCGACGCCGCCGAAACGTGCGATGGCCTCGGGCACGATGCGGGCGCGATCCGCGGGATCGCCGAGGTCCGCCTGCACGCAGTGGCACTCGCCGCCGATGGCGCGGATGCGCGCGGCGGTCTCCTCGAGCGAACCGGGCAGCGTGCCGTCGGCTTGCACGGTGCGCGCGGTGATGACGACGCTGGCGCCTTCGGCGGCGAAGCGCAGCGCGATCGCGGCACCGATGCCGCGGCTGGCGCCGGTGATGATCGCGATCCTGTTCTTCAGGGTCTCCGGCATGGGGCTCTCCGGTTTGCATTTGACGATGCTGGCGAGATTGCCCGGATTGCCGATGGATCGCAAGCGCGTGAGGGGCTTGCTACGCGGTGCTCACGTTGCATGGGAGGCGGCATTTGCCGCGACTTTTGCCGCAAAGCCCTTGTGGCACGGATACGTCCGGGCGCGCCGGGGGCCAGCCCGGTTCCGCACGCGGCCGCCGCCTGGCACATCCCTGTGCGGCGGCTACGCGTGTTGCCGAAATCGTTCCCGACGATTTCGGCATCCACAAGTCCGCGTGCGACCCCGGTCTGGCCCCCGGCGCGCTCACGCGCGGCTCCCGTGGCCAGGCCAGCACACACGGCGGCAGTCATGGCGTGGTTGCGGGTGTCTCCGCCCCCCGCCAGTTGTAGTGGTAGTAGACAACCGGGATCACGAACAGCGTCAGCAGCGTCGAGACGAACAGGCCGAAGATGAGCGATACGGCGAGGCCGCCGAAGATCGGATCGTCGATGATGAACAAGCCGCCCATCATCGCGGCCACCGCGGTCAGCGTAATCGGCCGCGAACGCACCGTGGCGGCCGCGATCGTCGCATCCTGCAGCGATTTGCCCGCGCGCACTTCCTGCTGGATGAAATCCACCAGCAGAATCGAGTTGCGCACGATGATTCCCGCAAGCGCGATCATGCCGATCATGGAGGGCGCGGTGAACTGCTGTCCCAGCAGCGCGTGTCCGGGCATGATGCCGATGATCGTGAGCGGGATCGGCGCCATGATGATCAGCGGCACGCTGTAGGAGCCGAACTGCGCCACCACCAGCAGGTAGATCAATACCAGCCCGACCGCATAGGCAGTACCCATGTCGCGGAAAGTCTCGTAGGTTACCTGCCACTCGCCGTCCCACTTCAAGCTCCAGGTCCAGGTCTCCTCGGGCTGCCGGGTGAGGTGCTGCGTGATCGGCGCGCCGTCGATCGGTGTCTCGCGCAGCGCGGAGGCGATTGTGGCCATGCCATACAGCGGGCTGTCGGTCCGGCCCGCCACATCGCCCATCACGTAAACCACGGGCAGCAGGTTCTTGTGCAGTATGGTCTGCTCGCGCGTGGTCGGGTGGACCGAGGCGAGTTCCGACAGGGGCACCAGCGCACCGCACGTGGCGCGCACACGCAGCGACAGCAGCGACTCGACCCGCGCCCTGGCGTCATCGGGGAGCGTCACGCGCAGCGGGATTGCGATTTTCGCCTGCTCGCTGTGCAGGAAGGACATGTCCTCGCCGCCGACCGCGGTCGCGACCGCTGCCGTCACGCTCTGCTGGGTAACGCCGAGCTTCGCCGCCCGCGCACGATCGACCACGACCACGAGTTTGCGTTGCGGTGCCTCGATGGAGTCGTCGATGTCGACTACGCCGAACGTGGCCTCGAATAACTGGCGTACCGCGCGTGCGACGTCCAGCGCCCGCGCATGATCCGGGCCGTAGATCTCCGCGAGCAGCGGTGCCAGCACCGGCGGACCCGGCGGCACCTCGACCACGCTCACGCTGGCGCCGAAGGACTGGCCGATCGCGGCCAGTCGGGGGCGCACCGCGGCGACGATCTCGTGCGACTTGCGCTCGCGCTGGTGTTTCCCGGCCAGGTTCACCTGGATGTCGCCCTGCCAGGGCTGGTTGCGCAGGTAGTACTGGCGCACCAGTCCGTTGAAATTGATCGGAGCCGCATCACCCGCGTAGATCTGGTAATCGGTGACTTCGGGCACCGTCACGATATGCTCCGCCAGTGTCTGCAACACGCGTTCGGTGCTTTCCAGCGGAGTGCCCTCCGGCATATCGACCACGACCTGGAATTCGCTCTTGTTGTCGAACGGGAGCATTTTCAGGATCACCGCGCCGAAGCCTGCGAGCGAGCACGACAGCGCGATCAGCACCAGCAGCGCGCCGAGCAGCAGCCAGCGTCTGCCCGCGCCGGCCTGCCCCCCGAGCAGCGGCCCCAGGGCGCGCGTGAAAATGCGCGCGAGCGCCGTATCCTCGCGATGCTGCGCGCGCGTATCGGTGGCGACCCGCAGGAACAGCCGCCGGTACAGCCACGGCGTGAACACGAAAGCCACCGCGAGCGAGATCAGCATGCCCATGCTGGCATTGATCGGGATCGGGCGCATGTATGGACCCATCAGCCCGGTCACGAATGCCATCGGCAGCAAGGCCGCGATCACGGTGAAGGTGGCGAGTATCGTGGGTCCGCCGACCTCGTCGACTGCAATCGGTATCGCGTCGGCGAGCGAGTGCTTGCCCAGCAGCAGGTGGCGATGGATGTTCTCGACCACCACGATGGCATCGTCGACGAGGATGCCGATCGAGAAGATCAGCGCGAACAACGAGACGCGGTTCAGCGTGAAGCCCCACGCCCAGGACGCAAACAGCGTGATGGCCAGCGTCACGATCACCGCAGCGCCCACGACCAGCGCCTCGCGCCGCCCCAGCGCGAACAGCACCAGCACGATCACCGACAGCGTGGCGAAGACCAGTTTCCTGATCAGCGTCTGTGCCTTGTCGGCCGCGGTCGCGCCGTAATCGCGCGTGATCGTGAGGTTCACCTCGTCCGGGATCAGCACCCCACGCAACTGTTCGAGACGCGCGATCACGCCGGCCGATACCTCGACTGCGTTCTCGCCGGGCTTCTTGCCTACCGTGAGCGTCACCGCGGGGTAGCGTGCGGTCCCGGCAGGGTGTGCTGCTGCCTGACCGGTACCATGGCTCAGGTAGCGTGCCGGGCGGTCGGAGCCGTCGCTGATAAGCGCCACGTCGCGCAGGAATACCGGCGCGCCTTCATGCACGCCCACCACCACGTCGGCCACCTCTTCGGGTGTGACCAGAAAGGTGCCGGCCTGCACCAGCATCGCGCGCCCCTCGTCGACGATGCTGCCGGCATCGCGTGCGGCATTGGCCGAGACCAGTGCGATGCGCAGGTCACTCAGCGCAAGTCCGTAGGCCGCGAGGCGCTCGGGATCGAACTCCACGCGTACCGCGCGATCGGGCCCGCCGATGGTCTCGACCTCGCGCGTACCCGGCACACGCTGCAGTTCGGCCTCGACCGCGTGCGCCACGCGCAGCAAGTCGGCAGCGCCGATGACCGGATTTTCGCTCCACAGCGTCGCGGCGAAGATCGGTACGTCGTCGATACCCTTCGGCTTGATCAATGGTGCGCCGACGCCGGTGCCAACGGGCAGCCAGTCCTGGTTGCTGTAGAACGCGTTGTACAGGCGCACGATGGCATCGGTGCGCAGTTGCCCCACCTCGAAGCGTACGGTCAGCGCGGCCATCCCGGGCGAGGATGCGGAATAGACATACTCGACGCCCTCGATCTCGGAGACGATCTGCTCCGCGGGTGTGGTCACCAGTGCCTCGACCTCCCTGGCGGAGGCGCCCGGATAGGGAATGAACACGTTGGCGAAAGTCACGTCGATCTGCGGTTCTTCCTCGCGTGGCGTGACCAGGATCGCGAACAACCCGAGCAGTACTCCGAACAGCGCGATCAGCGGCGTGATCTCGCTGTCAAGAAAGCTGTTCGCTATGCGCCCGGACAGCCCCAGCCGCTCCTTGCCGCCAGGGTTCATTGCAGGGAATCTCCGGCCGGCACGCCCTGGGCCTTGTAGGCGGCGAGCGCCGCGAGCGGATCGATGGCGATGCGCTCGCCCGCGACCAGTCCCGCGAGCACCGGTACGCGTCCGTCGGCCGCGGGCGTCCCGAGGCGCAGGTAGCGGAACGCGATGCGCCCGTCATCCTCGACCACATAGGCAGCATCGATCTCGCCGCGGCGCACCAGCGCCGCGGCGGGCAGCAGCAACCGCTCCTCGGCACCGGTCACGAAGGCGACCTTGAGCAGCATGCCGGGGTACACGCCGTACTCGCCCTGCGACACGGTAATCAGCACGCGGAAGGTGTGCGTCGCGGGGTCGGCATTCGGCGCGATGCGCAGTTCCTCGGCCGCGATGGAGCGCCCATCGGGCAGCAGGACGCGGGCCTGGCGATGCTTGCGCAGCATGCCGATGTGCTGGTGCGGCACATCGACTTGTACCCGCAGATGCTCCAGCGACACGCCGGTTATCAGCGGCGTGCCCACACCCACGGTTTCACCGATCTGCACGTGACGGGCTACCACGATGCCCGCATAGGGTGCGCGGATCACGGTGTTCGCCAGGTCCTCCTGCACACCCTCCAGTGTTGCCTGCGCCGCCGCGGTGCGCGCGCGCGCCGCTTCGAGGTCGGCGCGCGCGCGGTCGTACTGCGCCTTGGCGATGAGTTTCCTGGCGTAGATCTCGCGCGTGCGGTCGAACTCGAGCTGCGTCTCGGCGAGCCGCGCCTGCGCCTCTTGCAGGGCGGATTCGGCTGCCGCGGCGCGCGCCTTCTGTTCGGTGTCGGTGAAGCGCAGGATCAGCGCGCCTTTCTCTACCTGGTCGCCCACATCGACCGGCATTTCGAGCACGCGCCCGCTGGTCTGCGCCGAGACGGTGGACTGGTTCACGGCCTCGACCACGCCGTCAAAAAATGTCTCGCGCGGCACCGTGGCAACCGCAGCGGTTGTGGTCTCGAGGTCGGCCGGCGCCGCGCCCCTGAAGAGCGCCGCGGGCTGGTCGGAATCGGAGCAGCCGGGGAGAGCGAGAACCAACAGCATCAATGCGGCGCACGTCGGCGCGAGCACGGGAATCGAAGGGGCACGGATGCGCAAGCTCATGGGGATGATTTCCGGCAGGTTCGAAGACTGAGCGAATTCTAAGCGCAACCCGTGCATGTTCGCTGCCCGTGCATCGCAAAACTTGATGGAGCGCAATTCGGCCGCGGGAACTCCGCCGCTCGCTCAGCGCGCCCGTCAGCTTTGATGCCGTTCCTCCTGCGTGCCGCCGGGCAACAGGATTCCCGATCTTTTCCGCAGTCGTTCCCGGTACCTTTCCGCCGCGCCTTGTGTCGGTAATCATCGTCGTTGGCCGTGAACTCAACCTGATCGGCGAAGCGGTTTCTGCTTCCCAGGGCGTGGTCGGACAGGCTGAACTTCCGTTGCGACCCCTGTTGCGTACCGGCGGGCAGGCTCCGGTTGCCGACCTCCACTACCATGTGATGGAGGCGCGCGCATTGCGCCTCTACGTGAGTTATCTGTTCTGAGCAGATGCGCCAGAAACCGGCAAGTAGTGTTCCTGTCCTGCGGGCGCAAGCCGAACATCCGCCAACGCAGGCAAAACAGATTGGCCAGCGTCGCCCGCCACAACGTCGGCGATCTCTTCGGGTGCGACCAGGAAGTTGCCGGCCTGCACCAGCATCGCGCGCCCCTCGTCGAGGATCGGTACGTCGTCGATACCCTTCGGATATTGCTGGTCCCTTGCCGACCAGCGTTGCATCGGTGACCATTGTCTCGCTCGCACCGTTGGCTAGCTGACAAGCGCTGCACAAGGATTCCGGTTGAATGCCGGCAGTGAGTGAGCAGGGCACGGATTCAATTGAATGAAACACGGAGAACAGGCGTGAATTACACTCGTGAAAAAACCCAGCAGATCATCGATGCCCACCGCGCCGCCGCGGGTGCGATGATGATGCGCACGGATTTCCTGGTGCCGGATTGCTTCGAGCAGCAGGCACGGTGCCTCGCCGGGCACACGGCGCTGGTCTACGAGGGCGAGCGCACCACCTGGGCACAACTCGAGCAGCGCTCGGCGCATTACGCACGGGTGGCACTGGCCAGTGGACTGCGTCCCGGTGACGTTGGCGCGGTGATGATCGAGAACCGTCCGGAGTTCTTCTACGCCTGGCTCGGGCTCGCGCGCATCGGCGTGACCGCCGGGCTGATCAACACCAGCGCACTGGGCACTGCGTTGAGTCACGCGTTGCACGCCGCGCAGGCAAAACTGCTGTTCGTCGGTGATGAATGCATGGAGCAGCTTTGTGGCGCCGAGGGTCTTCCTGCGCAGGGCTTCACCATCGTGCGTATTGCCGATGCCGCGATAGCCCAGGCGCGGCGCCACCCGCAGGCACTCGAGCTCGAGACGATCGATACCTCGGGCGTGTTGCAGGATGATTTCGCCACGCTGCGCGCGGGCATTGACAATCGCAGCTCATGTTTCTACATCTTCACCTCGGGCACCACGGGGCTGCCCAAGGCGGCGCTGGTCAGCCACGGCCGCTTCCTTTCGGTGGGCGCCGGCTGGATGAGCGTGATGCCGCTCGACGAGAACGACGTGTTCTATTGCGCATTGCCGCTGTTCCACGGCGCGGCGTTGATGTCGCTCTACAGTACCGCGCTGCAGGCGGGCAGCACTGTGCTGATCCGGCGTCGCTTCAGCGTATCGCGCTTCTGGCAGGATGTGCAGGCCTGGCGCGTGACGGTGTTCCAGTACGTCGGCGAAGTGATCCGCTACCTGGTCAACACGGGGCCGGTGCCCGAGGAGAGGGGACACGGCCTGCGCATGATCATGGGTTCCGGTATCGGCATCGACGTGTGGCGGCGCTTCAAGCAGCGTTTCGGCGAGCAGATTCTGATCTACGAGGGCTGGGGCGCGACCGAGTCCAATGCCAACATGACCAATTTCGACCAGAAGCCGGGCAGTTGCGGACGTATTCCGTTCCCGGAACGCAGCCACATCCGCATGCTCCGCTATGATCAGGGCAGCGATGAACTGCTGCGTGACGAGGCTGGGCGCTTCATCCTCTGCCGGCCCGGAGATGTTGGCGAACTCCATGGTCAGATCCAGCGCGGCAATGGCGAGATCGTCGCGCCGTTCCAGGGGTACACAAATCCCGCGGACACCGAGTCCAAGGTGCTCCGGGACGTGTTCGAGCCAGGAGACGCATGGTGGCGTTCCGGTGACCTGTTCCGCTTCGACGACGATGGATATTTCTACTTCGTGGATCGTATCGGCGACACCTTCCGCTGGAAGGGCGAGAATGTGTCCACGACCGAGGTAGCGCAGGAACTCTCTGTTTACGCCGACGCGGAAACCACCAACATCTACGGGGTCAAGGTTCCCGGCCGCGAGGGTCGTGCCTGTATGGCCGCGCTGGAACTGAAGCCGGGGCACGCCTTCGATCCGCAGGCGTTCTACAGGTGCGTCACCGAGCGGCTGCCGGAGTACGCGCAGCCGCTGTTCGTGCGGGTGCTGCCGCAGGCCGAGGTCACGGCCAATTTCAAGCTGCAAAAGGTGCGCCTGCGCGAGGAAGGTTGCGATCCGTCGCGTGTCGCTGACCCGCTCTACGGTCTGGACCATGCGCGCGGCAGCTATGTACCGCTCGACGCCGAACTGCTGGCGCGGCTGTGTGCCGCATGATGAGTGCGACCATGTGGAGCACGGCCAATGGACTCAAATGGATTCGGGAGGCGCCGGGAACCTCTGCCGACCTCACTTCAAGGGGCTGAGCAGAGTGCGAGCCGATCCTGCATGGATGGCCGGGGCAGTTGCCGCTTGCAGCGATGGCCGGCACTGGTTCGGCAGATCGAATATCGCCACGGTAGCTACCGTGCCGATGTGGGCGATTTCTCGGGCACCGCGGCGGTATGCGAGCCATCTGTTCTGATTGCGACACGGGAGCGAAAATGAATCACGAAAAATCCATGGTTGGCTTCAGCTGCGCTCGGAGACGTGGATCGATGACCGGAAATCCGCAGGGTGGTTCACGGCTGCTCTTCATTGTTGCGGTTGCGGCGCTGCTGTGTTCATGCGCCAAACCTCCCGAACCCACAGGTGTGGACCTGCCTGCCGTGGCGCAGACACTACCGGTGCAACCAGCTACCGGCACGCATTACGCGCAAAGCCCCTGGGCCAGCGTGCATCGCGACTCGCGCAACTCGGATTATGTGCCGCTCGCGGTCAGCACCCAGGTCGTTCCCGCGTGGAGCGCGCTCGAAGGCGCGGCACTGCTGGTGGGCCCGGTCATCGGCCCGGAGGGAAACCTGTATGTGCCGAGCGGTCGCGGCATCGGCACCAGTCATCTGCATGCGTTCTCGCGTGACGGAAAACTGCTGTGGGAGACGCCGCCGATGCACTCGCCGGCGGATTTCGATCATGCAGCGGTAGTGAGCGCGCCGATCGTGGACCCCGACGGCAACGTGTATGCCTCCGATTCGAACCAGTTGTGGTCCTTCACGGCGCAGGGCCGGATGCGCTGGGTCGCCGATCTCGCGGCGCACGGCGTCTCCGGCTTCTTCGTCACCCCGGTGTTCAGCCACGAGGGCGCCGTGGGCGGCATCAGCACCGACGGCAAGGTGGCATTCTTCGATCGCGCGGACGGCTCGCTGGCTTTCGATGTGCTGGACCTGCCGGGCGTCAGCGGCCCGCCCTCGCGCGAGCCGCCGCCCGGATTGTGGGGCGGGGGGCTGCTCGCGCCCGAATTCATCCGCCCGCTGTGGGACCTGGTCTACGGGCGCGAAGTCGAGGTTGCGAACACGCCTGCCGTGAGCCCGGAAAGCGGCCGGATTTTCATCACCGCGGGCGGCGCCAGCCAGAGCGCCGGCGTGCTCTACGGGATCGATACCACGCCAGAAGGTCTGCGGCTGGCGTTCTCCGCGCCGATGGGTGCGGGTTCGGGAACCAGCCCGGCGCTGTCACCCGACGGCTCGCTGGTCTATGCGATCGACGATGACGGTCTGATGGTCGCGATCGATGCCGCAAGCGGCGAACGCGCCTGGGAAACCGCGGACACCATGGGACAGGCTTCGCCAACCGTGGGTGGCGACGGCACGATCTATTCGTTCAATGGAATGCAAGGCACCATCGTCGCGATCGACGGCATGAGCGGCGCGCTGAAGTGGAGCCGCCAGTATGACGATATCGCCCGCGCACACCTCGCCTGGCGCCCCTTCCTGGATCGAACCGCGACCGTCGATTGCATCATCACCGCCACCGCCAATGGCCTGCTGGCGTTTCTCGATCTCAACTATCGCCTGCCGGTCGGTGAGGGCGACTACCCGCAGCCACGCAAGATCGTGGTGGTGCACCTCGCGCCCGAGGACGGCAGCGTGCTGGGCTGGTTCGAGGCACGCGATTCATCGGGCGCTTTCGTGGTGCCGGACGTGGGCGGGCGTTTGTACCTCACGCTGTCGGCCGCCGCCA
This sequence comes from Gammaproteobacteria bacterium, assembly GCA_016705365.1. Taxonomy (NCBI): domain Bacteria; kingdom Pseudomonadati; phylum Pseudomonadota; class Gammaproteobacteria; species Gammaproteobacteria bacterium. The sequence goes on along the minus strand of JADIYI010000009.1, from coordinate 203,718 downwards.
CCTCGATCAGCCATTACGGCGTGGATCCGAAACTGCCCTGGTTCCTGCGCGCCGGCATCAAGCCGGTCGGGGGGCTGGTGGCCATGGTGCCGTCCGGGGCTGCCCGCTGATGGTGCGCCCACTACCCACACAGACCAAGGAGAAACCGCAGTGAGCAAAAACAGCAAACAGGGCCTGGCGACGCGCAGCATCCACGGCCACGGCTTTCGCGATGCGCACGGCAGCCCCCACGTCCCGGTGTACGACACGACCACCTTCAGGTTCGATTCGACCGCGGATCTGCTCGATGTGGTCGAGGGGCGCAAGCCGGGCAACCTGTACACCCGCTATGGCATGAATCCCTCGATTCTGGCGCTGGAGGAAGTTTTGTCCGGTCTCGAAGGAGCGGAGGCGGCGCTGTCGTTCAGTTCCGGCATGGCGGCTGAATCGGCGTTGTTCCTGAGCCACGGACGCGACGGCATCGTGTGTATCGGCGATGCCTACGGTGGCACACTGGAACTGCTGGGGACGCAGTTGCCGCTGCTCGGAATCCGCACCCACCTGCTGCTCGGCAGCGAGCTCGAGCGTCTCGATGCGCTGCTGGGCGAAGGCGCTCGCCTGGTGTTTTTCGAGACGCCCACCAACCCGACGCTGGAGGTGCTGGATATCCGCGCCATCGCGCAGCGAGCTCATGCTCACGGGGCGCTGGTGGCGGTGGACAACACCTTTGCCTCGCCGGTGAACCAGCGCCCTCTCGAACTCGGTGCCGATGTGGTCATCCACAGCGCGACCAAGTATCTCGGTGGTCACAGCGATCTGACCGCCGGAACGATGATGGGCTCACGGGAACTGCTGCTGCCGGTGCGCGACTGGCGCAAGAATCTCGGCTCGATGATTGCGCCGGGCACTGCGTCGCAGCTTGCGCGCAGCCTGCGGACGCTGGTGGTGCGGGTGCGCCAGCAAAATGCCTCGGCCCAGTTGATCGCCGAGGCCATGAGCGGGCATCCCGCGGTGCGCCGTGTCTATTATCCGGGGCTGGCGGACTTCCCGGGGCACGCGTTGGCGCAACGGCAGATGCACGGTTTCGGCGGCATGCTCACGATCGAGGTGAACGGCAGCGGGGCGGATGCCACGCGCGTGGCCGATCGGCTGAAGATCTTTTCGCTCGCCCCCAGTCTCGGGGGTGTCGAAAGCCTGGTGACCCAGCCCTGCACCACCACGCACCATGGTCTCAGCCCCGATGAACGTGCCCGCCGCGGGATCTCCGACGCAATGCTGCGACTGTCGGTCGGGCTGGAGGATAGCGCGGATCTGATCGCCGACCTGGATCATGCGCTGTGCGTGAGATAGTCCCGGGCGCGACGAATGCAGGCCAGTCGCGTGGCGTTGCCGCCCGCCTGCTCGAAGTGCGGGCAGGCCGCGCCGTTGCGTTTGGACCGCACGGCGAGCCGAGCGCCATCCACAAACAGCCTGTACCGGGGCGTGTCAGAGTCGCGACACTCGGTCTCGTTGGCGATGAACAGGCCGACCGCAAGCACCACGGCGGACCCGACAAGGCGCTGCATCACTACCCCCGCGAGCACTACGCCGTGTGGCAGGCGACGCTGTCCGAGCGCGCCGCGCGCTTCGTGAGCGGCGGCTTTGGTGAAAATCTCGTGACCCTGGGGATGTGCGAGCAGGACGTTTGCGTGGGCGATGTATTTCGTCTCGGGAGTGCCACCATCCAGGTAGCGCAGGGGCGCCAGCCCTGCTGGAAACTGAATGTGCGTTTCGCACTACCCGACATGGCGCGCCGGGTCCAGGACACGGGTTGTGCCGGCTGGTATTACCGGGTGATCGAGGAAGGGGAAATCGCTGCACACGACAGCTTCGAGCTGATCGCGCGGCCGCATCCCGAGTGGACCATCGCCGCCGTGCAGCGGGTGCTCTACCGCGACTGCCTGGAACAGGACTCGCTCGCCGCGCTGAGTGAACTCGCGGCACTCGCGCCGGGCTGGCGCGCATTGGCCGCACGGCGCCTGGCCACAGGAGCAGTCGAGGATTGGAGCCGGCGGCTTGATACGCCGGTCTGAGTGCGTCTGCAAGGGCAGGGCGCGCTTGCGGAAATCGTGGGTCTCTGCGCGCGGCAGCCGCAGGTACCGCGAGCCACGGTAGCAGGAGCCCCAGCCCGATCGCGACGGGGAGTGCGCCCAGCGCCAGCTCCACGCCGCGGATCAGCTTCGCCTGTGCACCATTACTTGTCCGTCACGCTTGCCATAATTTGTTCTGGATCAAAACCCTGCGTTCCGCGGTCGTGTTCACTTCGGGCCGGGCAGTTTGCCCGTCGATGGATGCGGAGAGCCAATACATGAGTGGTGTTTCACTGGGTCGGCGAAGATTTCTCGCGCTCGCCGCTACCGCGACGGTCGCCGGCGTCGCCGGGATTCCCCTGTTCCACTACCGATTCAAGACGCCCGCGGATGCCTTGCCCGGGCCGCGGACCCGACCCCGGCTCGGTACCTGGGAGGATCTCTACCGTCAGCGCTGGACCTGGGACAAGATCGCCAAGGGCACGCACGGCTGGGCCAACTGCCGTTCGGCGTGCGCCTGGGATCTCTACGTCAAGAACGGCGTGGTGGTGCGGGAGGAGCAGAGCGCCACCTACGAGCAGTCCGAGGCCGGAGTGCCGGATTTCAATCCCCGGGGCTGCCAGAAGGGGGCCTGCTACACGGAAGTGATGTACGGCCCCAGCCGCACCTCGGTGCCGCTGAAACGAGTCGGTCCGCGGGGCTCCGGCCAGTGGGAACCGATCGGCTGGGACCAGGCGATGCAGGAGATCGCGGAGAAGTGCATCGGCGCCGCCAGCCGCTGGGGGACCGATACGCTCTACCAGGATCTTGGTCCCAACTTCGATTTCGGACCGACCACGGCAGGGCGCTTCAAGTTCCAGTTCATGGCGGGGGGCCTGTTTGCCGACAACTGGGCCGAGATCGGCGACCTGAACATCGGCGCCACCATGAGCATGGGTTTTGCGCATGTGGGGGGCTCGTCTGACGAATGGTTTCTCTCGGACTACCTCGTGGTCTGGATGATGAATCCCTCCGTGACCCAGATTCCCGACGCTCATTTCCTGTATGAGGCGCGCTACAAGGGCACGGAGCTGGTGGTCATCGACCCGGTGTATTCCGCGACCGCGATCCATGCCGACCAGTGGCTGCCGCTCGCCGTCGGAACCGATGCGGCGCTGGGGCTGGCCGTGGCACGCCACCTGATCGAGGTGCAGGCCATCGACCTGCCCTACGTGCGTGAGCAGACCGATCTGCCGCTGCTGGCCCGTCTCGACACCGGACGGCTGTTGCGTGAGGAGGACCTGGTGGAGGGGGGGCGTGAAAGCCAGCTCTACCTGTGGCACCCGGGAAACAACGCACCGGTGCTCGCCCCGGGCTGCACCGGCAACGAGACCCGCAAGCTGAGCCTGGACTTCGAGCCCCCGATCGACGGCCAGTGGACGATTCAACTGAAGGATGGCCAGGAGGTGGTCGTGGTGCCCGTGGGTTCGATGCTCCGGGAGCACCTGGAACCCTGGACATTCGAATACACCGCCGAGGTCACGGGCCTGCACGTGGCGCAGATCCGGCGCTTCGCCGAAGGCTTCGCCAGGGCCAAGCGGCCGATGGTGCTGTCGTCCTGGGGTTCCAACCGCTATCTGCATTCCGATCTGATGAACCGCGCCAAGATTCTCTGCCTGGCGCTGAAAGGCGCGCTGGGGCGCAAGGGCGCCGGTTACCAGGCCACGGGCTGGGTGGATCTCGGCGGCTTCGGCAACGCCATGCAGATGGAGCGCAAGGGGTTGCGCGGGCGCATGGCGGTGCTGTTGGGCGCGATGCCACCCGGGGAGTTGTTCAATGCCGTGCTCGATATCGCCAGGGAGCGCAAGACGCAGAACGAGGTGGAGCGGGCGGGCGAGAGCCATTACCTGAAGAACAAGCTGTGCATGACGGACGTGGTGGAGGTGAACTTCAAGGCGGACGGATACCGCGACGCACTGAACCGGGAAGAGAAGGATCTGTTTTCGCGTCCGCTGGCTGCCTACCACGACGAGGCCAGCGAAAAGGGCTGGGCGCCGGGGCTGCCGCGCAAGGTGCCACCCAGGGTGTTCTTCAGTGGTGGCGCCAACCTGCTGCGGCGCAACAATCTGCCGCAGTACCTGAAGGCCCTGATCTGGGACGATATGGAACTGATCGTCGACATCAACCCCAAGTTCTCGTACACCGGCACCCAGTCGGACTATATCCTGCCCGCCGCCGGCTGGTACGAAAAAACGGGCATCAAGTACACCGTGGCCCACGTGCCCTATGTTCATTACTGTGATGCCGCGGTGCCACCGTTGGGCGAATCGAAGGACGAATACGAGATCTACTGGCTGTTGTCGCGCGAGATCGAGCGCCAGGCGAAGACCATGGATCTGCCCGTATTCGATGGCTGCGGGCGTGGCAGCATCGACTGGAAAACCCTGCACCAGCGCTACAGCAACCACGGCGCGCTGGGGCAGAAGGATGCCGAGGTGCTGTGCGCGGAAATCCTGCGCAGCGAGGCCACCGAGGGGGTGACCGTGGCGGACCTGAAGCGGACCGGGATCGCGAAATTCACCGGCACCGGCAGCAGCATCCAGGCGAGCGCGCTGCACAATCCGGATTGGAAAGGCGCAGGCGTGCTGAACACGCTCACGCGATTCACCGAGTACAAGGAACCTTGGCCCACCTACTCCGGTCGCATCACCTCGTTCATCGACCACCCGTGGTTCATCGAGATGCGCGAACAGTTCGCGACCCACAAGGACAGCCCCCGGGCAGGGGGTGACTACCCGTTCCAGTTCGTCAGCTGCCATGCACGCTGGTCGATCCACTCCACCTGGCGCGACACGCCGATGATGCTGCGCCTGCAGCGGGGCGAGCCCCAGGTCTGGTTGAACCCGGAAGAGGCGCGCAAGCTGGGACTGGAGGATTACAGCTACGCGGAACTCTACAACGACTACGGCTCGGTGCGCATGCGCATCAAGTATTCCACCACCGTGCGCCCCGGCGTGGCCTATTACCACCATGCCTGGGAGCCGCACCAGTTCCCCAATCACGAGTCCTACAAGTGGCTGATCCCGGGTCTGGTCAACGCGCTGCACCTGGCCGGAGGCTATGGTCAGATCGAGCACATGATGAACCGCTACCAACCCGGCAGCGCGGTGCAGGATACCCGCCTGGGCATTCGCCCCTGGACCGGTCAGTCCACCGGCGCCAAGCCAGTGGTCAAGGCCTGAGAGAGCAACGATGAAATACGCTATCCCGAAGTCCGAACGTCAGGTTGCGATGGTGCTGGACCTGAACAAATGCCTTGGCTGTCACACCTGTAGTGTCGCCTGCAAGAAAATGTGGAACACCGACGAGGGCACCGACTACGCCTACTGGAACAACGTGGAGACCATGCCCGGCAAGGGTTATCCGGCCCGGGTCCACGATCCCGACACGGCGGGGCGCAATCTGGCCGGCGAGACCAAGCGGGGCCAGTTGCCCGGTCTTGATACGGGTTATGGCCGCGCCTGGAAATTCAATCACAAGGACGTCCTGGCTTCCACCGGCCGTGAGACCAAGGAGTGGCTCCGGCCCACGGAAGAAGTGAAGTGGGGTCCCAACTTCGACGAGGACCAGGGCGAGGGGGTCTACCCGGCGGACAACCATTATTTCTACCTGCCGCGGCTGTGCAATCACTGTACCCATCCTGCTTGCCTGGATGCATGCCCTCGATCGGCAATCCACAAACGCCAGGAGGACGGCATCGTCCTGGTCGATCAGGACAAGTGCCATGGTTATCGCTTCTGCGTGGAGGCCTGCCCCTACAAGAAGATCTATTACGACCATGTGCGGCAGGTGTCCTCCAAGTGCATCTTCTGCCTGCCACGGGTCGAGGAGGGCGTGGCGCCCGCCTGTGCCCGTCAGTGTCCCGGACGACTGCGCTTCGTCGGCTATCGCGACGACCAGGAGGGTCCGATCTGGAAGCTGGTGGAAAAGTGGCAGGTCGCGATTCCGCTGCATCCGGAATACGGGCTGGGCCCGAACGTCTTCTACGTGCCGCCGATGAGTCCGCCGAAGCTCGACGAGCAGGGCCGGGAAACCACGGAGCCACGGATACCGCTGGCTTACCTGGAATCCCTGTTCGGTCCGGCGGTACAGCCGGCGCTGGACGTGCTGCTCGCCGAGCGGGCAAAAACGAAGCGCGGGGAAACCAGTGAATTGATGGACCTGCTGATTGCCTACAACTGGCACGACAACTTCAAGCTTGCTCCCGGACTCCGGGAAGTGCTGGCATAGCAGGAACGGGAAGACCAAGCATGAACAAGACTGTGAGCCTGATCCCCGCACCTACCGGCATCCAACCCGGAGGGTATATACCTGCCGCCTTTGCCGATCGCAGCGCGGCGCTGACGCCGAGCGCCGAAGTCACCGTGGAGCCGCTCGCAACGGGGTGGCGGATCACCCTCGCCTGGGACTGCCCCGAGCCGGTGAACACCTGCGCCAACGAGACCGACCGCTTCGTCGATGCCTGCGCGGTATTGGCGCCGCTGGTTGCCGACGCGCCGTGGATCTCCATGGGAACGCCGGAGCAGCCCGTGGAAGGTCTGCTGTGGCGCCCGGACCGGAACGAACCCTGGAGAATCCATGCCGAAGGGCTGGGCACGGTGCGACGTGAAGCGCCATCCGCCGGCACGACGGCAAGCGGCAACTGGCTGGATGGCCGTTGGCGGGTGGTGTTCGAAATTCCCGCATGGCCGGCCCTCGCGGGGAATCGCCAGCTCGCGGTGGCCGTGTGGCGCGGCACCGCCCAGGAGCGCGCCGGGCTGAAGTCCATCAGCGCCGGCTGGCTGGCCCTCGATTGAGTCCGGCAACGTCATGAGCGAGGATCGGCTCGACCCGTTGGCGCTACGCATGCTGGCATGGGCCTGCCTGTGGAGCCCGCTGGCCGATGATGCCGAGCACCAGGAGGCGTGGGAGCTGCTGGCCTTGCCCGGGGTGTTCGCCGATGTGCGGCTGGATTACTGGAACAGCTTTCATGCCGGCTCACCGCAGCCGCCGATATCCCTGCTGTTCCACGCCCTGCTACGACGCGAAGGCAGTTCCGCACGCGAGGACCTGATGCGGGCTGCCGACTATCTTGACCTGGAGAGCGGCGACAAGCGTTTGCCGCCGGATCACCTGGGTCCTGCCTGCGAGGTCTTCGGGTTGGCCATCGAGCGGCAGGAAGCGGCGCTCGTCCACGGTCTGCGGGAACGCTACCTGCGACCCTGGGCGCAACAGGCCCGTGCCATGCTCGGTGAACATCCCGCACTGCTCGCCCTGGTGGATCGGCTGGCGGCGGATATCGAAAGCGCGCCGGCCTGAACCGCGGTGGTTCGGTCTACCCTGCCCGGATGCCTGATATCGGCGATGCATCGCGCCGGATTGGCAACTGGCTGCGCCCGGCGCTCCTGCACTGGTGCTGGCGCCGGGTTCAAATCAGCCCAAGGGCTACCATGGCCGTGGCGACCTTGATAAAGCCGGCGATATTGGCGCCATTGACGTAGTTGCCCGGGGTACCGAATTCTTCCGCCGTGTCATAGCATTGCTGGTGAATCCCCTTCATGATCACGGCCAGTTTCTTCTCGGTATATTCAAAATCCCACACGTCACGGCTGGCATTTTGCTGCATTTCCAGCGCCGAGGTCGCCACGCCGCCGGCATTGGCGGCTTTGCCTGGGCCATAGGCAATACCTGCCTTGATGAAGTTGCGCACACCTTCCGGTGTGACTGGCATGTTTGCTCCTTCGGCAACGGCAATACAGCCATTCTTGACCAGCCTGGTCGCATCCTTGCCATTCAGCTCGTTCTGCGTGGCGCACGGCAGTGCCACTTCACAGGGGATCTCCCACAGGTTGCCCTTGGCAACGTAGCGCGCGTGCTTGTGATGACAAACGTACTCTTCGATCCGCCGCCGCTCGACTTCCTTGAGCTGCTTGATCAACTCCAGGTCGAGGCCTTTGCTGTCGTGGATATAACCACCCGAATCGGAGCACGCAACCACCTTGCCACCCAGCTCCTGCAGCTTTTCGATCGCATAGATCGCCACGTTGCCGGCGCCGGACACGACGCAGGTTTTACCCGCCAGCGTGTCTTGTCGTACCTTGAGCATTTCGTCCATGAACAGGACTGCGCCATAGCCCGTGGCTTCCTTGCGCGCCTGGGAGCCACCCCAGTCCAGGCCCTTGCCCGTCAGCACGCCTGACTCGTAGCGGTTGGTGATGCGCTTGTACTGGCCAAACAGATAACCGATCTCGCGCGTGCCGACACCGATGTCTCCGGCTGGCACGTCGGTGTATTCGCCCAGATGCCGGTACAGCTCGGTCATGAAGCTCTGACAAAAGCGCATGATCTCCGAGTCTGATTTACCCTTGGGATCGAAATCCGAGCCGCCCTTGCCACCGCCGATCGGCATGCCGGTCAGCGCATTCTTGAAGAGTTGTTCGAAGCCGAGGAACTTGATGATTCCCAGGTAAACCGAGGGATGGAAGCGCAATCCGCCCTTGTAGGGCCCCAATGCGCTGTTGACCTCGACCCGGAAGCCGCGGTTGATCTGCACCTCGCCGCGGTCGTCCTGCCACGGCACGCGGAAAATGATCTGGCGCTCCGGTTCGCAGATGCGCTCGATGATCTTGTGCTCGCCGAATTCAGGATACTTCACCAGCACCGGGCCGAGCGATTCCAGCACCTCGCGGACCGCTTGATGGAATTCCACTTCGCCGGGATTGCGCCGGATCACTTCCTGGAAAATCGGTTCGAGTTTTTCGTCGAGGGGATGCGTCATACAGGTGGATGTCCTGAAGGTTGATGGGTTCGGGTATTGAGGCTTGCGCTGTCGTCGGGCCGGATCCGACGCCGCTGGCCCGGTCGGTAAGCTCGGCCATGCGGCAAGGCCACGTGGTTGGCCGGTTGCGCGGCACTGTAGCATCCGGAGCAGGAGCGGAACAGCGGGAGCCCAAGCCGAATAAAGAACCGACGATATATTTTATCCGCGCCCCCGGCTTTGACTTCAATCAAGGCCGGGACAGCGAAGCGATGGGACTTGCGTGCATATTACCAGCCACTTGACGACGGCGAACCCGAGCCCGCGCCTTTGAGCGCTGCCGGCGGATCGAATCGAGAAAGCGTGCCACCTCTTCGGGCCAGCGCCGGATTGCCGCATCATTCTCGGCAACGACCAGCGTGGCATCGGGCAGCAGGCTGGCCAGCCTTTGCGCCACCCCGATCGGGTGGGCGGTATCGTTCTGCCACGCGAGGATCAGTGTCGGCATGTCGAGCCGTACCAACCCGTCGGGTGATGGCAGGTCAGACAAAGCGGCTCCGTTGAACGCGGCCTCGACATTGCGCGGATCCCGCGTTGCGAGTTCGCGCACCACCGCGCGCGCCATTGCCCGCAGCGGGGTGCCGGGCGTGGCCTTGCCGAGCATGCTCGCGGCCAGGCGGAACGGCAGCCTGCCGGTAAAACGCACCACTCGCGCCATGATCCGGTATGCCCGGGCCTGGCGTGGCCGCAGTTCCCATGCGGTCGGCGGAATGACCAGCACCAGACCCAGTACCCGCTCGGGATGCAGCATCGCGGCATGCAGCGCCGTGGCGCATCCCATCGAGGCACCTCCGAGCACGGCGGTGTTCGCGCCACAGTCCTCGGCCACCCGCCACATGTCGCGGGCCAGCGACTCCCAGCGGCAAGCCTGCGGATCGTGCTCGGCGCAGGACTCGCCGTGCGCTCGCGCGTCGTAGCGAATCAGCTGCACGGTGGTTGCGAGCCCCGGCCAGTCAAATATGGTGCTGGCTTCATCTGCCTGCATGCTGCACTGCAGCGCGTGCCCCCAGACGAAGGGCAAGCCGCGCTTGCCGGTGATCGCCACCGCCAGCTTGCGGTTGCGGCGTTTGTCGATCACCGTCCACGTGTGGGTCGTGCTCATGCGCCGTGCCGCTCGGCCAACTGCAGCAGCACGTTGTGCTGCATGACAAGCCCCTGCGCCAGGTCGTGCAGGTCAGGCACCGCCTTGCGGCAGGCCACGAGCCCAAAACTCAGTTGATCCCGAAAGCTCCAGACGGTGATATTGAGCGCGACCCCCTCGAGCAGGGGGCCTCCGGAGTAGAGTTCCTCGACCTCGAAATCCATCATCGGCTCGCCGTAACGCGGTCCCGGTACGTTCGACACGATCAGGTTCATGGTGCGCGCGCCGCGTTCCGCGATACGGAAATGCACCTTGAGACGTTGCGCCAGCGTGTAGAGCAGCGGCGGAACATAGCTCGCCCAACTGTGAAAGGTGTTGCGTCCCAGCAGTTCGAGCAGTTCCTTGCTTGCGCTCATGGCCTCACGCGTAGCCGCATAGCGCTGCAATGGATCTGCGAGATCGGTGCGCAGGTAAACCATGATCCCCGAAGCCCTGTTGCCGAACGTCCGCCGGGCGCCATCATCCTCGATCCCGGCTGCCGGTATCGATGCCACGAGCGGTTTTGCGGGCAGCTGCTGCCGGGCAAGCAGGTAGTCGCGCAGCGCCCCTGCCACCACTGCAAGCACCGCATCGTTGACGGTTCCGCCCAGGCCCGCCTTGATGGCCTTGAAGTCGGCCAGGGCAAAGTGCACGCTCGCGAAATCGCGCTGCCCACACAGGGATCGGTTGAAGGGCGTGACGGGAGCGTCGGATGGGAGCGTAATATCGAGCGGTCCGGTGCGAATGCGCAGGTAGACCCGGTGCAGGCTTTGCAGTGTCTTGCCGATCAGCCCGGGCAGGCGCCTTATATCGCCCAACTGATCGCGCAGCGCATCGGCGATGAGCCGACCCATCGAGGGAACCGACTCGGGCTGCCACTGCTTTACCGGAGCATCCGGCAGCTCGCGCCGCGCGGAACCCAGGATCCGTTCAAGCTGGTTGACCGAGGCCTGTCCGTCGGCAATGGCATGATGTACTTTTGCGACGTAGGCGACACGGCCGTTTGCCAGCCCCTCGATCATCCACAGATCCCACAGGGGCCGCGAGCGATCGAGTGGATACGAGGAAATCTGCGCGATCACCTCGTCGAGCTCGCTGGCGCCGCCGGGTGCCGGCGCGGCGAGACGGTGCACATGGAGATCGATGTCGAATTCCGGATCCTCGATGGCCACCGGATGATGCAAACCGAACGGAACCCCGACGATGCGGCGTCTGAAGCCCGGCATATTGTCAAGGCTGGCGCTGATCGCCTGCTTGATTTCGCTGAATGTCGGAACCCGTTCCCCCGTTGGCCTGCCCACCAGGATCTTCAGCGTGTGCATCGGCGTGGTCTGCGTTTCCTGGTAGAGGAAATACGCATCCTGGCCGCTAAGCCGCAACATGGATGCCCGGGCTGCGCGCTGAAGACCGCTTACTTCTGCCGGCTACCTTGTTGCCGCCTTCCATTCGCGAACTCACGTTCAGGCAGGCCGCAACGAGGGCGGCCGAATACTCCGGCAAGCGCGCCGAGACGTGGCCACCGTTGAATTCGTGCACCTGCGCCGCGACGGCCCGGGCCATCCGACGCTGCTCCGCCTGTGGAAACAGCCGGTCGCGCAGCGTGACCAGCACGGTCGTCGGCACCGTGATCTCGCCGAGCCACTCGATGCTGCGAAACAGCGTGATCGCGCGCGTCGCACCGCCGATCGCCCTGGGGTGGTGACCGCTCATTTCACCGGCGGCCACGCGGAGCGCACCGCGCTCGCTCCGCACTCCCGGGTTCAAGCGACGCAACAGCGACACCGGCACGCGCAACAGGCAGACCTGCAGATGTATCAGGCGCAGGGTCGCCTCCATGAACACGGGGGAGAGCAGTTTCGAGACCCGGCCATACTCTCGCGAGCCCCAGTCCACGCCCGAGAGAACCATGCCCCCGATCAGGGCGCCATGGCGCCGCGCCACGAGCTGGGCCACCATGCCGCCCATCGAGTAGCCGACGACGATCACCTGCTTCAACCCCAGTATCGCAATCAGCGCGGCGACATCGTCCGCGCAGTGTTCGAGCGTGAAGTTCCGCCGCTCGAAGGCATCGCCACCATGACCGCACAGATCGGGCGCAATGACCCGGAAATGCTGTCCAAGCGGTGCGTAAGCGTGCATCCAGTTGAGCCCCGACGTCGCCAGGAAGCCGTGCAGCAGCACGACGGCCGGCGCACCCGGCGGACCACTGGTTTCCCGGTAAGACACCGATCCCCCGGGCAGTCTGGTCGTGGTCAGCGGCGGCAGCTCCAGGATGGCTGCGGCCGAACTGTCGGAACGATCCGGATCAGGATTCATGGCGGGACCCTTTGCCACGGTTCGGGCGTATCGATGCTGGATACATTGCTCCAATTTACTGATGTCGGGCACCGGAGTTCAATGGCAGACATGGCCGGCACTTCGTTTTGCTGATCGAGGTCAAGCCGGTACGATGCAGCGGGCTGCGAGAATGCGCTCCGATGGCTCCATCAGATGACAGGTATCCATGATGTTGCAACTAGCCGAGTCCGCAAACCTCTTTGTCAGCACCGAGAGCGACAACTCGTACCAGCACACCGCAGGTCTGGTGATCCTGAATGCGGACGAATCCCCCGATTTCTGTTTCGAGAAGCTCAAGTCGTTCATCGGCGCGCGTCTGGGGCAGATCCCCCAGTTTCGCTGGAAGCTCGAGGAAGCTCCTTTTGGGCTGGACCTGCCGTATTGGGTCGAGGACGAGAAATTCAGCTTCGAGCGACACATTCACCGGATCGCGGTGCCCGCACCCGGCGATATGAAGGCCCTCACCGAACTCGCGGCCTTCCTGTACAGCCATCGCCTCGATCGCTCGCGGCCACTGTGGGAGATCTGGTTCATCGAGGGATTGCAGGACGGGCGTTTCGGCCTGCTGCAGAAGCTGCACCATTGCATGATGGACGGGCAGGGCGCGCAGAAGATCGGCGAGGCGCTGTGTGATTTCGCGCCGGACCCGCCGCCGCGCGCGGTGCCGCTCGAGTTGTCGCAGGCACGGACCGGCGGTGCGCCGGGTGAACTCGAGCTCTATGCGCGCACGGTGGGCAATCTGGCGCAGCTTCCGCTGCGCAGCGGACGGCATGTGTGGTCGATGCTGCGTCCGGAGAGCTCGCGGCGCTCCGGTTCGGACTCGCCAGGGAGGCCCCGGCAAAAAGCGCTGCCGCTACCCTGCAACGGGGCGGTCGGCACGCAGCGTGGGTTTGTTTGCCGCTCGCTGGCGCTTGGCGGCGTAAAGCGGGTAAAGAATCATTTCGAGGTGTCGATCAACGATGTGGTGCTGGCGCTCATCACGACAACGATGCGCAACTACCTGCTGCAGCACGACGCGCTGCCGGAGCAGCCGGTTCGGGTGAACATGGCGGTGTCGCTGCGCAAGGAGAGCGATTCGGCGGCGAGCAACGCGCTGACCACGGCCAATATCGGCCTGCCTGCCCAATGCGCCGATCCGGTCGCGCGATTGCGCGCAATCAACGACGAGACCGATGCGGCGAAACGCACGGCGCGCAGCGGGAAATCCTCGGTGTTCGAACTGATCAACTCATTGCCGCCGATCGCGGTGGGGTTGATCACCCGTGCGCTGACACCGGAAATGGTGCGTTCCGGCATGAACTGCAACTTCCTGGTCTCCAACGTGAAGGGCAGCACCAGGCCGATGTATCTCGCCGGCGCGCGGATCGAGGCGATGTATCCGATCTCGCTGCTCGTCAACGGCGTGGGCCTCAACTTCACCTGCGTCAGCTACGTGGACAAGATCGATTTCGGCATCACCTGCGACCCGGAACTGGTACCCGATGCATGGGCGATCGCGGAGGGCCTGGACGAGGCGTTGCGCGAGTATCTGCAACTGGCTGGAAATGCGGCCGGACGACGCACCGGCACCAGGTCGCGGGCCAGGCCGGTGCGCACCACCGCGAAAGCGGGGACAACGGCAAAACGCGCGAAAGCCGGGAAATCCTGAGTATCGGGTAGCCGCAATGCACCGTGCGGGGTTTGGCGGCGCTTCGTTGGATACCGGCATCACCCCGTCGCGCGAAGAACAGCGTGCGCAGGCCCCTGCACCCAGGTGGCAGTCGATTTCCGAAAAATTGCGGCGAGGCATGATCGCCAGCGATATGGTTGATCCGGAAGCAGAAGGAGAGCGGATCGACATCGGCCGATTTGGCCACTATCATCCCGACACCTCATTGATCCAGGTCGTTGCCGAAGGTGGCTTGCTCATCGCGCTCAACGTCAGAGGGGCGACCAAGGCGCAAATTCTCGACCTGGCGAACAGGGCGCTGGCACGCCTTGACCGAGTTGATCCTGACTGTCCGCAAGGGTGGATGGAAAGTTATTCAATGTGAAGCCGTTTTGAACCAGGAAAGGAGAACTCCATGAACAACAACAACAGTTACGGTGGAGAGTGGGCTGCGGCGAGCGACACGGCGAAGCGCAAGCCTGGAATACGTCTTGCTGCGCTTGTCGGCGCATTGCTTCTTGCAGCGGGCGGTTTGCCCGCCCCGGCGCATGCGGCACCCGAGGCAGAACCCGACCGGACGGTACTGCCCATCCAGGAGCCGAAGCGGCCGCTGTACAAGGAGCTCGACGCGCGGCAAGTGACGCCTCCGCCGCGCTTCGAGGTGAAGGCGCCCAAGGGCGCGCCCAACGTCGTCATCGTGCTGATAGACGACCTGGGCTTCGGTGTGCCGAGCACCTTCGGCGGCCCGGTTCCCATGCCGACACTCGACGGCCTGGCCCAGAACGGCCTGCGCTACAACAACTTCCACACGACTGCGCTGTGCTCGCCGACCAGAGCCGCACTCAAGTCGGGGCGCAACCATCACACGGTGAACATGGGTTTCATCACCGAAATGGCGACGTCGATGCCCGGCGAAACCGGGCAGATCCCGAACGCGACCGCCCCGCTGGCCGAGATGCTGCGCCTCAACGGTTACAGCACGGCGGCCTTCGGCAAGTGGCATGAAACGGCATCCTGGGAGGCCAGCATCTCCGGCCCCTTCGATCGCTGGCCGACGCGGCAGGGTTTCGACAAGTTCTACGGCTTCATCGGCGGCGAGACCAACCAGTGGGCTCCGTACATTTTCGATGGTACCCATCAGGTCGAACTGCCGAGTGATCCGAACTACCATTTCACGACCGACATGGCCAACCAGGCGGTGGCCTGGATCAAGTACCAGAAGGCCTTGACACCCGACAAGCCATCCTTCGTCTACTTCGCCCCCGGCGCCACGCACGCGCCGCACCACGTCCCGAAGGAGTGGATCGCCAAGTGGAAGGGCAAGTTCGACCAGGGCTGGGACAAGCTGCGCGAGGAAAGCCTGGCGCGGCAGATCGAGATGGGCATCGTGCCGCCGGGGACCAGGCTGGCGCCAAAGCCCGCGGCGATCAAGGACTGGGACACGCTTTCCGCCGACGAGAAGCGGCTGTTTGCGCACCAGGCCGAGGTTTTCGCCGCCTTCGCCGATCATACCGACCACGAGATCGGCCGCATGCTGCAGGCCTTCGAGGATGTCGGCCAGGCCGACAACACCCTCGTCTTCTACATCGCCGGCGACAACGGCACCAGCGGCGAGGGCGGCCAGAACGGCATGTTCAACGAGTACACCTACTTCAACGGGGTACCCGAAAAAGTTGAGGACATGTTGAAGCTCATCGACAAGTGGGGCAGCCCCGAGACCTACCCCCACATGGCGGCCGGCTGGGCGGTGGGCTTCGATGCCCCGTTCGGCTGGATGAAGCAGGTGCCCTCGGACTTCGGCGGCACGCGCAACGGAATGGTGGTGAGCTGGCCGCAGGGCATCAAGGCGAAGAGCGGGATCCGCAGCCAGTTCGGGCATGTCATCGATGTCGCGCCGACCATCCTTCAGGTGATCGGCCTGCCCGAGCCGAAGACGGTGAATGGCACGCCGCAGATCCCGATGGAAGGCACGAGTCTCGCCTATACCTTCGATGACGCCAAGGCCAGTGAGCGCCACACTACCCAGTACTTCGAGATAGCCGGCAACCGCGCCATCTATGACCACGGCTGGTTTGCGCGCACCATCCATCGCGCGCCATGGGAAGCCAAGGGGCGCAATCCGCTGGACAAGGATGCCTGGGAACTGTACGACGTGCGCGCCGACTTCAGCCTGACCAACGACCTCGCCGCCAGGGACCCGAAGAAGCTGGCCGAGTTGCAGGCCGTCTTCATGACGGAAGCCGAAAAGTACCACGTGCTACCCATCGACGACCGCGTGTTCGAGCGGCTCGATGCCAAGCTGGTCGGCCGCCCGGACCTGATGGCGGGGCGCACCTCGCTGACCCTGGCCGAAGGCATGACCGGCATGATGGAGGCGGTCTTCATCAACGTGAAGAACAGGTCCAAGACGATCACGGCGGAGATCGAGGTACCGGCAGGCGGCGGGAACGGCACCATCCTCGCGCAGGGCGGGCGTTTTGGTGGCTGGTCGCTGTACGTCAAGAACGGCGTGCCGGCGTACGACTACAACTTCCTCGGTCTGGAGCACGTTTCGATCGCCGCTGCGAAGCCGCTTGCGCCCGGCAAGGCGACGCTGCGCTACGATTTCAGCTATGACGGAGGCGGCCCCGGCAAGGGCGGCCTGGGCGTGCTGTATGTGAACGGCGAGAAGGTTGCCGAGGGCCGACTCGCGCATACACAGGCCGGCCTCTTCTCCGCGGACGAGACCGCCGATGTGGGCATCGATCTCGGCACGCCGGTCGTCGAGGCAATCGGCTCGGAGCAGAAATCACGCTTCAACGGCCGCATTCCGAAAGTGACCGTCGAGGTGAAATAAGCTTCGGGAAGGCGACGCGCCCGCGCCGGGCAGTGGGCCGGCCGGTGCGCGCGTCGTCGTCATCCGGAACGGACGGGCATCAAGATCGAACAGCCCGTACCTGCGCTGGCGGCATTCTTCGGTCAGCACACCAATGCACCACATCACCTTGCGCCAGGCTTTGAGGCAGTTTTTTTCAGCAAGCGGCGAATTGTCTCGCGGCTGATCGGGCCTATGTCCGGCTGCTCGCGCGCCGCCTGTTCCAGCAATTCAAGTGTCCAGCGTTTGGCGCCTGCTGGCGGTTGCGAGCAGGCGAGAGCGGCAATTTTCGCCTCGACATCGGTCGCATATCGCCGCGGTTTGCCGGGGCGTGCAACATCGCGCAGCGCAAAATCAGTCCCCCCTGCCAGATACGCGCGGCGTGTGCGCCAGATCACGGATCGTCCGACACCCAAAACCGCCATGATCTGGGTTTCGGGGATCCCGCGATCAAGGGCGCACAGGATGTGTGCCCGGTTGACTTCGCGGGCACGGTGCAACCCGCTCGCACGATATAGTTCGAGCACCTCACGATCCTCAACGCTAAGATGCAGTTCGGTCTGTCGCATGGCGGCTTCTCGTCATCGTGGGGAAGACACGCAACAGTATAATATATGTGCCGTTATTTATGGGTTGCAACGCCAGGGCTTGCTATACTCATCGACCAATTGAACGACCGGAGGAGTTCGTCATGGGCAGCGGGGAAAACGAAAAGACTGAAACGGCAAAGCAAAGCGAACTCGCCCCCGAATGGCGTCGCGCCTTCGCCTTCATCGAAAAATCCGTCGGCGGACGCATTGTGCGCCACCACCGCTACCCACGCTGGCGCCCCGCCTTTGACGTCGATGTCGAACGCGACGGCGAGATCATCCCCGTTCATTTCCGGGGGGAGCGACCGCAAGTCGGGATCTACCCCATCGAGCATGAATGTCGCGCGTTCCAGGTCTGCGAAAAGGAAGGTGTGCTCGTCCCGCATGTGTATGCCTATTGCGACGACCCGGCGGGCATCGTGATGGAACGGTCACCGGGGCGACCGAATCTGGGAACCGCGGAGAGCGAGCTCGAACGCACCGCCGTGCTCGACGAATTTTTGCAGAATCTGGTCAGGATGCACGCGATTGATCCCGCGGTCCTGGAGGCGGAAGGATTTGAACGCCCGACCCGATCCGACGCACTCGCCTGGGGGGACTTCCCGCGCTGGCAGGCCGATTATGAACGTTCGAAGTCGGGCCCGGACCCGACAATCGCCTTCACGATCGAATGGCTGAAGCGGAACCAGCCGCGGCGCGAAGAGATCAGCTTCGTCCAGGGTGATGCGGGCCAGTTCATCTTTGATAAAGGACATTTGACCGCTGTGCTCGACCTTGAGCTCGCGCATCTGGGCGATCCGGCCAGCGATCTGGGCGCCCTCTTTGTACGCGATCTTTCCGAGCCGCTCGGGCCCCTGCCGCACGCTGTGCGACGGTATGCGGAGCTTTCGGGTCGCGAGATGGACCCGCATGTCGTGAATTGGCATGCCGTGCGTGTCGGTATCTGCGTACCGATGTCGACGGCAAGCACCTTGTACAAACCCAATCCGGACGAGCCCGTCCAGTACATCGCCTGGTACCACGTCTATGCACGTATGGCGATCGAAGTGATGGCGCTCGAAGTGGGTGTGGAGCTGGAAGAGCCGCCTGTGCCAGAGCCCGTTTCCGGGCGTCAGGCCCCGGCGTTTGGTGCGCTCGAGAAGCTTCTTTGCGTTGCGAAGGGAGCGGACAACTACGCGGACTATCAGGTCGCGACCGCTGCGCGTGTTGCCGAATACCTGCGTCGCTCGGAGTGTTACGGACCGGCCCTCGAATCAGATGATCTCGACGAGGCGACAGCCCTGCTCGGCTCCCGACCGCCGGACTGGCGCGCGGCGGACGCTGCGCTCGAGCACTTTGTGTCGGAGGCGCCTGCTGAGCAAGAGGGCGAGATCCTGCAGTATCTCTACCGCCGTCATCAGCGACAGCTTTTGATTCTCCAGCCGATCCTCAAAGAGTTTCAGGGATCGCGGGTGCAGAAGCTCCGCTAAGGGTCCGCTCGTGAATAACCTCGCTGTCCGCGAGTGTCAAAGGGACATTTACCGTGCTGCAGTAGCGTTCTGCCTCATGCCAACAAAACGGCCAGGAGCTAACCGACAAGATCGGCAATGCGCAACACCTGATCAACAGCGTCACTGGTAGGGATCAAATGCACTTCATCAGCGCCCAGATCCTCGAGTTGTGTCAGCACGGTTTTCAGTTCCGCCAAACTGCCGGCAAAGCCCGAAGTCGGTAATATCGCCTCAAGCGCAGCGGGTTCGATCCAGTTGAAATAGTGGCGCAGGTGGCGCTGCATCTGCGCGCGACCACCATCCTCGAGTGCGAACCAGAATGCGGTGCTCAACTTTGGCGCCGGTCGGCCAGCCTCACTCCACGCGGCCCGCACCTGTTTGAATGACTCAGCCACATCCTTCATGTTCAGGTCGAAGCTGAATCCCGACAGGCCGTCGGCCCATTGCGCTGCCGCTCGAATTGCCTTGGGCCCCTGAGCGCCTGCCAATAGCTCCGGACCACCTCGACGATACGGTGCCGGGCCGACCGGTTTCAACGCGTCCACCACCTGTTCGCCAGCCCACACGCGTTTCATGATTGCCACGCGCGCCGCGAGATCGGCATGGTTACGCGTTGCCGGATCTACGCCGGCGGCTACATAGTCTTCAGTACGTCCACCGATTCCCAGGCCAACCGTGAGCCGCCCGCGGCTCAGCATGTCACCGGTCGCCAGACATTTTGCCAGCATCACGGGGTTGTGAAGCTGTGCGACGATAACCGTAGTCTGCAGCTGTACGCGTTCTGTCCATGCCGCGCAAGCGCCGAGCAGCGTCATGATCTCCGGGTTGTCAAACGCCATCCGCTCTCCAAAGCACAGCGAGCTGAACGGGCCTTTGTCCACGGCACGCGCCCATGTCTCCAGCACGATGCCATTCACATGGGGCTCCATCAGCGGCAGAGTCATACCTATCTGCATAACTACGCTCCTATGCCAACGATTTACTGGCGCTAGCCAGAGAGACAAGCAGGAATTTATTCAAAGTCCCCCACCGGGGATCCGTGAACCCCTCGCCCGTAGGCGGGGTTGTTCACGTGTTGCTGATCCATTGATCGTCTCGCTCACGGCCTCAGTGCCGGGACCGATAAGCGATACGATCACTGAAAAAGCTGCCGATCCACAATTCGTCCCCCACCGGAAGCACCATCGTGGCATTGCTGAATACGGGATTGGCAGGACCATCGGCAATCTGCCTGACTTCCATCGTTTTCGGATTGACCGCCGCCACGATGAAAGGTCTTGGGCAATTCGCAAATGCCTCAAACGAAAAATCCGCATCGCCACCGATTTTTGCACATGCCGGATAATCGAGAATCATGCCTGCGGTGAGCAGTTGTCCGTCGGATCCCATATGAAGATTATCGGGTCCGAACGCCAGCGGTTCCGTGTTTCGCAGCAGCCGCGCGGGACGGGTGTTCGAGTAGGCGACGACGCTGGAACCGCTCACGATATAAAATTCCTGTTCATTCGCAGACAGCTCGATACCGTTGGGGAAGTGCGCATCGGGACCTTCGATCTTCGTGAATCCGCGGTCTCCGGGTGACCATTGGTACACCGCACCGGGCAAATTTTCTTTCATCGCTTCAGCGATCGTTTTCCCCGGGGGCAGTGGAATCGTCGCCAGCAGCGTGCCGTTGGCGAGCGCGGCCACGCTGTTGGCTGCCAGACCCTCGGGCATCATCACGCAACCGGTCCACGTCACGACAGGCCGCGTGCCGCTGGCATCCACGGAAAAAACCTCGATGGCCTCGCGACCGCCGTGGCCGACAACGTATAGCGTCGAACGTCCCGCGTCGCCGGCTCGTATATACAATCCATGCGTCACCAGCTTTGCGGGGTCCGGTGCGCCGGGGCATGCGCCATAGCGCTCCCTATCCTGTAATGCGTGAGCCTGCTCGCCCGGGTAGAGAATACTCCAGGATTTTTCTGCGGCATCGACCAGGTACAACGCAGGACCCGCACTGAAAGCGCTGCCAATGATGAAGTTCGTGCCAGGGACCAGCACCAGGTCCTCGGTGCTCTTCGGACCGCAGACGAATCGGTAGTCGCCCGATGCCAGGCAGGCATCTTCCGCAATAGTGCTGCCTGCCCAGGCAAAACAAACAAGCAGCATCAACGCAGTGCGCAGTCTTGCTGACAATCCAGGGGCGTGTGCAATCATCATCTCCTGTTCCCTTCGCTACGGACGGCCAGGTCCGACAGGCCCCTACTTATACTGTGCTAGAAGAAGTGAGCGCTACGCTTCCTCTGTCTCGATCTGTTGCGTCACGAAGGGAGTATGGACCACCGATTGGAACATTTCGAGGCATTCGTGGAACGAATAGCAGCGGTGCTGGGGCATGCGGTTCGACGCGAACTCGTGCGGCTGGCGAAACTGCGCCGCCTTGTCCGGCAGCTGCAGTCGCCAGTGCCTCCGCAAAGACCGACCAAAGGTCAACGATCCTGCCTTATGGTCACGACAAAATTTTGCGTCGGACGTGAACGACGCCGTGCTCAGAAGTGAAACGAGGCGTCGAACATCAGGGCGTACGGATTGTCGGTCTTGCCAACGACGCGGCCTCGATAGGGGCTGTCGCCGGTATCCACCGGCGCCTCGCCGTAGTCGACGATATTGGCGTTGAGGTCGATCGAACGTCCGCCTTGCCGCGTGACGTGGACGCCCGCACCCACGCCCCACATGCGGTCGAGCGCCAGCGAGAGACTGCGCTCGTCGTCGTCGACCGGAGCCGAGGTGTAGAAGGCACCGACCGACCAGCGCAATCTGCCGCAAGCGGGGAAACCCCAGCCGACCGACATGCCCCAGAAATCGTCGAACGCTCCATTTTCATCGATTTCGAGCGAACTGCCGTTCAGGGACACCGAGGAAGTACCGAACTCGCTGAACTCCATCCACATCGCATCGATCGAGAACGAGGCGCCGGATTCGAATTCGTGATACATGCCGCCGCTGATGCGTTGCGGCAGGGTGTTCTCGACCTTGATGTCCGAGTCGAGCAGTCCCTGCTGCTGCAGTACCGATTCGAGCACCGGGCCGAGATTCCTGAATTTCAGATCACCCTCGAGATCGGCCTGCGCCTCGCTGGTATAAACCAGTCCGTAGCGCGTGTGCTCGGTGGCTTCCCACAGCATCGAAAGGGAAAAACTGCTGCCGATGCCGTCGAGTTCGGCTTTCAATCGTCCATCCGCTACGTCCGCTCCAGGGTTGTTGAACGGAACCTCGGTTTCGGAGAGCGTGTAGTTGATGTTCGTGGCAACGCCGAGCGAGAGTTTGTCGTTGACCCGGTACGACAGTGCCGGTGTCAGTGCCACGTAGACCAGGGTGTAGTAATCGCTGTAGTAACGTCCGGCCCAGTCGCTGCCGTAATCGGCGCCGAATCCAGTGGGAATCGTCAGCGAGATGCCGGCGCGCCAGCGCTCGCCGAGGGGCCGTACATAGAACAGCATGGGAAGGATCACCGGCGCGAAATTCGAATCGGGGTCGCCGCCGTCCATCGTGGTGCGGTTTTCGTCCACCTTGAATTCGCCCAGCCCCTCGCCGACTACCGTGCGCACCGTGAACGTGGCTTCGTCGAGCCGGGCCATCCCGGCCGGGTTGCTGATCGCGGTCTCGGCCGAATCCGCCTGTGCGCTCATGCCGCTCAGCGCGGGTCCGCCGGCGAGCGCCACCGGCGAAAGCAGCGTCAGCGTGGTCAGGGCAGCAATGCTGCGTGAACGGGGGTGTGTCATCGATTCAATCTCCGCCGCAACCCAGAAAACGTGGACCCGGATTATAGACGGCATTCATTCCATCCATCGACGCATTACATAACCGTATGGCATTCAGCGAGCCGCCAGGCGCGGCAAGACCTTTTCCGCCAGCAAATGCAGGCTCGCCCACCCATGTTGCGGAGGGCAGCCGCCCACGAGCGGGCTCATCATCAACGGGCCTGTGGTAGTGATCATCTCCAGCGCCTGATCGGGGGTCACGATACGATAGGGGCCGCTTTCTTCCCTGATTTCATCGATGTTCGTGGCGTAGCTGGTCACGGCAGTGCTGTCCTCGCCTTCCCATTGCCGATACATTTTTATGTCGTGCAGCATGTATGGTCCTATTTCATTCCAGGCGCGGTCCAGGTTCTGCGCCACGAATACGCACTGTGCTGAATCAGGAGCCGGCACGATGGCATTGCCAACGGCCTTGCCTGCGGATAGGGCAGCTTGCGTGTAGATATCCACCAGTTCCGGGCTGCCTCCATTGGCATAGAAATCCAGCCCGAATCTGCCCGCGCGCCGCGCCGCGGCCTTGCTGTGCCCGCCATAGGCGATTGCAATGCCTCGAGCCGCTCGCGGTGTTGGCGTCACCTGGACATTGCGGCCCTGATACACGAATTGCTGGCCACTCAATGCCTGCAGCAAGGCCTGGATTTTTTCCTCGATAACGGCGGTGCGATTCGCCATCGACACGCCGAACATGGCGTACTCCTCGGCCCGATATCCCAGACCGATGATGTAGCTGACCCGGCCCTCTGAAAGTATATCGAGCACTGCCATGTCTTCCGCGAGTTTTACCGGATCATACATATTGAGCAGGATTGCTCCGATGGCAATGGGCAGCGTGCGGGTGCGCGTGGCAAAACCGGCAGCAAGCACCAGCGGCGAAGGCAGGTAATTGTCACTGGAGGAATGGTGCTCCGACACCATGGCCGAAACACAGCCGTTGGCCTCGCCCCAGGCAACCATATCGACAGCTGCCCTGTAGAGTTCGGCAATTGATGCCGCAGAGGTGGCCGGTGCGCGCATATCGAATCGAAGAACATACATGGATCTTTACACTCTCTTTACCGGGTTGCGTTCTGTCAGCGCGCCTGCCGCCGGATCGCCGTATTTTGTCGAACCGTCAGCAATCGTCGCCGTGGATTTCAAACAAGCACAAGCAGCATGAAAGACTTGTTAACGAGAAGCCCGGCCCATTATCACTCGGTTTCCCCTGAAAATTGGCTGTCAGGTGGATTGATACCGCCCTGAAACCCGGCGCACACCGGCGTGGCATCCATAGCCTATTGCGCCAGCACGAACTGCGCCAGTGCCTGGGCCTGCGCAGCGCTCAAAGCACTCATCGGCGGCATTGCAGCCGGCCCCCACTTTCCCGTCCCGCCCGCTCGTATCGACTCGGCCAGCCGGGAAGATGCATGGGCTTCGCTCCGGTAACGGGCAGCCACTTCCCGAAAGGATGGGCCTACGACCTTGTTCTCGATCGCGTGGCAAGCCAGACAGGTATTGGACACCAGCAACGCCTGCACATCGATTTCCCCGGCCTCGCCCGGTGCCGGCTCCGCTTTCTGTGCCAATGCCGACAGCGCCACGACGCTGGCATCATCCTTGTCAGCGCTGCCGTAGCTGACTGCGAGATAGGCTCCGATCAGCCTGGTTTCATCTTCATCGATCGGGGCACCGTAAGAATGCTGCATCTTGAGCATTTCGGCGGTCCACTGCGCCTGGTTCATAGCGGGCGCCTGATAGCTGATGTAATCGGCAGAATGACAAATGCCGCATTTGTGCCGGGCGATGGCATATCCCGGGAGCTCGGATACGCGTAGCGTGGAGGTGTCGGCAGGCAGGGTGATTTCGCGTGCCGTGGCGACTGCCGTCACCAGGCTGGCCGCAAGCATCAACACGCTGGTCAGCGCTCGTTTCATGGGGGTAACCTCAGGTAATGACAACGGGCGTGGATTCGATGACATGACGCTGATAGCCACCTGGATTCCAGCTCGCCTCAGCCGGCTGCATCACGCCTCGATTATTCGTGGCACGTACCTGCAATACCGCGGTTCCCTTGCTGGCAAAGCTGACGGGCAGGCGCCACTCGCGGAAAGAAAAACGTCCCAGGTTTTCTCCCAGCGCAGCCGCGCGCCAGCTGCGCCCGCCATCGATGGACACATCCACGGCCCTGATCCCCGCGCCACCGTCGAAGGCGATGCCTTTGAGTTCCACCGTACGCCCGGCGGGAAGCACTTCTCCGGCCATGACGCTGGTGATGAAGCTGCGCACGGGCAGGGTGGAAATCGGCCGGGTTTTATCCGGAGTGGTGCCGGGCGCCACACAGGCGCAGTCATTATCCGGCAGGCGGTAGCCACTGCTCATGAAATACGCATCATGACCGCTGAAGTCGTGATCGATGATCTCGATTTCCGATAGATGCTTCACCCAATAGGTGCCGAAATACCCCGGCACAATCAATTTGAGAGGGTAACCGTTCAGGAACGGCAGGTCTTCGCCGTTCATGGCCCAGGCAAGTATCGGTTCAGGATGCAGTGCATGCTCGATGTCCAGCGCCTTGCGAAAATCCGGGGTGCTGGCCAGCACCGGCTTGTCCAGACCGTTGAAAGTGACCTGTTTCGCGCCGGGCAGCACACCTGCCTTGTCCAGTACCAATTTCAGCGGCACCCCGGTCCAGCGTGCATTACCCATCGCGCCGTTGCCCAACTGCGCGCCAAACACACGCGGCTGCGAATAGCCCCTGCTGTTGCCCGAACACTGATTTACCGCAACTACCTCGACGGGATCGCTGCTGGCCTTGAGATCCGCCAATGACAGCTCGAGTGGTGTTCGCACCCTGCCCTTGACCGTGAGGCGATAGGTCCCGGGGTCGATAGACACGGGAAAATCTGCCAGGTGATAGCGCACAAAAAAAGCGTCATTGGGTGTTATCACGCTCTCATTGAACGTTGCGAATGGCGTCTCGAGATGCGGCGGCCGGCTGTGTACCAGGATCAGCTCGCGCTTGCCCGGGTATTTGACCAGAGGACGCGGACCGGCCGCGAAGGTGATGCCCTCGTCGGTGTCCTGCCTCGCCAGGGCGGCCAGGGGTGATGCGGCGGCGGCCACGGCACCCGCTGCGAGCATGAAGTGGCGCCGTGAAAGACGCCCTGGTCTGCTGTCAGCTTTCATTATTCTGCCTCCGCAAATTGGTACCGGGAGCGTGGGCATTGTGCCACAACCGTCAGCCGGGTCCGTTCATTCGGCTGGTCCGTGTTACCCGGGCTTCAGCGCAGGACAGGAAATGCCAACGCTTTCGTCCTCATTGCACAGCGTGATACAGCTCCTTGATATAGTTGCTTGCGGCAGGACACGCGACAAATATTTTTTGAGCTAAGCGCGCAAAGCATCACGTGGTGAGGCTTTACCAAATGGGTAGCGCGAATTGATATCGAGTTTGGCGAGAAACACGCGACGGGAAATTTTTTCGACGAAGGTGAACTGGTCTGCGGCCTTGGCGCCAGGGCTGGCGGACAAGGCAACGCGAAAGAGCAACGCGCTGCCTTGTCCCTCAGCTGCCGTCGCCGGTGGCTCCGCAAAGGCCGGCCAAACATCAACGATCCTGCCTTCGTCGCAACGCGCAGTGATGGCCGACCGGGAAAACCGGACCGGGATTGCCCCGGTCCGTCCAGCCATGCGCTCAGGCGGTCGCAAGTGCCTGGTCGAGATCGGCGATCAGGTCGTCGATGTGTTCGATGCCGATTGACAGGCGGATCATGTCTTCCGACACGCCGGCCTTCAGCATCTCCTCGGCATTGAGTTGACGGTGGGTAGTCGACGCCGGGTGACAGGCGAGGGACTTCGCATCACCGATGTTGACCAGCCGCGTGATCAATTGCAGCGCATCCTGGAAGCGTGTGCCGGCGGCCAATCCGCCCTTGACGCCGAAGCTCAGTATTCCCGAGGCGCGTCCCCCCATGTACTTTTGCGCCAGCGGATAGTCCTTGTGATCCTCCAGGGCGGCGAAATTCACCCAATTGACCTTGGGGTGGTTCTGCAGGTGCTTGGCAACTTTCAATGCATTGATGCAAATGCGGTCCATGCGCAGCGCCAGGGTTTCGATGCCTTGCAGGATCAGGAAGGCGTTGAACGGTGAAATGGCCGCGCCCATGTTGCGCAGCGGCACCACCCGCGCACGGCCGATGTAGGCAGCCGGCCCCAGCGCTTCCGTGTACACCACACCGTGGTACGACACGTCCGGTTCATTCAGGCGCGGGAAGCGCTCCTTGTGTTCGGCCCACGGGAATTTGCCCGAGTCGACGATGATGCCGCCAAGGGAGTTGCCGTGCCCACCAAGGTATTTGGTCAGCGCATGCACCACGATGTCGGCGCCGTGCTCGAACGGGCGGCAAAGATAGGGTGAAGGCACGGTGTTGTCGACGATTACCGGCACCCCGTGCTTGTGTGCGATGGCGGCCAGTTTCTCGAAGTCGGTGATGTTGCCCAGCGGATTGCCCACTGACTCGCAAAAGACCGCTTTGGTCCTGGCGTCGATCAGCTTCTCGAACGCATCCGGGTCACGGTAATCGGCAAAGCGGACTTCGATGCCGTATTGCGGCAGGGTGTGGGCAAACAGGTTGTAGGTGCCGCCGTACAGCGTGCTGGAGGTCACGATGTTGTCACCGGCTTCGGTGATGGTCTGGATCGCGGCGGTGATCGCCGCCATGCCGGAGGCCATCGCGAGTGCGCCGATACCGCCTTCCATCGCCGCCACGCGCTTTTCCAGCACGTCCTGGGTCGGGTTCATCATGCGGGTGTAGATGTTGCCCGGCACCTTGAGATCGAACAGGTCGGCGGCATGCTGCGTGTCGTCGAATGCGTAGGAGGTGGTCTGGTAAATCGGCACCGCGACCGCCTTGGTGGTTGGGTCCGGGCTGTAGCCGCCGTGCACGGCGAGCGTCTCGAGCTTCATGATGCAGTCCTTGGTCGAGGTGTGGATGTGAGTTGAACATTATAATCAACGGGGGCGATCGATTTTTGGCAGCAGGCGCCGGTTGCCCCGGCTCGTCGCCCTCAGTTCCGGTAACTCTCCACCGGCGGGCACGAGCAGACCAGGTGGCGATCGCCGTAGACGTTGTCGATGCGGTTGACCGGCGCCCAGTACTTGTCGTCGTGCAGGCCGGCGACCGGGTATGCGGCTTCGAGCCGCGTGTACGGGTGCGACCACTCGGTATCGGAGATGTCGCGCAGCGTGTGCGGGGCGTTTTTCAGCACGTTGTCCGCGGTGTCGGCGTGACCCGTCTCGACCGCGTGCACTTCCTGGTAGATGCTGATCATCGCATCGCAGAAGCGGTCGAGTTCGCGCAGCGGTTCGCTTTCGGTCGGTTCCACCATCAGCGTGCCCGGCACCGGGAATGACATGGTCGGTGCGTGGAAACCGTAATCGACCAGGCGCTTGGCGATGTCTTCCTCGGTGATGCCGCTGCGCTCCTTGAGCGGGCGCAGATCGATGATGCATTCGTGGGCGACGCGGTTGTTGGCGCCGGTATAGAGAATCTCGTAGCAGGCGGCGAGGCGCGTGGCGATATAGTTTGCGCTGAGTATCGCGACCTGGGTCGCCTTGCGCAGCCCTGCCGCGCCCATCAGCGTCACGTATACCCACGGTATCGGCAGGATGCTGGCGCTGCCGAACGGTGCCGAGGAGACCGTCGTGCCGTCGTTGCCGGGCAGGAACGGCGCGAGATGCGCGCCGACCCCGATCGGGCCCACGCCGGGGCCACCGCCGCCGTGCGGAATACAGAATGTCTTGTGCAGGTTCAGGTGCGAGACGTCGGCGCCGAATTTTCCCGGGCGGGCCACGCCGACCAGCGCATTCATGTTCGCGCCATCGAGATAGACCTGTGCACCGCAGTCGTGAATCAGCGCGCAGATCTCCACGATGTTCTGCTCGAACACGCCGTGCGTGGACGGGTAGGTGATCATCAGCGCGGCGAGTTCCTCGCGATGACGCTCGGCCTTGTGGCGCAGATCCTCGATATCGACATTGCCGTGATCGTCGCAATCGACGATCACCACGCGCATGCCGGCCATCGCCGCGCTGGCCGGGTTGGTGCCGTGCGCGGAACTCGGGATCAGGCAGATATCGCGCGCTTCCTCGTCGCGCGAGCGGTGGTAATGACGGATTGCGAGCAGCCCGGCATATTCGCCCTGGGCGCCGGAGTTGGGCTGGAATGACAGCGCGTCGTAACCGGTGCATTCGAGCAGCGCGGCGCTCAGCTCGCCCAGCATCTCGGCGTAGCCCGCGCTCTGCTCGCGTGGCGCGAACGGGTGCATGTTGGCAAAGGCGCCCCAGGTGACGGGGATCATCTCGCTGGTGGCGTTGAGTTTCATGGTGCAGGAACCGAGCGGGATCATCGCGCGGTTCAGCGCGATATCACGCTGCTCGAGCTTGCGCAGGTAGCGCAGCATCTCGGTTTCCGAATGGTAGCTGTTGAAGATCGGATGCGTGAGGTAGCCGCTCTGGCGCACGCAGGTGACAGGTACCGAATAGCCCTCGATCAGCGCGTCGATGGGATCGAAAGCGGGCGCCTCGTCACCGGCGAAAATACGCCACACCGCCTGTACCTCGGCGCGCGTGCTGCGTTCATCGAGACTGATGCCGATGCGGGTCGCGTCGAGCGCGCGTAAATTGAAGCCGGCATCGCGTGCGCGCTGCATGATCGCGCCCTGTTCGGCGCCGGCATCGATGCACAGCGTGTCGAAGAAATGCGCATGCAGCGGCGGATGCCCGCAGGCGGCGAGTCCGCGCGCCAGCACCTGGGTGAGGCGATGGATGCGCCGGGCGATGGTCTTCAGTGCCACCGGGCCGTGATAGATCGCGTAGAACGCGGCCATCAGCGCCAGCAGCGCCTGCGAGGTGCAGATGTTGCTGGTCGCTTTCTCGCGCCGGATATGCTGCTCGCGGGTCTGCATCGCCATGCGATAGGCCGGGTTGCCACGCGCATCCACCGAGACGCCGATGATGCGCCCGGGAAGCGAGCGCTTGTGTTCGTCGCGGGTGGCGAAGTACGCGGCGTGCGGGCCGCCGAAACCCATCGGCACGCCAAAGCGCTGGGTGTTGCCGATCGCGACATCGGCTCCCATTTCGCCGGGGCTTTTCAGCAGCAGCAGGCTCATCAGGTCGGCCGCGACCACGGCCAGCGCGTTGCTGGCATGCACCTGTTCGATCAGCCCGGACAGATCGCGCACGCGACCGTCGGTGGCGGGATACTGCAACAGCGCACCGAAGATGTCCGCCCCTTCGAGATCGGTGTCCGGGTTGCCGACCATGATATCGAGACCGAGCGGTTCGGCGCGGGTGCGCACCACCGCGATGGTCTGCGGGTGGCAATCCTCGCTGACGAAGAACAGGTTGCTCTTGTTCTTGCGCGCCACCCGCTTGCACAGCGCCATTGCCTCGGCCGCCGCGGTGCCCTCGTCGAGCAACGAGGCGTTGGCCAGTTCGAGTCCGCTGAGATCGATGATCATCTGCTGGAAATTCAGCAGGCCCTCGAGACGGCCCTGGGAGATCTCCGGCTGGTAGGGCGTGTAGGCCGTGTACCAGCCCGGGTTCTCCAGCACATTGCGCAGGATCACCGCCGGGGTGATGGTGTCGTGATAGCCGCAGCCGATCATCGAGCGCAGCACCTGGTTTTTGGCCGCGATCCGGGCCAGGCGCTCCAGCACCACGTGCTCGGGTTGTGCTTCGGGCAGGGCCAGCGGGCCGCTGCTCAGGATCGCCCGGGGTACGGTTTGCGCGGTGAGTTCATCGAGCGAGCCGACACCCAGCAATGCCAGCATGTCCTGTATCTGTGCCTCGGAGGGGCCGATATGACGGTGCACGAACGCGGCGCGCTGTTCCAGCAGGTCTAGGGTGGGTACGGATACCTGGGTGGTGCTGGCGCTCATGGGTTTCCTCGCAGTGCCGGTGCCCCGGCGCGAGCCGGGTAGCGAAAAGCGGCGTATTTAAGCACAAGCCAGGCCGCGTGTGCCGCCGCCGCAGGATCGGCGCAGGTCCGGGGGCTCACAGGATCAGCGCATGCACCTCTATGGGACCGTGCACGCCGGTGGTAAAGCTCATCGCGATATCACCGGTCGAGGAGGGGCCGGAAACCAGGCACAGCCCGCGCGGCAACATGCTGTCGAAGCGCGCGCGTGCCCGGCGCCAGAAATCCTCGAGATTTGCCACCACGTCTTCCCTGCGCAGCACGATCAGCAGCCGGTCGGGCAGAAAATTCAGCGCCATCGGTGCGCCGGCACGCGGATACACCGCCAGGCTGCCGGTTTCGGCGACGGCGCAAAATGCCGTGGTGACTGCAATCGCTCCTCTTGGGCGGTCACTGGCCGGGCAGGGTTGGAGTCGCGGCTGCGCGGTCCAGTCGACCTCCGCGAGCAAGGCGTCGCTCGAGAGAATGACTTCGAGCGTTGCATCCTGCGCGTTGGCGAAATGCCCGGCGATATAGCCAGGCAGGGACTCGATCGATGTCAGCGTCGCACAGACACCGCCCTGGCGGGTGAAACGCCGGCTGAATGCCGCCAACGGCTCGCCTGTTATTGCGGGACGCGGCCGCTCGGCGGCGAGGCGCGCAAGGGCCTGCTCGCGTGCGTTGCTCACAAGCGTGTGTCCTGCTCACGGGCGGCAAGCTGGCGCTGCCATTGTCCGAGAAAGGTGTGTGATTGCGGCGCGGGCAGGGTACGCCCCGCCGCCCAGCCGCCGAGAATCGGCAGCTTCTTCATCAGTCCCGGGTGCGCGGACAACCAGCCGAGCAGCGGGCGCGCCAGCGAACAGGCCAGGCGGTAGAGCGCGGGATAACGAAACATCCACATCATCGCCGCCACGCCGAGCCGCCAGATGAGCGGAGAAACGTGTTGCGCACGTTCGTCGTCGCGCAGTTGCCGCAGGTGTTCGGGCAACGGGATCTGCATCGGGCAGGCTTCCTCGCAGCGCCCGCAGGCGGTGCAGGCATTGGGCAACTCTTTCGCGCCTTCCAGCCCGGTCAGCAGCGGCGTGAGCACGGAGCCCATCGGCCCCGGATACACCCAGCCGTAGGCATGGCCCCCGACATGACGATAGATCGGGCAGTGATTCAGGCAGGAACCGCAGCGGATGCAGCGCAGCATGCTGCGGTACTTGCCGTTCAGCATCTCGCGACGGCCGTTGTCGAGCAGCACGACGTGGAATTCCTCGGGCCCGTCGGGATCGTCCGGCGCGCGCGGGCCGGTATAAAAAGTGGTATAGGCGCTGGTCGCCTGGCCGGTGGCGCTGCGGCACAGCACGCGGTGCAGCGCGCTGGCATCCTCGAGCGTCGGCACCAGCTTTTCGATGCCCGCGATCACGATATGCACCCGCGGGAGGGTGCTGCTCAGGTCCCCGTTGCCCTCGTTGGTGACCAGCATGAACGAGCCGGTCTCCGCGACCAGCGCATTGGCGCCGGTGATGCCGACCTCGCCCTCGAGAAAGCGCTCGCGCAGCACCGCGCGCGCCTCGCTGACCATGCTCCGCACATCGTCGAGCCGGCGCGGGCCGAGATCGTGCTTGTCGAGGAACAGCTGTGCGACCTGTTCCTTCGATTTGTGCAGCGCCGGGCCAATGATATGGCTCGGCGGTTCCTGCGCCTGCTGGATGATGTATTCGCCGAGATCGGTCTCGAGCACCTCGAAGCCAGCGGTCTCGAGCGCCTCGTTCAGCGAGGTCTCCTCGCCGACCATCGACTTGCCCTTGATCACCCGCCGGGCGCCGGTCGCGCGACAGATCCCGGCCACGATGCGGTTCAGATCGGCGCCCGTTGCGGCGTGGTGAACCTGTCCGCCACGGCCTCGTACATGGGTCACGAACTCGCCGAGGTAGTCGTCGAGATATTCGAGCACATGATCCTTCATCGCGACCGCGTAATCGCTGAGCGCCCGGAACTCCGGCGTTTCCGCGAGTGCCGCGCTGCGTGCCGCGGGCAGGAACTGCGTTACGGCGTTAAGCACCGGCTGCAACTGCTCGTTGTGCAGCGCGATGCGCGCGTTGGCGATGAAATGTTCGCTGGTGTTGTGCATCAGCGCGGCCCGCTGCCGAGCGCGGGCGACTCGAGCGTGCCGTCCAGCACTTCGGTGACATGTCGTACCTCGAGCGCGAGCCCGCGCTCCGCGATCCTTCCCGCGAGGTGCAGCAGGCAGCCCAGATCGCCGCCGACCAGGGTGTCGGCGCCGCTCGCGAGCGCATGGGCGATCTTCTCGTCGGCCATCGCCAGCGAGATATCCGGCAGCTTGGCGCAGAAAGTCCCGCCGAAGCCGCAGCACACCTCGGTACCCTGCATTTCCTTCAGCGATACACCCAGGGCGGCGAGCAATTTGCGCGGTTGCGCCTTGATACCCATCTCGCGCAAGCCGGCGCAACTGTCGTGATAGGTGAACTGCCGTGCGTCGGGCAGTTGTGCTGGCGCGGCTTCCCAACCCGGCATATCGACCAGGAATTGGGTGATCTCCCTGGTTTTTGCCGCCAAAGCCAGCGCGCGCGCCTGCCAGGCGGCTTCGTCGGCAAACAGCTTCGGGTAGTGATGCGCGATCATCCCGGCGCAGGAGCCCGATGGTGTGACCACGTAATCGAAGGGCTCGAAGGTCTCGATCAGCTGGCGTGCGATCGGTTTGGCCGCGGCGATCGCGCCGGCGTTGTAGCCCGGCTGGCCGCAGCAACTCTGGGCCAGCGGCACCTCGACCGTGCAGCCCGCCTGCTGCAGCAGGCGCAGCGTGGATTCGGCCACGCCGGGGCGAAACACATTGGCGAGACAGGTCACGAACAGGCCGATGCGTGGCGCCGGCCTGTCTCACTGGGCGGATTCATGCTGCATCCCGCTGGATTCGGTGCCGGCAGGGTAATCGATCGCCACGATCGTGTACTCCCGGGTGCCGCCTGGCGTGCTTACCTGGATAGTGTCGTCGAGGCGTTTGCCGAGCACCGCGCGCGCCATCGGCGAGTCCATGCTGATCAGGCCCTGGCGGATATCGAACTCGTCGGGGCCGACGATGCGGTAGCGCAACTCGGTGCCCGACTCGTCTTCCAGCCTGATCCAGGCGCCGAAGAACACCCGTGCGCGGTCCGCGGGCACTTCGCGGATCACCTGCATCTGCTCGAGACGCTTGCCGAGGTAGCGGACGCGGCTGTCGATTTCGCGCAGGCGCCGCTTGCCGTAGATGTAATCACCGTTCTCCGAGCGATCGCCGTTCTTGGCCGCTTCATGCACCGCCGCGGTCACCTGCGGACGCTCGACTTTCCACAGCTGCTCGAGTTCGGCGCGCATGCGCGCCTCGCCCTCGGGAGTGATATAGGCAGACTTGCGTGCGGCCGGTGGCCGGTAGCGTCCCATGCGCTGAATACTCCCTCGATTGCGGCGGGCGCGGGCTCGATGGTCTCTGGTAGACTGCAGCTTAGCCAAAAGCGTTCAACCATTGCCACCGAAGCTCCCCATGATGTCAGGCATTCTCGATCGACTGCTGCTCGCGTTGCTGCTGTGCGGCCCGTTGCCCGCGGTTGCGCTGGAACTCGAGGGCCCCTTGTTGCAGGGCGGCGTGGTAATCGGCCAGGTGGCACCAGGCACCCCGGTAAGCCTTGACGGACGCGCCTTGCGGGTATCGGAAGACGGCTTGTTCGTGATCGGCTTCGATCGCGATTCGCCGCAAAGCCATACCCTGGTGGCGGGCGCGGAGACGCGCGAGTTGGCGATCAAACAGCGCGAGTACGCGATCCAGCGGGTGACCGGTATCGCGCAAAACATCATGAGCCCTTCGGCGGCGGACCTGGAACGGATCGCGCGCGAGCAGCGCCTGGTCAACGCCGCGCGCGGGCGCGATGATCCGCGCAGCGATTTTGCCGCCGGCTTTTCCTGGCCGATACTCGGGCCGATCAGCGGTGTGTACGGCAGCCAGCGCTTTTACAATGGCGCCCCGTCGCGCCCGCATTTCGGCGTTGATGTGGCCGCGCCGACCGGTGCCCCGGTCCATGCCCCGGCGCCGGGCATCGTGACGCTGGCCGAGCCGGACCTGTTCTATTCCGGCGGCACCATCATCATCGATCACGGGCATGAGCTGTCCTCGAGCTTCCTGCACCTGAGCAAGGTGCTGGTCAGCGTCGGGCAGCGCGTGGAAACGGGCACGCTGATTGCCCAGGTCGGTGCCACGGGGCGTGCCACCGGCCCGCATCTCGACTGGCGCATGAACTGGCGCGATGCCCGTGTCGATCCGCAACTGCTGGCCGGTGCGATGCCCGCGCCGCCGGCGGCGCCCGCTGCTCAAGGAGATTCGAACTGATGCTCGACGAGAAACTGCTGGACCTCCTGCGCTGCCCCGTGTGCAAGGGGCCGCTCAAGTACCATCGCGAGGCGCAGGAACTGGTGTGCCGCGCCTGCGGACTGGCGTACCCGGTACGCGATGACATTCCGGTGATGCTCGAGAACGAGGCCCGCCAGCTCAGCCTCGAAGAGCGCGAGCGCAAGTAGTTATCCCGGAAAACGGGATTTTCTCGCGGGACTTGAACGGTCCCGCCGCTTATACTTTTTGACCTTTTTGCGCACCCGGTCCGGCTGGCAGGGCGCATCTGGCTGGCTGAGGCAGGTTGATGGCATGAACGGTGCGGAAATCAGGGAAGCGTTCCTCGCATACTTCGAGAGCAAGGGACACACGCGCGTGGCCAGCAGTTCGCTGGTGCCGGGCAATGACCCGACGCTGCTGTTCACCAATGCCGGCATGGTGCAGTTCAAGGACCTGTTTCTCGGGCGCGAGCAGCGCGCCTATACCCGTGCCACCAGCTCGCAGCGCTGCGTGCGGGCCGGCGGCAAGCACAACGACCTCGACAACGTCGGCTACACCGCGCGCCATCACACCTTTTTCGAAATGCTCGGGAATTTCAGCTTCGGCGATTACTTCAAGCCCGAGGCGATCAGCTACGGCTGGGAATTCCTGACCGGGGTGCTGAAGCTGCCGCGCGAGCGCCTGTGGGTGACGGTGTTCGAGGATGACCAGGAGGCCGAGCGGATCTGGATCGAGCAGATCGGCGTGGACCCGGCCCGGGTTACCCGCCTCGGCGAGAAATCCAATTTCTGGGCCATGGGCGATACCGGTCCCTGCGGACCGTGCACCGAGATTTTCTACGATCACGGCCCGCAAGTGGCCGGCGGACCACCCGGCAGCCCGGACGAGGACGGCGACCGCTATATCGAGATCTGGAACCTGGTCTTCATGCAGTACGAGCGCGCCGCCGACGGCACGCTCGCGGCGTTGCCAAAACCCTCGGTCGATACCGGCATGGGGCTCGAGCGCATCGCCGCGGTGATGCAGCATGTGCACAGCAACTACGAGATCGACCTGTTCCGGCTGCTGCTCGATGCCGCGCGCGAAGTGACCGGCGCCGGCGACCCGGACAGCCCCTCCCTGCGGGTGATCGCGGACCATATCCGTTCCTGTGCGTTCCTGGTCAGTGACGGGGTGGTCCCGTCCAACGAGGGGCGCGGCTATGTGCTGCGCCGCATCCTGCGCCGCGCCTGCCGCCATGGGCACAAGCTCGGCGCCAGCGAACCCTTCTTTCATCGGCTGGTCGCACCGCTCGGCGCGGCGATGGGCGATGCCTATCCCGAGCTGATCGAAAAGCGCGCGCAGATCGAGCGCATCCTGTTGCTCGAAGAAGTGCAGTTCGCGCGCACCCTCGACACCGGCCTGCGCATTCTCGAGCAGGATCTCGCGGAACTCACGGGCCCGCTAATCCCCGGCGAAACGCTGTTCAAGCTCTACGATACCTATGGCTTCCCGCTCGACCTGACCGCGGACATCGCGCGCGAGCGCGGGCTCGCGGTCGACGAAGAGGGTTTCGAGCGGGCGATGCAGACGCAGCGCGAGCGCGCCCGCGGTGCCAGCCATTTCGTGATGGACGAACAGCACGAACTCGGTATCGATGCGGCAACGGTATTCACCGGTTATGAAAGTCTGCAGGGGCGCACGAAGCTTGTCGCCATCGTGCGCGACGGTACCCGGGTGGAGCGACTCGAGGCCGCGCAGCAGGGCATCCTGGTGCTCGGGAGCACGCCGTTCTATGCCGAGGCGGGCGGGCAGGTGGGCGATGCCGGGGTGATCGAACTGCCCGGTGCCCGCTTCGAGGTGCGTGATACGACGCGCAGTGGCGCGGCCACGCTGCATCATGGAGTGATGGTCGAAGGCAGCATGGGTACCGGTGCCGAGGTCGATGCCCGCGTCGAGCCCGCCATTCGTCAGGCCACGGCGCTCAATCACTCCGCCACCCACCTGCTGCACGCGGCGCTGCGCGAAGTGCTCGGCACCCACGTCACCCAGAAAGGCTCGCTGGTCGATTCGTCCCGGCTGCGTTTCGATTTCGCCCACTTCGAGGCGCTGACACCGGCCGAGCTGCGAGCGGTCGAACGCCTGGTCAACGAGCAGATTCGCGGCAACACGCCGGTGAGCATCGAGATCACCGATATGGACACCGCAAAAGCGCGCGGCGCGATGGCACTGTTCGGCGAGAAGTACGGCAGCGAAGTGCGCGTGCTGACGATGGGCGGCGGCTTTTCGGTGGAGCTGTGCGGGGGAACCCACGTGCAGCGTACCGGCGATATCGGCTTGCTGCGCATCACCGCGGAAGCGGGAATTGCCGCCGGTGTGCGGCGTATCGAGGCGCTGACCGGTGCCAATGCGCTCGACCTGTTCGATGCGCTCGAGGAACGCAATGCGCGAATCGCACGCCTGCTGAAAGCCGGCGGCGAGGGCGCGGTCGAAAAGCTCGAACAGCTGATTGCGAGCAATCGCCAGCTCGAGAAGGAACTCGAACGCCTGCGCGCGCGGCTTGCCAGCGGCAGCGATCTGGCGGCCGGTGCAATCGAGATCGAGGGCATCAAGGTGCTGGCCGCGCAACTCGATGGCGCCGATGCCAAAAGCCTGCGCGCCGCAGTCGATCAGTTGAAAGACAAGCTCGGCGATGCGGTGGTGCTGCTGGCGGCACTCGAGGGTGAGAAAATTTCGCTGGTGGCCGGTGTCGGCAAGAATGTCAGCGCCCGCGTGCCCGCGGGCGAGCTGGTTGGCGCGGTTGCCGCGCTGGTCGGCGGCAAGGGCGGTGGCCGCCCCGATATGGCCCAGGGCGGGGGCACCGATGGTGCCGCGCTGCCGGCGGCGCTCGCCAGCGTCCCCGACTGGGTGCGCCGGCGCCTGGCGCAATGAATAGTGGCCTGAAAACCGGCAGGGAGCCCGATTGACACGATGAGCCTGATCGTCCAGAAATATGGCGGAACCTCCGTCGGCAGCGTCGAGCGCATCGAGGCGGTCGCGGACAAGGTATTGGCGTTCAAGCGCCAGGGTCACGATGTGGTGGTCGTGGTCTCGGCGATGTCGGGTGAAACCAACCGCCTGCTGGGGCTGGCCAGACAGATACAGGAGCAGCCCGATGCGCGCGAACTCGACGCATTGGTCTCCACCGGCGAGCAGGTCTCGATGGCCCTGCTGGCGATGGCGCTGCACCGGCGCGGCTGCAATGCGCGCTCGTACAACGGCGGCCAGGTCAGGATCCTGACCGACAGCGCATTCACCAAGGCGCGGATCCGCCAGATCGATGACCAGCGCATCCGCGCCGATCTCGATCGCGATCACGTGGTGGTGATCGCCGGTTTCCAGGGTGTCGACGAAGACGGCAACGTGACCACGCTCGGGCGTGGCGGCTCGGATACCACCGCGGTCGCGGTGGCGGCGGCACTGAAGGCCGATGAATGCCAGATCTATACCGATGTCGACGGGGTCTACACCACCGATCCGCGCATGGTTCCCGAGGCGCGGCGTCTCGATCGCATCACGTTCGAGGAGATGCTGGAACTCGCCAGCCAGGGCAGCAAGGTGCTGCAGATCCGCTCGGTGGAGTTTGCCGGCAAATACAAGGTGCCGCTGCGGGTGCTGTCGAGTTTCGTCGACGGTCCGGGCACGCTGATCACGATGGAGGATACCGACGCCATGGAAGCACCCACGATAGCGGGCATCGCGTTCAACCGCGACGAAGCCAAGATCACGGTCCGCGGCGTGCCCGACACGCCCGGAACCGCCTACCAGATACTCGGCCCGATCGGCGATGCCAATATCGAGGTCGATGTGATCGTGCAGAACGTTGCCGAGGACAAGAACACCGATTTCACGTTCACCGTGCACCGCAACGATCTGCAGCGCGCGGCGGCGGTGCTGTCGGATGTGTCCGACGCGCTCGGTGCGCGTGGCATCACCACCGATGCCAAGATCGCCAAGGTCTCGGTCGTCGGGGTCGGCATGCGCTCGCATGCAGGCGTGGCCAGCACGATGTTCAAGGCGCTCTCGGATGTGAACATCAACATCCAGATGGTCACCACCTCGGAGATCAAGATCACGGTCGTGATCGCGGAAAAATACCTCGAATTGGCGGTGCGCGCGCTGCACACCGCGTTCGGGCTGGACACCCCGGTACTCGAAGGCCAATGATCGCGCACGTTAATGCTTGGGAATCGGCAAACTATTCTCTATAATCCCGCGCTCTCGCGGGTTGGCGAGGTTCCGATGATGCCGGGGCAGGATAGCGGCAGAGGGAAGAGGGCGTTGGGGAAGAGAGGGACATCATGCTGATCTTGACGCGTCGGGTGGGCGAAACCCTGATCATCGGCGACAACGTGACGATCACCGTGCTCGGTGTAAAGGGCAACCAGGTGCGCATCGGCGTCAATGCCCCGAAGGATGTCACGGTGCACCGCGAAGAAATCTACCAGCGCATCCAGCGCGAGCACGATGACGATGGAGACCCGGCGCCCGAGTAGCACGAGCGATCGAGCGGCTCGAAGCCGCGAGCTCAACGAATTGCGACACAAGAGTTCTGGAGAGATGGGCTCGAGGTGCGAAGTATGCGAAGCGCAGCTTCGCGCACCGAGAGCGCGAGGCAAGGATGCCGAGCTGGGCGAGCCGCATGGACGCCTGCTCGCGACGAGCTGATTGACGGACATATGACTTCTGGAGAGATGGCCGAGTGGCTGACTCGGAGCTGGCGAAGCCAGCGCAGAGAGCGCCGTAGTGAAACGGAGGCGACCCGAAGGGCGAGGAGCGAAGCGACGAGTAACGCGCGCCCCTGATTGATCGAGCGGCTCGAAGCCGCGAGGTCAACGAATTGCGACATATGAGTTCTGGAGAGATGGCCGAGTGGCTGAAGGCGCGCCCCTGCTAAGGGCGTATAGGCTTATACCCTATCGAGGGTTCGAATCCCTCTCTCTCCACCAATTAGAAAAGGGACCTCAGGGTCCCTTTTCTAATTGGCGAAGTGAGCGGTGTGGACGAACCCTCTGGTTCGACAAATCGCGAAAGCGATTTGAAACGAGCCGCGCAGCGGCGAAGCCCGTAGGGTCGGAACGGCCCAAAGGCCGTTCCGATTAATCCCTCTCTCTCCACCAATTAGAAAAGGGACCTCAGGGTCCCTTTTCTAATTGGCGAAGCGAGCGGTGTGGACGAACCCTCCGGTTCGACAAATCGCGAAAGCGATTTGAAACGAGCCGCGTAGCGGCGAAGCCCGCAGGGTCGGAACGGTCCAAAGGCTGTGCCTACAGCGTGGGTTACCGCTGGGACCTGGCCGACCATCTGACGGGGATCACCTATCCCGATGGACGCGAGATCAGCTACGGCCGTAACGGGGTGGGGCAGATCGGTTCTGCAGGCTGAGCGCGGTCACCCGCACCGTTGGCGGCTCGGGCGCGATGCCGGTGGCCTCGTATTACCACAACGCGCTCGGGCAGCGGGTGGCGAAGTACGTGGCGGCGAGCGGGCAGTGGACCTATTATGTGTATGATCTGGACGGGAAGCTGCTGGTCGAGCAGCCGGGCAACAGCACGGCGCACCGCGATCATGTGTATCTCGATGCCTTACCCCTGGCGCTGATCGATGTACCCGTCAACCCGGCCACGCAAGCGACCAAGGCCTATGCGATCCACACCGACCATCTGGACACGCCGATGCGGCTTACGGACACCACCGGCACGGTGGTCTGGGCGCTCGACAGCACCCCGTTCGATGCGATCCACGGCGCCTTCGGCCTGCCCAACGAGGACGTCGATCTGAACGGCATCTCGATCACCTACAACGCGCGCTTCCCGGGGCAATACTTTGATGCCGAGACGGGGCTGAACTACAACTACTTCCGGGACTACGATCCGAGTATCGGGCGGTACATCGAGAGCGATCCGATTGGGCTGGAAGGTGGGTTGAACACCTACGGGTACGCCCTGCAGAACCCCGTGAAATTAACCGATCCCCGTGGCTTGGCGACCGCCATGTGTACTGCGCCCTTGCATGCCCTTACGGACAAGCTCGGTTCAGAGGCAAGCGAGTGGGCACGCGAGTATGTCCCTTACGCACATCACCAGTTCCTTTGTGTGAATCACGCCGGCGGACCTTATACCTGCGGCGGTCAAGATCAACGTGGTGAAAAGTGGTACGACCCAGTTCACGGTCCAGGCAAGAAGAGCAACGATGAGTACAACGAAAATACCTGCGACCAAGTAGAGCCAGACAACACTTGCATTGAAGAGTGCGTGATACGAAAAGCTGCCGAGGATCGGCCGAGCTACGGCATACCGTTTGGCACTGATTGCCAGGAGTGGGCAGACGATACGCTCGAAGAATGCCGGCAAGAGTGCAAGAAGTAATGAAAGTCTTCTTTAAAGCCGTCTGGAGTATGT
The DNA here is from genome assembly GCA_016705365.1 of Gammaproteobacteria bacterium. Taxonomy (NCBI): domain Bacteria; kingdom Pseudomonadati; phylum Pseudomonadota; class Gammaproteobacteria; species Gammaproteobacteria bacterium. The sequence goes on along the minus strand of JADIYI010000009.1, from coordinate 162,274 downwards.
GCTGTTTAGCGGTTTTGGCGCTCACACTTTGGAGTTACACTCCGAGCAGCAATAGTGACATCGGAATATTCCTCGTGGGAGCAATGACGGCGCTAGCTTTTCCGCTGAGCCTCGTCGTATCCGGCACTATTACGCTCCTCGTCATGGCTAGCGAAAGACTATCAGTGCCGTACCTCGACGTCGTCGAGTCGGGCTATACCGGCTTTGTCTTGCTTTGGATGTTCTACTTCGCGGCAGGATATTGGCAATGGTTTTGGCTAGTGCCAAGGTTGGCCCACAAGGCCGCTGCAATTTTTGACGGGCGGAAGGAATCTGTCGACAAGGTAGATTCGAGAAAGCATGGCGTAGACCATTGACGTAGATCGGTACATGTCGTGGCCGCACTACAACGGGAGGGAAAACGGGATTTGTTTTCAGGAATCGAGACCCGCTACTACTACGATCTGCGCGGCAACGTGGTTCGCCAGGAAGGCAATGTTGGTGGTTATGCCTACAGCGTGGGTTACCGCTGGGATCTGGCCGACCATCTGACGGGGATCACCTATCCCGATGGACGCGAGATCAGCTACGGCCGTAACGGGGTGGGGCAGATCGGTTCTGTTCAAAGCAGTGATGGCATCCCGGCTGTTACGCTGGCCGGCACCATCAGCCACGCGCCCTTCGGCGGGCCGAGCGGGTGGCAGTTCTGGAACCAGCAGAACGTGAGCATTGGGCGCGACACCAAGTATCGGATAACTGGGGGAAAAGGGGACGGATTTATTAATCCCGACGCATGAAACAAATAAACGGACAACACGACGGCACTCTCGGAGACCTTCGGCTACGACAAGCTCTACCGGGTAAATGACAGCACCGGCGGCTACGGCGCCGAGCGTGGGCGCGCAGCAAGCCGCAGCCTGCGGCTGCATCTTGCCGCGCCGCCTGCGATGAATACAAAAAACAGCAGCTAAAGAAAAGCGCCGGGAGCGACACGTTATTTTTGCGCGACATCGATCAGTTTCAGCGCGTGTGCCGGCGTAACGATGGGAATGTCGTGATAGCGCTCGAGCACGAGCAGATCGCGGTCACCGGAGACGATGGCATCGGCCTGCGCGGCGAGCGCGCAGGCGATCACATGATCATCGTCCGGATCGCGCGAGACGCGCGCCACGGTGGCGGGGGTGACCCGCGCGATCAGCGCGGTGTAGTGCGCCAGCAGCGCATCGATGGTCGCCCCGAAGCGCTCGATCCGCGCGGCGAACTTGGGATACGCCAGCGTGCGCGCCAGCTCATCGAGCAACACCGTGCTGCTGACCAGTTCGACCGCATCACCCATGCCGAGATCGAGCAACCGTCGCGGCGGTCCATTCCAGAGCAGGCCCGCGACCACGACGTTGGTATCGAGCACCAGACGCGTCGGGTGCGCGCCCTGTTCGGCCATCAACTGCTCCCGCGATTGCGCCGCTCGGCGCGAACCTTGCGCACTTCCTCGACGATCTCCTGTTCGATCTCGGGGGTGAGTTCCTCGCGCGGCATGCGCTCCCACATCGCTTGCAGCGCCTCGCCGGCGCGCCGGCGCAACTGTTCGCGCAGCATCGTCTCCATCGCCTCGGGCGACAACAACCCTTCCTTGGCAGCCTTCTGCGCCAAGTCATCGGGCAGTGTGATCTGGACCGTCGTCATGGTGACCTCCTTCAGCCGTTCGTTGAACGGCTTTCCATCTTGCGTTTGAGCTGGCCCCGCTCGATGAACGCATCGAGCAGCTGCAGCACGTGACGCTTCTCGGTTGGGTCGAGCTTCTCGATCTGCTGCAGCCGCCGATGATGCACCCGTCAACCCGGCCACGCAAGCGACCAAGGCCTATGCGATCCACACCGATAATCTCGGCACGCCGATGCGGCTTACGGACACCACCGGCACGGTGGTCTGGGCGCTCGACAGCACGCCGTTCGATGCGATCCACGGGGCCTTCGGCCTGCCCAACGAGGACGTGGATCTGAACGGCATCTCGATCACCTACAACGCGCGCTTCCCGGGTCAGTACTTTGATGCCGAGACAGGGCTGAACTACAACTACTTCAGGGACTATGATCCGAGTATCGGGCGGTATATCCAGAGCGATCCGATCGGATTGGCGGGTGGATTGAATACATACGCCTACGTTGGCGGGAATCCGCTGCGCTTCATCGACTTCCTCGGCCTTTGCAAGCAGGTTTGGTCGGACCTCATGTGCAGGGAAAAGGGGACGGATTTATTAATCCCGACGCATTACCCCTGGCGCTGATCGATGTACCCGTCAACCCGGCCACGCAAGCGACCAAGGCCTATGCGATCCACACCGATCATCTCGGCACGCCGATGCGGCTCACGGACACCACCGGCACGGTGGTCTGGGCGCTCGACAGCACCCCGTTCGATGGGAAAAAGGGGACAGATTTATTGAAGGGAAAAAGGGGACAGATTTATTATTCCCGAAAAGGTAACTGCACCCACGACGCGCTGAATCGCCTGCGCGTGGTGAACTGGGCAAGCGGACAAATCGATTACCAGTACGACCAGACGGGCAACCAGCGCCTGGGGGTTGGGCGTCTGACGACGATCACCGAGACCGGCACGCATCTCGCGGCCCTGAGTTCCGGAATCGAGACCCGCTACTACTACGATCTGCGCGGCAACGTGGTTCGCCAGGAAGGCAATGTTGGTGGTTATGCCTACAGCGTGGGTTACCGCTGGGATCTGGCCGACCATCTGACGGGGATCACCTATCCCGATGGACGCGAGATCAGCTACGGCCGTAACGGGGTGGGGCAGATCGGTTCTGTTCAAAGCAGTGATGGCATCCCGGCTGTTACGCTGGCCGGCACCATCAGCCACGCGCCCTTCGGCGGGCCGAGCGGGTGGCAGTTCTGGAACCAGCAGACCGTGAGCGTGGGGCGTGACACGAAATACCGGATAACCACGCTGCAATCGAGCAAGGCATCCCCGGTGGTGGTGGCCCAGGACCTGACGCTGACCTACAACACCGCCAACCTGGTGACCGTGATCACGGACAACACGGCGGCGCTCTCGGAGAGCTTTGGTTACGACAAGCTCTACCGCCTGGTCAACAGCACGGGCAGCTACGGCGCCCTGGTGTGGAAATACGACGCCACGGGCAACCGCACGAAGCAGACGCTGAACACCACGGTGTCGAATCTCGCCTATCCCGCCACCAACAACCGCCTGACGAGCGTGGGGAGCCTGACCCGACAATACGATGCCGCCGGCAACCTGACGCAGGAATTGCGGTCCGATGGCAGCACGCGCAGCTATGCCTACAACGCACTCGGCCGGCTGAGCGCGGTCACCCGCACCGTTGGCGGCTCGGGCGCGATGCCGGTGGCCTCGTATTACCACAACGCGCTCGGGCAGCGGGTGGCGAAGTACGTGGCGGCGAGCGGGCAGTGGACCTATTATGTGTATGATCTGGACGGGAAGCTGCTGCTCGAGCAGCCAGGCAACAGCACGGCGCACCGCGATTATGTGTATCTCGATGCCTTACCCCTGGCGCTGATCGATGTACCCGTCAACCCGGCCACGCAAGCGACCAAGGCCTATGCGATCCACACCGACCATCTGGGCACGCCGATGCGCCTCACCGACACCACCGGCACGGTGGTCTGGGCGCTCGACAGCACCCCCTTCGATGCGATCCACGGCGCCTTCGGCCTGCCCAACGAGGACGTGGATCTGAACGGCATCTCGATCACCTACAACGCGCGCTTCCCGGGTCAGTACTTTGATGCCGAGACGGGGCTGAACTACAACTACTTCCGCGATTACGATCCGGGTACCGGTCGTTACATCGAGAGTGATCCGATTGGGCTGGAAGGTGGCCTAAACACCTACGCGTACGCCGGCTCCAATCCATTGGTTTACATCGATCCCGACGGGCTACTGTTCGGCATCCCGGCCGGGGAGTCATACGGAGATTCGGCTGCCGAGTATTGGGCAAACCGTGCCGAAGAGACGGGCAACTGGGCGTATCACATACCCGGTGCGGTCGCTGCCCTCTGGACGCCCTGTACAAGTGATAAGACGTTTCTCACTTTGGCGGGCGGCTATGCTGCGAGAATCTTTGGCCCGTTCACGACTCGTGGAGCGCCGCGATTTATTGCGCGATATCGAAAGTACATAAGGTACGACCGATCGCATCATGGGAAGCCACCTGGCTGGGACGGGGAAATTCCAAAGTGGTGGCGGAATCGAGCGCCCTCCGTGGATCCAAAGCCGGTGACACCACCGCCGGTGGATTCCCCGGAGAGTAGCGATTGTGGATGCAGCAACTAGGGCCGGCCATATGCGCGATCGCATCCTTGCATTACGTCTCGATCTGCCTATGGATGAATCGGAGGCAAAGCAGCGAGGAATATCCTCGGAGCATTCTAGACTGGTCGTTACAGGCGAGACGCAGGTCCTTGTTGAACTTCTAGGTCGCGCTTCAGGTGAGCGGAGCATGAGCTTCCATGCAATCGGAGAGTTCACTCGGTTAGAGGATCTGAAGGACCGATTCGAGAATGCAGGTGTTCGTGTTGACACCGCTTCGGGACTAGTTAGCACAGCATTTCGGTCGTCTATCGAGACGATACTCTCAATGTGGCGCGCAGAGATCCTCGCGATCATGTTGTGCGATCTTTCTCGGGCAGTCGAAGTCATATCGGCGCTTCCTAAGCTTGAGCCGGCTTGGTGGAAGTTCTCGCGCGAGGGATATGAGGCGCCATATCTGAAGCAACTTGGGGTGACAGACGTGCTCTGCTTCTATTCGGCTACTCTGTCGGCATTGGAGTTTTTTGGCGGTGATGGTGCGGTGATGTCGCTCCTCGATCATGCAAGAGCGATCCAAGACGAATCGGCGCACGGACAGATCCCGTCTTGACGGGCCACGATTGTGGGGAAAACGGGGTCAAGTCTTGCTTCTTGCCCATTGTTCCGCGCGCGCAACCGGCGCGCCGCGCTCGCGCGGCGCCCGCGTCCGGAATCGTGCGCCGATCCGGCGTGTAGCGTGATCACTCCGTTATCGGCGCCGGTGCGAGAGTCCAGGTCGGTGCCTTCGCTGACCCACGGAATAAGGGGACAGGAATAAGGGGACAGATTTATTAATCCCGACGCATTGCCCCTAGAATAAGGGCATCAGTTCGGTGCAAAGCAGTGATGGCATCCCGGCTGTTACGCTGGCCGGCACCATCAGCCACGCGCCCTTCGGCGGGCCGAGCGGGTGGCAGTTCTGGAACCAGCAGAGCGTGAGCGTGGGGCGTGACCCGAAATACCGGATAACCAGAAACACCACGGTGTCGAATCTCGCCTATCCCACCACCAACAACCGCCTGACGAGCGTGGGGAGCCTGACCCGACAATACGATGCCGCCGGCAACCTGAGGCAGGAATTGCGGTCCGATGGCAGCACGCGCAGCTATGCCTACAACGCACTCGGCCGGCTGAGCGCGGTCACCCGCACCGTTGGCGGCTCGGGCGCGATGCCGGTGGCCTCGTATTACCACAACGCGCTCGGGCAGCGGGTGGCGAAGTACGTGGCGGCGAGCGGGCAGTGGACCTATTATGTGTATGATCTGGACGGGAAGCTGCTGGTCGAGCAGCCGGGCAACAGCACGGCGCACCGCGATTATGTGTATCTCGATGCCCTGCCCCTGGCGCTGATCGATGTACCCGTCAACCCCACTACACAAGCGACCAAGGCCTATGCGATCCACACCGATCACCTCGGCACGCCGATGCGGCTTACGGACACCACCGGCACGGTGGTCTGGGCGCTCGACAGCACGCCCTTCGATGCGATCCACGGCGCCTTCGGCCTGCCCAACGAGGACGTGGATCTGAACGGCATCTCGACCACGTACAACGCGCGCTTCCCGGGGCAATACTTTGATGTCGAGACAGGGCTGAACTACAACTACTTCCGGGACTACGATCCGAGTATCGGGCGGTATATCCAGAGCGATCCGATTGGGTTGGCGGGTGGGTTGAATACGTATGGGTATGTGGGGGGGAATCCGCTGCGATCTAGCGATCCGAGTGGACTGCTAACTTGGACGGGGACGCAAACCGGGGGAGCCTTTTTTACTGCTGGAGTCTACTTCTTTAATCTGACCAGTGAGTGTGTGAACGGGCAGAGAGGTCACGTCCGCGTCACTTTTGTAGGCGCTGGGCTTGGTTTAGGTGTGAACGTGAGTGCAACAGCATCGTCCGCTGGATTCAAAGACCCGTATCTGTTCATAAACCCGAGTTCCTTTAACGGCGAAGGATGGATAGCGTCGGCTGGAGTCGCGTTGCCAGGAGCCGCGACTCCAGCGGTGGCTGTTGGTGCCGCTCTCGCCGGTCACCCGATCAAACCGCAAGATGTTGGCGCGTCGATCGGCGCTACGAAGCTGGGAGAGGCGGGACGATATGGTATCGGGCCGCAAGCCGGCTTCGAGTTTTCGATCGGTGCGTTGTACGGAACGTCTACCGTCACTTCATCGAGCATAACCAATGACTGTAACTGCCAGCGCTAGCATGAGAGGCCGGTGGCCATTTGCGTTTACCGGACTCCCTCTTACGCAGATTTGCGAGGCAGCCGACCACCAAAGCTCAGATGTCGGCTATTGGAAGTTCGCTCTCGCGATTCTTTGTCTGCTCATCGTGTTTGTTCTGATCCGCAAGAGGCAACATCCCCCAGTGACGAGAAGACGGGACATTCGCGTAGCAAGAGCGACCATCGGAGCATTTGGCGTCGCCGGAATAATATGGATATTCGTCGTGGTCATCGCGTCTGCTACGGGGATGACTCAGGTCGAGCATTACTTCTTGTGGATACTCGGAAGCAGCATGATCGTAGCGTTCCCAATCGTGTATAGATTCTTAGCGTGAATCGGAATAAGGGGACGGAATAGGAATAAGGGGACAGATTTATTAATCCCGACGCATTGCCCCTAGAATAAGGGCATCAGTTCGGTGCAAAGCAGTGATGGCATCCCGGCTGTTACGCTGGCCGGCACCATCAGCCACGCGCCCTTCGGCGGGCCGAGCGGGTGGCAGTTCTGGAACCAGCAGACCGTGAGCGTGGGGCGTGACCCGAAATACCGGATAACCAGGCTGCAATCGAGCCAGGCGCCGGCGGGGCGGTGGCCCAGGACCTGACGCTGACCTACAACACCGCCAACCTGGTGACTGTGATCACGGACAACACGGCGGCGCTCTCGGAGAGCTTTGGTTACGACAAGTTCTACCGCCTGGTCAACAGCACGGGCAGCTACGGCGCCCTGGTGTGGAAATACGACGCCACGGGCAACCGCACGAAGCAGACGCTGAACACCACGGTGTCGAATCTCGCCTATCCCACCACCAACAACCGCCTGACGAGCGTGGGGAGCCTGACCCGACAATACGATGCCGCCGGCAACCTGACGCAGGAATTGCGGTCCGATGGCAGCACGCGCAGCTATGCCTACAACGCACTCGGCCGGCTGAGCGCGGTCACCCGCACCGTTGGCGGCTCGGGCGCGATGCCGGTGGCCTCGTATTACCACAACGCGCTCCGGGCAGCGGGTGGCGAAGTACGTGGCGGCGAGCGGGCATGGACCTATTATGTGTATGATCTGGACGGGAAGCTGCTGGTCGAGCAGCCGGGCAACAGCACGGCGCACCGCGATTATGTGTATCTCGATGCCTTACCCTGGCGCTGATCGATGTACCCGTCAACCCGGCCACGCAAGCGACCAAGGCCTATGCGATCCACACCGACCATCTGGGCACGCCGATGCGCCTCACCGACACCACCGGCGCGGTGGTCTGGGCGCTCGACAGCACCCCGTTCGATGCGATCCACGGTGCTTTCGGCCTGCCCAACGAGGACGTCGATCTGAACGGCATCTCGATCACCTACAACGCGCGCTTCCCGGGTCAGTACTTTGATGCCGAGACGGGGCTGAACTACAACTACTTCAGGGATTACGATCCGGGGACGGGGCGGTATATCCAGAGCGATCCGATTGGGTTGGCGGGTGGGTTGAATACGTACGGGTATGTCGGTGGAAATCCACTGAGCGCGATTGATCCATTCGGTCTTCAGACCGCGAACTCATTAACTAACGTTTGTGCGCGTGACCCGTTTCATCCGGCGTGTTCTGCCGGAGCAGCGGGGCACGCATCAGGTGCTACAAATACCGCTGGCGTATCGCTTTGGTGCTTGCTCAGTGGTAGTTGCCAGACAAATGAGAAGGCTGAAGAATGTCCAGAGAATCCGCCGCCGATTCCCGACAATTGGGGTGCATCGCCCGGCGAAGGCTGGGAATGGAAAGGAAAGGGTCAGCCCGAGAGTGGCAAGGGAAACTGGGTGAACCCCGAGACCGGTCAAAAGATTCATCCGGACGCGCACCATCTGCCACCGAAGGGACCCCATTGGGGGCTGACAAATCCCGATGGGACGAAGTGGGACTATTTTCCCAACACAGGGAAATGGGAGCCATCGAAATGAACGCGCCAACAGTTCCGGGCCTGCTCGTATTCGAGTTGAACGAAGACAACGATGAACTCTTTGTTCATGCAGATCCAGATGGGCTCCGACGACTAGCACGATTGCTGGACAGGTTAGCTATCGCCGCCGAGGGCGGCGATTTCCCCCACGAGCACATGTTCACACCAGATTGGGGGGGTGACGAACTTTCCTCTCTGCCGCAGGAGAAAGAACACCATTGCTTGAACCATGTGAAGGTGTATGGGTGGCCCAGTTCGGCCGGCGCACTTCCGTACGCCCGAAAGGCCGATGATTGAGGAAGAAGAAAACGGGGTCTTTCTTCTTGACTATTGAAGGTTCTGCCCCCGCGTGTCACGCCGTTTGCAGCGCTGCGCGCGCGCAAACGGACGCGCCACGCTCGCACTGTGCCAGCGTCCGGGTTCGTCGCACTGATCGAGCGAAGAGGCGGGCTCACTCCGTTATGCGGTCCGCGCCAGCGGATGGTGTGGTGCCTTCGTTCACAGGCAAATAAGGATGTCGGAAAAAGGGGACAGATTTATTATTCCCGAAAAGGTAACTGCACCCACGACGCGCTGAAGCGCCTGCGCGTGGTGAACTGGGCAAGCGGACAAATCGATCCGGCTGTTACGCTGGCCGGCACCATCAGCCACGCGCCCTTCGGCGGGCCGAGCGGGTGGCAGTTCTGGAACCAGCAGAGCGTGAGCGTGGGGCGTGACCCGAAATACCGGATAACCAGGCTGCAATCGAGCCAGGCGCCGGCGGGGGCGGTGGCCCAGGACCTGACGCTGACCTACAACACCGCCAACCTGGTGACCGTGATCACGGACAACACGGCGGCGCTCTCGGAGAGCTTTGGTTACGACAAGCTCTACCGCCTGGTCAACAGCACGGGCAGCTACGGCGCCCTGGTGTGGAAATACGACGCCACGGGCAACCGCACGAAGCAGACGCTGAACACCACGGTGTCGAATCTCGCCTATCCCGCCACCAACAACCGCCTGACGAGCGTGGGGAGCCTGACCCGACAATACGATGCCGCCGGCAACCTGAGGCAGGAATTGCGGTCCGATGGCAGCACGCGCAGCTATGCCTACAACGCAATGAACCGGCTGAGCGCGGTCACCCGCACCGTTGGCGGCTCGGGCGCGATGCCGGTGGCCTCGTATTACCACAACGCGCTCGGGCAGCGGGTGGCGAAGTACGTGGCGGCGAGTGGGCAGTGGACCTATTATGTGTATGATCTGGACGGGAAGCTGCTGGTCGAGCAGCCGGGCAACAGCACGGCGCACCGCGATTATGTGTATCTCGATGCCTTACCCCTGGCGCTGATCGATGTACCCGTCAACCCGGCCACGCAAGCGACCAAGGCCTATGCGATCCACACCGACCATCTGGGCACGCCGATGCGCCTCACCGACACCACCGGCGCGGTGGTCTGGGCGCTCGACAGCACGCCCTTCGATGCGATCCACGGCGCGTTCGGCCTGCCCAGCGAGGACGTGGATCTGAACGGCATCTCGATCACCTACAACGCGCGCTTCCCGGGTCAGTACTTTGATGCCGAGACGGGGCTGAACTACAACTACTTCCGGGACTACGATCCGACGACGGGGAGATACATCGAATCTGATCCGATTGGACTCGCCGGTGGGTTGAACACCTACGCTTACGTTGGCGGGAATCCACTTCGATATACGGATTCTCTTGGCCTTGTTGCAGAAGTATGCGTGCGGCCAACTCAAGGCTACGTGATTCCTGGCCAGCACTGCTTCGTTAGATACAACGGGAACAACGCAGATACATCAAGTTTTGATCTAAACGGTGTCCATCCTGATCCCGCGCCGGCGGAAGCTACTAGTTGCACAAAGGCGGAGGGGAGAGACGACGATGATTGCGTAAAGCGCGAATACCAGAAGTGCGAGAACTATCACTTCACGGGCAACAATTGCTGTCATTGTGCCGAGAACGCCCTGAAAGCATGTGGGCAATCGATTCCAACGAAAGCATGGCCGAACTATCCGTTCAATCCAGGGCCGCACCCCGGCGAACCAGGATATCAGCCATGATTCGCTGGACAATTCTAAAGGCTGTTCTGCTTGGCGTCGGTACGCTGGTGGCTGCCCATCTCATCTACCTGTTTGACTTGATGACGCCCGGACCCCAAGAGTTTCTCGATGTAGCGTTGCTGCTAGTTCCCGGAGTTGCTTCATTTGCCAGCACCTATGTTGCACCTAAGCGCAAGGTTCTAGTTGGAATGTCGTTGGCATTGTTTGGTCCAATCGTCGCAATGATCGCCGCGCAGGCCCACCAGTTATTAGGAATCGCGGTTGACCGCATCGCCGGGGTGGTCGGTATGTTTGCGATCTTATTTGTCTATCACGCAATGTCATGCACAGTCGGAACTGCTATTGGATTCGCAGCCAGTCGAACGATTCGCGACGGATTAAGCAAGCCAAGCAAGGAGGACCGGGATATCCACTAATCCAAGGCTACCGGAAAAGGGGACGGATTTATTCGCGGAAAAGGGGACGGATTTATTCGGAAAAGGTGTGGGAGGCGAATTCCTAATCACGCCGCTACCGGGGTGTGAAACAAACCACGACAATGCGACTGCCAGGCGTAGCAGCCCAGACTGGCAGGTTCTAAGCGCCGCTCTCCGGCGCGGACGCTCGGAACTACGCCAGCAATCGAACGATGCACGCGCGCGGCGTTATCGTATTTCTTGAAATCGCTCAGTTTTCGCTCTAGATCCACGGCATTCCAGAAGAATACCTGATCCAGATATTCGCGACGTATCGTGCCGATCAGGCGTTCGACAAAGGGATGCGAAACCGGTGTGTAGGGAACCGACCTGATTTCCGCGATGTCGCGCACGCGCAGATTTGCTTGCCAGCGATGAAAGCGGAAGAGCGGGGCGTTATCGGTGCTGACGTGTTTCGGGAGCGAGTGCCCAGCAATTGCCCGATTGAACATCCGGCAAATCGCGATGCCATCGATATTGGCGGGTTTCACGCTGAACCCGACGAGCCGGCGGGTGAACACGTCCATGACGACCATCACATAATGGCTGCGAAGCAGAACTGACTCGCAGCGGAATAGATCAATGCTCCACAGGCTGTCCTTGGCGTGGCCAATAAGGGAGAGCCAGGACGGGCCACCATTTCCCGATCCGGGTCGATAGTGTTTGGCCAATATACGGCGAACGACGTCCTTGTCGCTGTTGACTGAGAAGTCAAAAGTAATCTGCTGAGCGATGCGCAGGCAACCGAATCGGGGGTTGGCTTGTTTCATCGAAACGACGGCTGCAATGAGTGCTGGAGACGGACCCTTGGGGCCGGGTTTACGGCGAGTCGCGCCCGACGAAAACAGCAGGTGATATTTTCGTTTGACCAATGCTACGTGAAAGCGAAGCAGGGTCGCGGGTTTGAGTGCCACGGCGACCTTGCTGAAGCGAGCCGGCGTGATGAAAAAAGTTGTCAGTCCGAGCAAGATTCGATCGAACGGCGTCAGATTCGGAGCCCGTTGCCGTGAGCGGTTAGCGATGAGAAGCTGATGCTTCAATAGCAACGATTCGGCGACGACTGACTTGGCCCCGCCGGAGCGAAGCATTTTCGCCAGCGTTGTGAGTTAGTGGGCCGCCAATAGAATAATTTCGCGCATGATGCGAACCGTATATCGCGGGGTATGTTGCGATCAAGTCCAAGGGGGTTGCTTCCTGATTGCGAAAATTACCAATTCGCCTCCCGCAGTGTGTGGCGCGCCATTAAAAGTAGTTTTATTTGGCGCGCAAATATGTTGCACGCCAAATAAAATGGCGCGATACTTTGTCGCGCGACAAATAAAAGGGACCGCCATGCCAAAAGTGATTCGATCAGAGGAGTTTGACCAGATAGCCGAGGTTGTCGGTCGATTTCCTGATGGCGCAGAGCTTGATGAAATATTGGGAGCCATTGGCGGCGGATTGTCGCGACGAACGCTTCAGCGCCGCCTTGCTGATTTGATTGCCGAGAGACGTGTCATCGGCGGCAGAGAGCAGAAGTCATTCAAGTATCGGCTTGCACCCATCACGGGCATATTGGAGGTCACAGAAGAAAGTGACCGGATGGAGGCACAAGGCGAGGTCTATGTCCCGACTTCCCGCGAAGGAGCGGAAATCAAAGCCTACGTGCGTCAGCCGATCCAAGGGCGCCGTCCTGTTAGCTACAACATCACATTCCTCGAAGCCTACCGGCCAAACACCACGTGGTACTTGCCAGAAAACTTGTGCCAACAACTGCATACCCTGGGACGATCCCCTGCAGATCTTGCGCCGGCGGGCACTTTTGCCCGCGACATTCTCAACCGCCTGCTGATCGATCTGTCGTGGGCTTCGTCGCGTCTGGAGGGAAATACCTACAACCGGCTCGACACGGAACGATTGATTCGGTTCGGAGAAGTCGCCGAAGGCAAGGATGCAATCGAAACCCAGATGATTTTGAACCACAAGATGGCTATCGAGTATCTGGTTCATGACGCTGATCGTGCGGCCGTGAATGCCGAAACTATCATTGCCGTTCACGCGCTCCTGTCAGATGGCCTGCTTGCCGACCCGATGGCGTGCGGCAAGCTACGTAACCGTGCAGTTGAAATCGGTGGCAGCGTCTTTCTGCCAATAGCGCTGCCGCAGCGCATTGATGAATTGTTTGGGATTGTGCTCGGCATGGCCGCCGAAATTGAAGACCCCTTCGAGCAGGCGTTCTTCCTGATGGTCCATCTGCCCTATCTTCAGCCCTTCGAGGATGTAAACAAGCGCGTGTCACGTTTGGCAGCCAACATTCCCCTTATCAAGGGCAACCTGAGTCCACTATCGTTTATTGATGTGCCGGAGTGTGCCTACGTCGATGCCTTGCTGGGCGTATACGAACTGAACCGCATCGAATTGTTGCGCGACGTTTTCGTCTGGGCCTACGAACGCTCTTGCCAACAGTACGTGGCGGTCAAAAGTCAGCTTGTGCCGCCCGACACTTTCAGACTGCGCTATCGGGTCGCATTGGCTGAATCAGTGTGTGCCGTCGTCCGGGGTGGTCTGCCCGCAACGATGGAGGCGGTCCGTCAGTCGATGCCAGCATCGGTCGTGCCCGACGATCAGGAAGGCTTTGCCAAACTCGTCCTGGATGAGTTCAAGACTATGCACGCCGGAAACGCGGTCCGTTTCGGACTCAGGCGACTGGAGTTTGAGTCCTGGAAGCAACAGATCCAAAACGCATGATGCAGCTACGGATGTGAGCCCTGGTGATGGATCACGCAGATCAACATCCACAGGTCGCAGATCTCCAGGCTGAAAATTCTCGCCTGATCGCATTGCTTGAAGCCCACGGTATCGAATGGCGTTTGCCGCCACCACCAGCAAAGCCTGTTTCAGAACCAGAGCCCTCGCGACTCACAACCGACGAGAAGGTGGCGCTGTTCCGTCGCCTGTTTCGTGGCCGCACCGATCTTTATCCAGTCCGGTGGGAAAATTCGACAACCGGCAAGTCAGGCTACTCTCCGGTCTGTGCCAATGATCGGCGCCACCGTATTTGCGAGAAGCCGAGAATCAAGTGCGCTGACTGCAACCATCGCCAAATGAAACCGCTGTCGGACCAGGTGATCTACGAGCATCTCGCTGGGAAACGCACGGTCGGCGTTTATCCGATGCTGACCGACGATACCTGCCATTTCCTCGCCGCCGATTTCGACGAGGCCGATTGGCGGGAGGATGCCAAGGCATTCATCCAGTCGTGCCGCGAGTTGGGCGTGCCGGCAGCACTCGAGATATCACGATCCGGCAACGGCGCCCATGCCTGGATATTCTTCGTCGGCACGGTCTCTGCCCGGGATGCGCGTCGGCTTGGCACTGCCATCATCAGCCACACCTGTGCCCGGACCCGACAACTCAAGCTCGAATCTTATGACCGGTTGTTTCCCAATCAGGATTCGATGTCCAAGGGCGGCTTCGGCAACCTGATTGCCTTGCCACTGCAGAAGGCGCCACGTGAGCGTGGTTGCAGTATTTTCGTAGACGGCGACTTGCGCCCCTACCGTGACCAGTGGGCTTTCCTCGCCACGTTCCAGCCGATGCCTGCGCACGACATCGAGCCCACCATTCTGCGGGCAACCGGCAACTCGCATCCGCTCGATGTGAACTTCATCGACGAAGAAGATCAGAAGGAACCGTGGAAGCGACCATCACCTGCCACTAAGAAACTGGTCGGTCCAATGCCGAAGTCGCTCACGGTAACGTTCGCCAACCTTATGTATTTCGAGAAGGCACAACTGCCGCAGTCACTGGCCAATCGCTTGATTCGTTTGGCGGCCTTTCAGAATCCCGAGTTCTACAAGAAACAAGCGATGCGCTTTTCGGTATGGAAAGAGCCTCGGGTAATCGGCTGTGCAGAGAACTACCCCAATCACATCGCGCTGCCGCGTGGCTGTCTGGATGCTGCACTGGACCTGCTTCGTGAAAACGCTATTGACGTCGAACTTGTCGATGAGCGGTGTTCCGGAGAGCCAATCGAGGTTGCCTTCGCCGGTACATTACGTCTCGATCAGGAAGCGGCGGTTGCGGCCATGCTTCATCACGACTCCGGCGTCCTGTGTGCGCCAACGGCCTTTGGTAAGACGGTTACGGCTGCCGCGATGATTGCCCGGCGGGGTGTCAATACGCTGGTTCTGGTGCATCGGACTGAACTGCTCAAGCAATGGCAGGAACGCTTGCAATCATTCCTGGGCATTTGCAAAGGGGTGGTCGGTACCATCGGTGGCGGCAAAGCCAAGCCGACAGGCAAGATCGACATCGCGGTAATGCAATCGCTGTCGCGGCAGGGCGAAGTGAATTCGCTGGTCGAAAACTACGGTCATGTGATTGTGGACGAATGCCATCACGTCGGTGCCGCGTCGTTCGAGGCGATTCTGAAGCAGGCCAAAGCCAAATACGTGCTTGGCCTCACTGCCACACCGATTCGCCGCGATGGCCAGCAGCCGATTATTTTCATGCAGTGCGGGCCAACCCGGCACACCGCAGCCAAGCCAACGGGTGCGCCGCACGATCTGGTGGTCACGCCGTGCACATTACATTCGCGGATTGATTTGCAGCAGGAAGCAGGAATTCAGGATGTCTTCCGGCACCTTGCCATCGACCAATCCAGAACGGACGCGATTGCTGCCGAGATCGCCAACGCCTATGGCCAGGGCCGAAAGGTATTGGTGCTGACCGAGCGCACCGAACATCTCGATGCTATCCAAACCGCCTTGGACGGCAAGATTCCATCCTTGTTTGTCCTGCACGGGAGGATAGCCAAGAAACAACGTGCCACACTGATCGCGGAACTCAATGAGGTGCCACCTGATGCACCGCGTGTTCTGCTGGCGACCGGCAAACTGGTCGGGGAAGGATTCGACCATCCACCGCTCGACACTTTGGTGCTGGCAATGCCGGTCTCGTGGAAAGGAACGTTGCAGCAATACGCGGGCCGCCTCCACCGCGAGCACGCCACCAAGACCGATGTGCGGATCATCGATTTCGTGGACACCGGTCACAAGGCATTGCTCCGGATGTGGGACAAGCGGCAACGCGGCTACCGGGCAATGGGCTACCGGATTGCCGAACACCCGCAGGAGGCCGCAGACTTACTCATTGGCCCCAATAGCGAATAGTTCGGTAGTAAACTGCACACCACCATATAAGAAAGGGACCTCAGGGTCCCTTTCTTATATGGAGAAGTGAGCGGTGTGGACGAGCGCCCTGGTTCGACAAATCGGCAGGAATGCCGATTTGGACCTATCCCGATGGACGCGAGATCAGCTACGGCCGTAACGGGGTGGGGCAGATCGGTTCTGTTCAAAGCAGTGATGGCATCCCGGCTGTTACGCTGGCCGGCACCATCAGCCACGCGCCCTTCGGCGGGCCGAGCGGGTGGCAGTTCTGGAACCAGCAGAGCGTGAGCGTGGGGCGTGACCCGAAATACCGGATAACCAGGCTGCAATCGAGCCAGGCGCCGGCGGGGTGGTGGCCCAGGACCTGACGCTGACCTACAACACCGCCAACCTGGTGACCGTGATCACGGACAACACGGCGGCGCTCTCGGAGAGCTTTGGTTACGACAAGCTCTACCGCCTGGTCAACAGCACGGGCAGCTACGGCGCCCTGGTGTGGAAATACGACGCCACGGGCAACCGCACGAAGCAGACGCTGAACACCACGGTGTCGAATCTCGCCTATCCCGCCACCAACAACCGCCTGACGAGCGTGGGAGCCTGACCCGACAATACGATGCCGCCGGCAACCTGACGCAGGAATTGCGGTCCGATGGCAGCACGCGCAGCTATGCCTACAACGCACTCGGCCGGCTGAGCGCGGTCACCCGCACCGTTGGCGGCTCGGGCGCGATGCCGGTGGCCTCGTATTACCACAACGCGCTCGGGCAGCGGGTGGCGAAGTACGTGGCGGCGAGCGGGCAGTGGACCTATTATGTGTGATCTGGACGGCAAGCTGCTGGTCGAGCAGCCGGGCAACAGCACGGCGCACCGCGATTATGTGTATCTCGATGCCTTACCCCTGGCGCTGATCGATGTACCCGTCAACCCGGCCACGCAAGCGACCAAGGCCTATGCGATCCACACCGACCATCTGGGCACGCCGATGCGGCTCACGGACACCACCGGCACGGTGGTCTGGGCGCTCGACAGCACGCCCTTCGATGCGATCCACGGTGCTTTCGGCCTGCCCAACGAGGACGTGGATCTGAACGGCACCTCGATCACCTACAACGCACGCTTCCCGGGTCAGTACTTTGATGCCGAGACGGGGCTGAACTACAACTACTTCAGGGATTACGATCCGACGACGGGAAGATATATCGAATCCGATCCGATTGGGCTCGCGGGTGGGCTCAATACGTACGGGTATGTCGGTGGAAATCCCTTGGGATATTACGATCCCTATGGATTGTTCGGATGGTCTGATATGCCACTGCTACCGCAGGAGGTAGTGGATTTTTCAGCGGGGCTAGGCGACGCACTACTATTTGGTTTTGGTGACGATCTTCGCTATGCCCTGAATGTTGACGGTGGAGTTAACGAGTGTTCAATTGCCTACGATGCAGGCTGGTATGCATCATTAATCGCAGGTGGAGGGCGCTTGGCATATGCTGGGCTCGCCAAGGGTGGTTCGATGGTGATTCGCTCAGCGCCGAGAGCTGTGAATTATCGGCAAAGCTTGAAGGTAATATTTAGGGGAGGTCTCTTCCCCAATTTCCGTCGGAAAACATATGAGGCTTTAAAGGCTGCGGGGAAATCTGACGCTGCAATTATTCGTTCTTCTGGGGTTACCAACCTGAGGGTCAACCAAGCTGGTGCAATAGTATTTGCTGGTGGAGCAGCTAACCAGTCGGGCGGTGCGTCATGCGAGTGTCAGTAAAAAAGTACTTCTCCCCGGTTGGTTTTTTAACCGCGACTATTGTTGTAGTTGGTGGAGCCTTTTTGTTGAGTTCATTTACTCGCCTGGAGTTCCTATCCTCCCTTCTGATATGCGCTGGTGCTCTTTTATTGAATGGTTTGGTGATTGCACTACTTGATGATTGATCTTTAATAATCATCCCCATTTACACATAATGCAAGTTATGTGCGTATTCCCCCGGCGGCCACCCAAACTCCCCCACCTGTGGCCACTTGAAAATCCCCCACCTGTGGCCACTTGAAAATCCCCCACCTGTGAGCTGACCGGTCGGTATGCGCCGGCGGTTGTTGCGGGACGTTTACGCTGCTCCCCTTTTGTTCGGGGAGCGAGGAGTTGAACGTCTTGAAGTCACATTTGCAGACCACCATTGCCACGCTGCTGGCGCACGGCGCGAGCCAGCACGAGATTGCGCGGCGCACCGGCGTCGATCGCAAGACCATCCGTCGGTATGCGGAAAAAGGGGACAGATTTATTATTCCCGAAAAGGTAACTGCACCCACGACGCGCTGAATCGCCTGCGCGTGGTGAACTGGGCAAGCGGACAAATCGATCCGGCTGTTACGCTGGCCGGCAACATCAACCACGCGCCCTTCGGCGGGCCGAGCGGGTGGCAGTTCTGGAACCAGCAGACCGTGAGCGTGGGGCGTGACCCGAAATACCGGATAACCACGCTGCAATCGAGCCAGACGCCCGCAGGGCGGTGGCCCAGGACCTGACGCTGACCTGCCAACACCGCCAACCTGGTGACCGTGATCACGGACAACACGGCGGCGCTCTCGGAGAGCTTTGGTTACGACAAGCTCTACTGGAATATGGGGACAGATTTATTTATCTCGACGTGTGGGGTGCAAATTCGTAAATCATTGCCAATCGAAGTGAAAAACATGCTCGGTGGCGCGAAGTCCGACTTCAATGACCATTCCCTGATAATTCCCTGTTATCAGAAGCGTTCAGTCTGAATTCTTTAGAATATCTGCTGCTAAATCAGTGGGCTAAGGGGGTATGCATGGCAACGTGCGATAGAAGCGAATGATTTTCCCTGTAAATTTCCCGTGAACAGGGAAAATTCCGGAGACGAGATCGCGCCAGACTGCAACCACCACCAAATAGAAAAGGGACCCTGAGGTCCCTTTTCTATTTGGCGAAGCGAGCGGCGTGGACGAACCCTCTGGTTCGACAAATCGCGAAAGCGATTTGAAACGAGCCGCTACGCGGCGACGCAGGACGCCGTAACGCAGTGGAGGCGCCCCGCAGGGGTGAGGCTGCGAAGCAGCCGAATCACAAATCGGCAGGACTGCCGATTTGGACGCGCGAGCGAAGCGAGAGCGCCCGCAGGGCGAGCAGTTGTGTACGTCAAGTTGTGCAAATTCGGTGGCCATGTTCAGAGGTGCTGATCATGCGGCCTCGCGCAATTGCTCTTTCTTCTGCTCCTTCAGCAGACCCATGTTGATGTAACGGTGGTCCTCGAGCCAGGTCTCGTGGGTTTCCACGCACAGCGCCAACACCAGACGTCGACACGAAGCGGGATTCGGAAAGATCCTCACGACCCGTGTGCGCCTTTTGATTTCCTCATTTAGCCGCTCAAGCAGATTCGAGCTCTTCATGTGCTTGTGATGCTGGCGCGGTAATCGGTAAAACGTCAGCGTCTCGCCGATGTTCTCCTCGACCCAATCGGTAAGGCGTGGATAACGGCTTTCCCAGCGCTTGAGCCAGGCAGCCAGGTCCTGCTGCGCCTCCTTGAGGTCTCGCCGGTCGTAGAGCCAGCGCAATTCCTGCAAACAATCGTCATCTTTGCCGCGGCCTTCGGGCGTAATTTTGGCTCGCCAATGATGATTCGGTGCCAAGACGCCGTGGTAGCGAGTGAGGTTGACGCGAGGACGCGACACCAGGGCGGCGAGGCATGCATCTGCCTGCAGGTATTTACTTACTGGCCCGGCTTCAACAGCATCATGCTGAATGCGACGATCAGCAGCAGCAGATGCCCGACCTGAAGTACGACCTGCATACCGACCTTCACCTCACTTCCACCGCGGGCGACTGCCTGTCGGGCAGGCTTGGTGAAGCGCTTCAATGCGGTGCTGTAGAACACCATGACCAGAAGGCTCATCCACAACCAGAATTGAGCCAGAGACCAGGAACCCGTGTACACGAGAATCAACCCCGTCAGGGTGACGATACCCGCAGTGCTGATTTCTACGAATCCGACCGCATTTGCCGCTTTCAACAGTCTGGCGTTCGCCGGATCCGTCGCAGGTTTCACGGCGATCAGAACGGAAAGTGCGACTGACAACATTGCGAGAGTAAAAAGCAGCAGGGCGGTTCCACTGTGAACTGTCCCCAGCATCTGATGAAATTCCACGATCTCGGTACCTTTTGTACGATGTATACGTTGTGTCTGGGTCGTATCGAATCCTGGGAATTGGCCCGGGCATACGGCTCCGATCTCACATGACATGGTCTACGGTATGAGTGAGTATAAGCAGCATAAAGGGTCGGTTTGCAGGAAGCCATGCCCATTGTCACCCGAGTTTTCCCGGGATTCCCCTGAAAATTCGTTGTCCGACTGCTTGATGCTGCCCTGAAACCGGGCGCGGTTTCGGCGTTTCCCGCTTATTTTCGCTCGCGGACACAGCCGTCCATGTGCCAATGTTTTCTCATCAGCGGTGTCCTTCCGAATGATGGTTGTGGTTACGCCGGCGCGGTATCCATTTGCGCCGGGACAGGGCGTGACGGTGGGGCTCGCGGTGGCGCCACGAGCAGTGGTGCCGCCGGGGCCTTGTGTTCCTTGTCGCGCAGATGGACCAGAATTTTGTCGATGACTACCTGCTCTTCCATGCAGGCAATCACCTTGACGGGCCCGCTGCAGCGCGCGCAGGTTTCCACATCAATGTTGAACACGCGCTTCAACCGCTGTGCCCAGGTCATGGAAGCATGGCGTTCGGTCGGTGAGGAGCCGTCGCGCTGCTGCTTTCGCTGGTCTCCTTTGCCGCGGCCTGCGGGCGTAATTTCGGCTCGCCAATGATGATTCGGTGCCGAGACGCCGTGGTAGCGAGTGAGGTTGACGCGAGGACGCGGCACCAGGGCGGCGAGACGCGCGACAAAGTCGATGGGCTCGAACACGATCTGCGTGGTACCGTCACGGTACGGTGTGTCTTGAGGGTGTAGACGACGGGGGTGCGGATAAAAACTTGGACTTATTTTATGCCGTAAGTCCAAGACTCTCTCGGTATTCGATGGGGCTGAGAGAGCCAAGGGATATCTTGATCCGCCTCTCGTTGTACCAGCGGATGTAAGTATCGACTACCTGAATGAACTGCTCAATGGTGGTGGTCTTCCAATCCCGAGGGTAGAACAGTTCCGTTTTCAGCCGTCCGAAGAAGCCTTCGCATGCAGCGTTGTCAGGCGAGCACCCCTTGCGAGACATCGAGCGAATCAGGTTCGCATCACCGATCGGGGGTGCGGACGTCAACACTGGACTGACATCACGCAAGCATTATGTGTTCGAGCGCATACGGGTTCAGGAACTGGCGCTGCCACAGGAATGTCCGCTCGATGGCCGGCAATTCCGCTTCGTCGCAAACGCTCGCCCAATTCGCCTGGATGCCGGTAATCTGCTCGCGCACGATCTCCGTGGCTTGCGAAACGCTCAGCAGAAACGCCGGCGCCGCATCGATGCACACGGCAACACGGCTTAGTCGATTGCCGGCGTGAATGACCATGCCCTGCGAGGCCTCGCCACCCGTGCGATTCTGCGGACAGATATCGTAGGCAGGCGTCAGGCGGAGCGTGTGCCCGTCCCAGAATGCAGCGTGGTTGCGCGCATGATCATCGGTGTTGCCGCACAGCACATTGAAAGTCATGCGTGCGAACAGCTCGCGCAGCGTCGCGACAGGTTCGGCAAACCGGTGCCGCATGATTTCCGCCAGCTTCTCGTAGCTGGCGTAACGCGCTGCCATCTCGTCCAGTTCCAGCAGCGTCAGCGCGGACACCATGGCGTGCCGATGCCAGCCCCCGCCACCCCACGTGCGATCGAAGCGCTGCACCAGCAGCACGTCCTTGTTGAGCGAGCGGGCGAGGGTGACCGGTGCGACATCGAGGCCGACGAGCATCGCGAGGCGCATCGCCACGTATTCCGCCTTCACCACGTTGAAGGTATCGGTGCTCGAGGAGAATTTCGCGATGTATTTGTGGCGACCGTCCTCGATCGGAGCCTTGGGGCGCGCGCCACCGAGCGAGGTGCCGTGCTGCAGCGCGGTACCCAGCGATACGGGTAGCGGTAAACCCTGTTCGATACGCGCGGCGGCCTCGACCAGTTGCGGCAGCGAGGCCTGGCCGGTCTCCCGCGCGACGTACTCCGTTGGCGAGCGCTGGAAGTCGAGGGCCCCGGCCCGGTCGGAGCTCGACTCCAGCATGTAGGTCAACTCGGCAAGGTCTGCTGAGTCCGCGGCTTGGCCGCGCACCCCGAGCCTGCGGTTCAGGATGACGCGCCGACCCCACGCATCCGGTGATGCGTCGCGCAGGCAGCCTGCCATGCGCAGCCCGGTGAGCGGCTCGATCAGGCCCTGGCGAAGCGGCAGCTCCGGGAGATGCAGCGGTATCGCGCCGTCGCGTTCCAGGTAGCTGCGGCCGTAGTTGAACACAAGCCGGTCGCCTGCCTTGCTTATATGGCCCGCGACCACGGGTTGCGTTCCGCCGGGCAGCCACACCCAGACATAGGCATCCTTGTAATCGGGATCAGAACTCATCGTGCACGTTGCCGCTCGGCTTGCGCACCGCCTTTGGCAGCAGGGCGCCGATGGCATCGGCCTGCGCGCGCCGCGCACCCAGGTCCGCCAGCGACTCCTCGAACAGGGGCACGCCGACGATCGCCGCGACCTCGAAACTCACCCCGATCGCGCAGCCCGGCTCGCCCTTTTCGATGCGCTGCATCAGCGAGCGGGAAATGCCTGCCCGTGTCGCCACATCGGCCAGGGTCAGGCCGCGACGCTTGCGAGCCTCGCGCAGGAGCTGGCCAAACAGGCGCAGGGCTTCGGTGGCGTACTCGGAATAGATTCGGGATTTGCGCTTGCCCATGCTAAAACCTGATTTTGCCTCATTGAGGAGTCATATAACGGTCTAATGTCCTGTTAGTGAGTCATTGTAGGATTTTTGCCTAGCTTGTCAATCAAAATGATTCATTAATGAGTCCTGTGACAGCTTCGTGTCCTGTTATTGAGACATGGGATATGGGGGTAGATATATTTTCAGCGGATATGGGGACAGATTTATTTTCTGAAACAGGAGGCAGACCAAGGCTTCCTGCCAGCCCGTGCGTAATGCGGCACCTCGAATACTGACTTCAAACAGGATATAAACCGACAAAAATCTGAATTCATTGATTAGAAAACACATAGAAACTGGATAATATCAAGAAAACAGTCGATTATTAATCCATAGCTCACAGAAATCGCATGATTTATGGATCAAGCAATGGGCAGTCCCCGCCTTTACCTGGCACGCTCCGCCAAGGAGCGGGATGCGCTCGCCTACCGCTCCCGCAAGGGGGAGCTTCGCCGATTGGCCCCCAGGGTCTACATCGCAGCGGATGTCGATAACATCGATGCCTTGCTGCGTGCGCAGTTGGCGCCTCTGCTGGAGTTCCTGTATCCCGGCCACGTGCTGGCCTACCGCAATGCGCTGAGCCTGTTGCCGGAGAGTTCACACGTCTACCTGATCACGCCCAAGCCCAATGCGCGCAACGTCAGGGTCGGGCCGCTTACGATTCACCTGTTGCCAGGCGCCGTCGACACGGGCACGGAGCAGGTGCTGCCGCGATTGAAGCGCATGACGGAGGTGCGCGTCCTGCTGGAGTCCGAAGCCGGGCAGAAAGCACGTCGGGGGCGGGAGAAGTTTCTCCGCCCGGACGAAATTGAAGCCATCCTGGTCAAGCGGCTGGCCCAGGGCAAGGAGCGCGGATTGAACGCGCTGCGCGATGAAGCGCGTGCCTGCGCGGACGCATTCGGGCAGGCGGACGCCTTTGCTGCATTGAATGCGAAAATCAGTGCCTTGCTGGCCACCGGTGATGCCGGGGGTGTGCTGCATTCATCCGCCGGCCATGCGCACGCCGCCCGCGAACCGTTCGATGGCGCCTGCCTGGCGCGTTGCGAGCGGTTCGCCGAGTACCTGCAGCGCCAGTTCTTCGCGCCGCTGCCGTTCGTCTACGAGAGGAGCGCGTGGCGCAACCTGGCGTTTTTCGAGGCCTACTTCTCGAACTACATCGAGGGCACGGAAATGACCGTGGAGGAGGCGCAGCAGGTTGTGTTCGAACACCGCGACCTCGCGCAACGCAGCGGTGACTCGCACGATGTGCGTGGCAGTTGGGAGATTTGCGCGGACCTCGAGGAGATGAGCCATGTGCCGCAGGATGCCAGTGCCTTTCTGTCGCTGCTGCGCAGCCGTCACAAGGTGCTGCTGCGCGGGCGGCCCGTCATGCGGCCGGGCGAGTTCAAGCACGCCGCCAACCGTGCCGGCAACACGCCGTTTGTTGCGCCCGAGTGCGTTGCCGGAACGCTCACGCGAGGCTTCGAAATCTGCCAGGCGGCGGCGCCGGGTTTCACGCGCGCACTGCTGCTCCATTTCCTGATCACCGATGTCCACCCGATGCAGGACGGCAATGGCCGTCTCGCGCACGTCCTGATGAACGCCGAGCTGGTGGCCACCGGGCAGCACAAGATCATCGTGCCGAACGTCGCACGCGAGGACTACCTGAACGGCCAGCGTCGCGCCAGCCGCGCCGGCGACTTCCGCACCGCGACCAAGGTGCTCTACCAATTGCATCACTACACCGCTGCGCTTCCGGCGACGCTGTACGACGAACTGCTGGAGCGTCTGGAGCGTGACGGCGCCTTCAGCACGCCCGACGAGGGGGTCGCGACCTTCAACGCAGTGCGGCGCGCCCACCGCTACGACGAGCGTTAGGAGGCAGGTCTCGATTCCCGGCCCGCGCAAATTCAACCTGCGTCAACGGCACACAGTCCTTTTCAATCCAGAGATGGGACCGGAGGGGCTGGGCCAATGAGTCATGCATTCATGAAGCTGGTCGCGGACGGCCGCGGCGAGGTATCTTGATGTGCTTCGCAGACGCGGCTGACAGCAGCAACGCGATGTATCGACGCACTCTGCACCGTCTGCCATCACGACAATTTCAGCCAACCGAACAGGATCATGCCCGATGCGGCTCGACAGGTTCCTCGAATCGCGGCTCTCGTGCTCCGCGCGCACGGTGCGCTACCTGTTCGCCGAGCGCCGGATTCGTCTCGATGGTGTGGCCGTCGCCAGTGGCGACCAGGAAATCTCGAAATTCTGCCTGGTCGAGGCCGACGGCAGGGTGCTGCAGTCCGGCACGCCGATCCACCTGATGATGCACAAACCCCGGGGCTGCGTCAGCGCGACTAGCGACCGCAGGCACCCCACGGTCCTCGACCTGATCGATCTGCCGGGAAAGGAACGACTGCACCTCGCGGGGCGCCTGGACTTCAACACGACCGGCTTGCTGCTGCTGACAAACAACGGCAACTGGTCCGGCCGGATAACCCTGCCGCAGCGGAAAATCCCCAAGACCTATCGCGTCCACACCAGAGATGCGATAAGCGCCCGCTACGTGGAAAAATTCGCGGCGGGAATCCATTTCCGCTTCGAGAACCTGACTACGTTGCCGGCGGAGTTGAAAATACTGTCCGCCAATAGCGCGGAGCTCACCCTTTACGAAGGACGCTATCACCAGGTGAAGCGCATGTTCGGATTCTTCGGCAACGAGGTCATCGCCCTGCACCGGCTGTCCGTTGGAAACATCGTTCTGGATGAAAGTCTCGCTCCGGGTGAATATCGCCACCTGAGCGCGGCCGAGGTTTTATCGGTCGACCAGCAGCCGGGCAGCCACGCGGAGCCCGGGCGGTTGCCACGGCCGCTCCGCGATACCGTGCCACGGCGAGCGGCACCGCAATGAGCGCAGTCACTCCACAGGCCTCTCCGTGCATCCGCCACTGCACCCTGGACGAGGCGGATATCTGCATCGGTTGCGGACGCTCGTTGCAGGATATTCTCGACTGGTCGGCAATGGATGCAGATGCGCGGGAGCAGGCGCTCGAGCGTGCTGCCGCGTGGCGCGCCCAGGCACGGTTGCGCCAGCCGGGCAGACCATGACGAAGAAACCCGTAGCCGGTCCGCAAACCGGGCTACGCGAAGTGCATTCCCTCGCCTTCGACTGCAATCGTGGTGCCCGCTTCGCCCGCGAGGATCGCGCCGAGCTCCGCCAGCGCGCCGATCGCGGCCGCTTTGCCGGTTCTCTCGGCAAAGCGGCAAGCCGCCGCCACCTTCGGACCCATCGAGCCCGCGGCGAACGCGATGTGCGCGAGCGAGGCGGGCGTGGCCTGGCGGATCGCGCGTTGTGTCGGCTTGCCCCAGTCGAGATACACCGCCTCGACGTCGGTGAGCATCACGAGGCGATCGGCAGCGAGCTCGCGTGCCAGCAGCTCCGAACACAGGTCCTTGTCGATCACTGCCTCGACGCCGACGAGCCTGCGTTCGCTGCCTTGCGTGTACAGCGTCGGAATTCCGCCACCACCGGCGCAGATCACGATCGTGTCATGCTCCAGCAGCCATTTTATGGGGCGGATCTCGAAGATCCGTTGCGGCAGCGGCGAGGGCACCACGCGGCGCCACTTCTCGCCATCCTGCCCGAAGGTCCAGCTTTTGCTCGCGGCCAGACGATCGGCCTCGTCCTTGTCGTAGACCGGGCCGACGAACTTGCTCGGGTTCGCGAACCCCGGATCGTCGGGATCGACCTCGACCATCGTCAGCAGGGTCGCGAACGGCACCTCGACGGGCAGCAGGTTGCCGAGTTCCTGCTCGATCATGTAGCCGATGCCGCCCTCGGTCTGCGCGCCGAGAACATCGAGCGGATAGGCCTCGTCGGGCTTGCCGGCGGCGCCCTGCAGCGCAAGCAGACCGACCTGCGGCCCGTTGCCGTGGCTGATCACCAGCTGGTGCTCCCGCGCGACGGGTGCGAGCGCCGCGGCGGCGACACGCACGTTGGCGCGTTGCGCCGCGGCGCTCATCGGCTCGCCGCGCTTGAGCAGGGCATTGCCACCCAGCGCAACCACAATTCGCATGGTCTCGTCTCCCGGTGTCGTGGATTGCCGGCAGGCCGCGCAGCGGACCCCGGCCTAGCGCACCAACGTCTGGCAGAAACTCGCGATACGCTCCATCGCGCGCGCCAGCTGTTTGTGGTCCTGCGCCAGCGTGATGCGCACGAAGTCGTGTCCGCTCGGCCCGAAACCTGCGCCGGGTACCGTGGATACCGCGGCGTTCGCGAGCAGGGCCTCGGCGAAGCGTTGCCCGTCCAGGCCCGTGGCGCTGGTGTTCATCATCACGAACATGCCGGCGTCGGGGGTGTCGCAAGCGAGTCTCGGCATCGCGTTGATGCGTTCGACCACGAAATCGCGCCGGGCCTGGTATTCGAGCCGCATCTTCTCGACATACACATCGTCGTGGCGCAGGGCATAGGCGGCGGCGTCCTGGATGAACTGCGAACAACCGAACAGCGTGGCGCCACCGAAACGCGCCAGCCGCTCGGCCAGCGGTTCGGGCGCCACCGCCCAGCCGATGCGCCAGCCGCTCATCGCGTGCGATTTCGACAGCGCATCGATCATCACCAGGTTGTCGAGCTCGCGGGCCGAGGAGCGCAGGCTGCGGTGGCGCTCGCGAAAGGTGATCATCGAATAGACTTCGTCGCAGATCAGCCACAGATCGCGTGCCCGGCAGAATGCCGCCAGGTCGCCGAGCTCGGCGGCACTGATCATGTTGCCCGCAGGGTTGCCGGGCGTGTTCACCATCACCGCGCGGGTATCGCGGCTGACCGCCGCCTTGATCGCCTCAATATCGATCGCGAAATTGCGCGTGGCGATCAGCGGTACGTTCTTCACGCTCACACCCACCGCCTGCATCATCCCGGTGTAGCCCACGTACATCGGTTCGGGGATGATGATTTCATCGCCCGGGTCGAGCAACGTGGCAACCGTGCTGAAGATGGCATTGGTGGCGCCCGGAAACACCACCACCTCCTCGGGCCGGCAGGGGTGCGGCGAGGTGCGGCTCTCGAGTTCGGCGATCGCGAGGCGCAGCTGGTACTCGCCCTGCGCCGAGGAATAATGGGTGCGCCCGGCGCGCATCGCGGCCAGCGCCTCGCCGAAGATCAGCGGCGGCGTATCGAAATTGGGATCGCCCACGCACAGCAGGATCACGTCCTCGCCGGCGTCCAGGCGTTGCAGCGCCCGGTAATGCACCGACCACGCCGCATCCGATCCCTGGTCGAGTCGTGCGGTGGTTCGGCTGTAGCGCGCGGTGAAGGTATTCATCCCGGTAACCTGCCCATGGTTGGCCGGCTCCAGATTAGCAGAATGCATGCGAATCCATGGTAGCTTGCCAGGGGCGACACGCGGGAACAGGGGGCAGACGCATGCGCGGGCAGGAGAGAGGAGAGGTGAATGCAGAGGTGGGAGCCGAAGGCAGTGCAGCGCGACCGGTATGAGGTGCGGGTCAAGGGCAAGCAGCGAGACCCGAGCGCACCGTTCCAAATTTTTGGAATCCAATGAAAACTGGAATAAGGGTCCCCTTATTCCCCCGATTACATTATTGTCTCTTGATCGATCACAGGCAGGACGGGGTAGCAGGGCCCTGTCCTTGTGAGGCGAGCAGCATTTCGGGATGTGTTCATCCATTTGCAGAGCAAGAGGAAATCACGATGTCGCCATTTCGTACAATGATTATCGGTCTGCTGGTCTCGGTTATGCCGCTGGTTTCAACGAGCGTGATCGCCGAGGATGGGGTCGTTTTACCTCTCCTCAGCAAGGAGCTGGGAACAGATGGCAAAGAGGGTCTGATGCTGACAGTCAGCTACCCTCCGGGTGCGGAAACCCCGATACACCGTCACGACGCTCACGTATTCGTCTACGTGCTCGAAGGCGCCATCACAATGCAGGTTTCAGGACATGAACCGGTAACTCTGGGCGTTGGCGAGACATTCTATGAATCGCCGACGGACGTTCACGCCGTGTCGAAAAACGCGAGCGACACGGATCCGGCAAAATTTCTTGTATTCCTGGTGAAGAACAAGGAGACGCCACCGGTTATCCCGGTTCAGTAATGCACGGGCATGCCAGGTTGGCACGGAGGTAATCACGGGGTTATGAGAAATTTTACTTTTTTGCTCGCTTTTGCGTTGTTTGCCCTGCCTGCGGTTTTATACGCACAGAGTCGGGAGACCGTGGCCGTTATCGGTACGGGTGACATGGGAGACTCAGTCGGCCCCAAACTCGCGAAGAGGGGATATCGCGTTATTTACGGTAGTCGTGATCCGACACGTGAATCGGTCAAATCTCTGGTGAGTCGGACTGGAGCCGATGCGAGTGCGACGACGCAGCAGCAGGCGGCACAGCAAGCGGCGATTGTTGTGCTGGTCGTGCCGTGGCCGGCAATGGAACAAGTCGCCCAGAATCTTGGGAACCTGGATGGCAAGATCGTGATAGATGTTTCGACACCCACCCGCCAGGCGGCGGATGGTTACCTGGAAAGTCTGGTCGAAACTTCGAGTGCCGAGATGATCCAGGCCTGGAACCCACGAGCAAAAGTGGTGAAGACCTTGCTCGCAGGGTCCAATGTGATCGACGATCCGATGACCCTCGGGGGGCGGGTAACGAGTTTTGTTGCCGCCGATGATCGCGAAGCCAAGGAGGTGGTTGCAAGGATCATTGCGGAACTTGGGTTGCAACCGCTGGATGCCGGACCCTTGCGCAACGCCCGGGAGATCGAGGCATGGGCACGTCTGTGGTTCGTTCCAGTGCTGCAGAAGCGAAAACAAGGGTTCGAACTGGCTGTTCTCCCCAGCAACTACTGGTACTGCATTTGGCAGGATGACTGGTATGCGCCTGTTGGCGACAGTGGGAACCTGGCCAAATTTCCCGACCCGGAAAATCCGCCAGAACCCTGCCCCGCAAATTAGCCAAACATGAGAACAAGAGGACGGGGCGGCAGCTATCCTGACGCAGCGGGAGATCGAGCGCCACAAAGGTGAAAATAAATCTGTCCCCTTATTCCGATTCCTATTCCATCAAGGCGAAAATAAATCCGTCCCCTTTTCCGTAGCGGGTTCCCGCGCACGTAAGCGTAGGTATTCAACCCACCCGCCAGCCCGATCGGATCACTCTCGATGTACCGTCCCGTGCTCGGATCGTAATCGCGGTAGTAGTTGTAGAGACACGTCAGTCTGCCCAGAGATACGCGGCGCTCTCAGCATCATCGACCGCAACAAAAAAATTTCGACGAGTATTGGGACATGCGTAGTACGTCATTGCTCCCGCAGAGACGCGCCGAAACTCCTCAACGACGCCTTCTGGAAAACGCTCCATGAAGCTAGTGCTTGGCAAGTCAATGGAGGTTAGCGCGCGGTCGTCGCAGCTGCTCTGAATAATGCTGCGAATCTCCGAATCAACCTTCAGGCTGATCCATATGAAGTTACTATCGAAGGTCTCTTGGGCGCCACGCATATCCTCTACGTTGCGCGGCAGCCAATCCGGGAGCCATCCTTTGTTGACGGCATTATCAATCGACTCCTTCGTCGAGAAGTCAATCACGACAACCCCTCCCCGCCCGCACGCGGTTGCCGATACGAGAACTAGAAGCCCGACCAGAATCAATAAAATGAACCGCCAGTGGCATCCGGTGTAAGTCAAATTTTGCATCAGAACCTCGCAGGAAAATTGCTTGAGGTCGGACGACTTCCCCCGCAAAGAGTTCGGAAAAGGGGACGGATTTATTTATTCGGAGTGACCGAGGTGACTCGCCCAGCAGGCGACCGAGAAAGCTGACATTGCTGCGCAGCGAGCAGTAGTCGGGCTGGTCGGAAATGCTGTCCATTTGCCTCGCCTGGTGCCTGCGCGAATTATGCCGGTGCTTCGCTCGTCGGGCGCAGTGATGCGGCCTTCATCGTAACAGGTCGGCGCCCGGAGCGGCGGGCCAGGGGCAATGACGGGCCACGGTGCGTGAACCCCGGGTTCTGGAGCCCGCGCGCATCCTGCCGCAGTATCTCGGCCGCGATTCCTATTCCATCAAGGCGAAAATAAATCCGTCCCCTTTTCCTCCTCCAGTATCTTGGCCGCGATTCCATCAAGGCGAAAATAAATCCGTCCCCTTTTCCTTCATCCTTTTCCTTGTCCCCTTTTCCTTGTCCCCTTTTCCTTTTCCGCGTTGGGCCGAACGGCGTGCTCCAGCGGCGGGTGGCCACCTGCGCCTGGCGGGCGCCTCCGCATATGGTCATTCCCGCCAGGCTCAGGCGCCGATGAAATCCGCTTCCACCAACTCGATCAGGGTGGGCACGCGGTGGTTGAGGTATTCGCGCAGTGCCTCGATCAGCGTGGCATGATCATCGACGCGGCAGGCGCGGCAGCCGTAGGCGCGCGCGATCGCCAGAAAATCCGGGGTGTGGATATCGCAGGCGATCGGTTCCATGCCGGCGGCCTCGAAGTTCTGCGCGATCATCTCGTAGCGCCGGTTGTTCCACACCACGATGGCCAGCGACAGCTCTGCCTCGACGCCGCTCGACAATTCGTTCAGCGTGAACTGCAGACCGCCGTCGCCGATCAGCGCAATCACCGGCAGCGCCGGTTGCGCCAGCCTGGCACCGAACGCCGCGGGCAGCGCGAAGCCGAGCGTGCCGTAACCGGTGGCGGCGCTGGCAAAGCGCCGTGCCGCGCGGGCATGGAATTGCGCCGCGGCGAAATAGGCCGGCTGGGTCGAGTCGCCGATCACGATCGCCTCGGGCAGCGCCTCGAGCAGCGTGTCGAGTACCCGCTGGTAGCCGGGATGATCGAGCGCGCGCAGTCGCTCGCAGGCCGCGCGTGTGCGTTCGGCACCGCGCCGTTCACGGCTTTCGAGCAGCGGCAGCAGGGCCTCGACGGCAAGCCGGCTGTCGGCCTGTATCGCGATTTCCGGGCGCACGTTGCGCAGCAGCTGGAGCGCATCGATATCGATGCGCACGAGCTTGCCGCCGAGGGCGAAATCGCCCTTGAAGAAGAAGTCGTAATCGGTTTCGCCGAACTCGGTGCCGATGCCGAGAATCACGTCGGCATCGCGGTAGAGTTCGCGTACCGGCGCGAGCGAGGGACTGCCGGCAACATGCAGCGGGTGCTCGCGCGCCAGCAGGCCCTTGGCATTGTGGGTGCAGGTGAGCGGGGCATCGAGACGCTCGGCGAGCCGTGCCGCCAGTACGCCGATATCGGCCGCGCCGCCGCCGAGGGCGATGACCGGGCGCTCGGCCGCATTCAGCAGTCGTGCGGCTGCGGCCAGTGCCGCGGGGTCGGCGGCCGGCCGGCTCGGTACGGGCCAGGCATCGGGCGCCACATGGGACGCATCGGCGGTGATCACGTCGAGCGGAAGGCTCAGGTGTACCGGGCCTGGACGCTGGCTGCGGAAAATCGCAAAGGCGCGCGCCAGTATCCGCGGCAACTCGTCCGGACGCGTGAGCGTATGGCTCCAGCGGCTGCATTCGGCCATCGCGGCCTGCAGGTTGCGGGTCTCGTGCAGGCGCCCCTCGCCGAGGCTTTTTTCCCAGCTGTTGTTGTCGGCCGAGATCACCAGCATCGGCACCGAGTCCTGCAGCGCCTGTCCCATCGCGGTGGCGATATTGAATGCGCCGGGCCCGCTGACAGTGATGCAGAGCGCCGGCTTGCCGCACACCCGCGCGTAGCCATCGGCCATGAAGCCCGCGCCCTGTTCGTGGCGTGGCGTCACATGGCGGATGCGCGTTTGCGGGATGCCGCGGTAGAGCTCGATGGTGTGGGTGCCGGGAATGCCGAACGCGATTTCGATGCCGTGCGCCTCGAGCAGCAGCGCCAGGACTTCGCCGCAGCTTGCCATACCTCCTCCTTGCGCGGCGCCGGGTGGGATGCCGCGATCGCTTTGCCCGCATCGTGACAGTGCGCCCGCGCGAGCGCAACGCCGGGTGGAGCGGCGGGCGTTGCGCGTTGCCGAACCGCAGGCGTACCATCGCTTGCACCCTGAGGATTCGACGGGAGGCAGCGAAAATGGATATCGGCTTCACGCGACGGCGTTTTTGCCAGGCGGTTGCGGCCTGCGCCGCGATTCCCGGCCTCGCCGCTGCCGGGACCAGCACGGTGAACAGCATGCTGACACGCAGGATTCCCTCCTCCGGCGAACTCCTGCCGGTTATCGGTCTCGGCACTTCCGATGTGTTCGATGTCGGCGCTGATGAAGCCGCGCGCGCACCGCTCGCGCAGGTGCTGAAAATCCTGCTCGAAGCGGGCGGCTCGCTGCTCGATACCTCGCCGATGTACGGCCGCGCCGAGGGCGTATCGGGTGAGCTGGTCGAGGCCGCCGGTGCCCGCGCGAGGATGTTTCTTGCCACCAAGGTATGGACCACCGGCAAGGCCGAGGGGTTGCGCCAGATCGAGGACTCCATGCGCCTGCTGAAGACCGGGGTGCTCGACCTGGTGCAGGTGCACAACCTGGTCGATCTCGCCACGCAGCTGGCCAATGTGCGGGCGCTGAAGGAGGCCGGCAAGCTGCGCTACATCGGTATCACGCATTACACCGTGGCGGCACACGCGGAACTCGAGCGCGTGATCGGGCGCGAGGCGCTGGATTTCGTGCAATTCAATTATTCGATCGTGACCCGTGATGCGGAGCAGCGATTGCTGCCGCTGGCGGCCGAACGCAAGGTCGCGGTACTGGTGAATCGACCCTACGAGGATGGCGCGCTGTTCGCGCGGGTGCGTGGCAAGCCGCTGCCGGAATGGGCCGCGGAATTCGGCTGCACGTCCTGGGGCCAGTTCTTCCTGAAGTTCATCGTCAGTCATCCCGCGGTGAGCTGCGTGATTCCCGCGACCTCGAATCCCAGGCACATGCTGGACAATGCCGCCGCCGGGCACGGGCGCCTGCCGGAGCAGCCGATGCGCGAAAAGATGGCCGCGTATTTTGCCGCGCTCTGAACCGGGCGCTCGCTCGCTGAACGGGCGTCCGTCGCTGGTGCGGCTGGTGCGGATCGAGCCGGGCGAACAGCGCGCGGTGCTGGTGGCGATGCTGTATTTCTTTTGCCTGTTCACCGCTTATTTCATGCTGCGCCCGGTACGCGAGACCATGGGCATCACCGGCGGTGTCAGGAACCTGCAGTGGCTGTTCAGCGCGACCTTCGTGGTGATGCTGGCCGCGATGCCGGTGTTCGGCGCGCTCAGCGCACGCTTTCGCCGCGCGGCGCTGGTGCCCTGGGTCAGCGTGTTCTTTGTGCTCAACCTCCTGCTGTTCGCGGCCTTGTTCGTGCGCCACCCGGACCATGTCTGGAGCGCGCGCGTGTTCTACGTGTGGCTCAGCGTGTTCAACCTGTTCGTGGTCTCGGTTGCCTGGAGCGTGATGGCGGACTGTTTCCGGGTCGCGCAGGCGCATCGTCTGTTCGCTCTGATCGCCGCGGGCGCGAGCGCCGGCGGGCTCGCCGGACCCGTGCTCGGCGCACTGCTGGTCGAGCCGCTCGGACATGGCGGGTTGATGGTGGTCTCGGCGCTGTTGCTGCTGCCCACGGTACCCTGCATCCGCTTTCTGTTCGGCTGGCGCGAACGGGCCGGGGCAGGGGCCGACAGCGGCACCCGGGCGGCCCGCGAAAGTCCCGCGCGCCCGCTCGGCGGCAATCCGTTCGCGGGCCTGCTGCTGGTGCTGCGCTCGCCCTACCTGCTCGGCGTCAGCGCTTTCGTGCTGCTGCTGGCGACCACGACCACGTTCCTGTATTTCGAGCAGGCGCGCATGGTCGAGGCCGCGTTTCCCGATTCGACCCGCCAGACGCAGATCTTCGGCATGCTCGATTTCACGGTGCAGGCGTTGACCATCGTGCTGCAGTTGCTGGTCACGGGACGGATTGCCGAACGCTTCGGTGTCTCGGCACTGCTGAGCTCGGTGCCGGTGATCGTCGCGGCCGGTTTCGTGGCGCTCGCCGCACTGCCGCAATTCTGGGTGCTGGCCGGGGTGATGGTGGTGCGCCGGGTCGGGGAGTACGCGGTGATGCGCCCGGCGCGCGAGATGCTGTTCACGACGGTTGACGCGGAGTCGCGCTACAAGGCCAAGAATTTCATCGACACCGCGGTTTACCGCGGCGGCGATGCGCTCAGTGCCTGGGTCAAGACCGGGCTCGATCTGCTCGGCCACGGCCCTTCGTTCGTGGCGCTGATCGGTGCGCTGCTCGCGGCAGGGTGGGCCGTGATCGGCCTGCGGCTCGGGGCTGTTCACCGGCGCGAGAGCGCCGCCCGAGCTTGACGGATCGCCCTGTTCGGAGCCGTGGCGGGGCGATGGATGCGCCGCTGTCCGAGCACACCGGTTTGCTGTTCACGACCGACGCACGCCTGGTCCTGCCTGCGCGTGCGTGGCGGTTGAGGCGCTTGCTCAGCCCTGCTTCGGCCCGCCCGAGGAGCCGGGCCAGCGAGTGCCGCTGATGGTGTCGGCGAAGGGCCAGTAGGCTTCGCCGTCGAGTTCACCGAACAGGGTGATGCTGCGGTCCTTGAAAATCGGCGTCCACAGGCGGGCGCTGACCTGCTCGCGCAGCGGCAGCAGGGTTGCGATCGGGTCCCAGGCGCTTTCGCGCAGCGTCAGCGTGCCCTTCAGTTCCTGCAGGTGCGCGGTACCGTACTTGCTGTGCACCCTGACCACGTGCGGCGGGAAATCGTACTGGATCTTCGAGGAATCGACGCCGCGCACCGACTTGATCCACCACTCGTTCTGTTCGTGGTCGGCGGGGATCGGCAGGGTCGCAACCACATCACCGTGGAATTCGATGAAGGTGCAGCCCTGGTGCACGACCTTCGCGACCACATGGTCCATCAGGCGGTAGTACTCGGCGTCCACCGGATACTTCGGCTGGCCCCACATTTCCTGGCAGATGAACAGCGGCGCTTCCTGGTCGATGCCGATCGCCAGGGTGTATTCGCCCTCGACGCCGTGATAGTCGGCATCGACATTGATCACCAGGCCGTACTCGGGTTCGGCATGCACCGGGAAATTGTAGATCGTGATGTTCACGTGGGGGTTGCGCCCGGGCTTGATGCCCGGTGGCAGCAGCGCCGCGATCGCCGCCGGGTCGGTGCGGTAGGTGATCTTCAGCATCGGCCAGTTGAGGATATCGCCCGGGTTGCCCTGCGGGCCGTTCGTGGTGCTGGTGGTCATGGGTTCTCTCTCCATTTGAATTTCGGGAATGATACCCGCTCTGGGCCGAATCCATGGTAACGCAGGGCAGGTAGACGCGAGAGCAACGCGAGCTGACAGGAGTTTCATAAAGCTGCACTTTGTCGCCACATGAATGATCGTCATGGAGCAGCCTCTGCGGCATACTTCTGCGGTTCCGGGTTCCCTGGCATATCGCCGCGTCGACCCACTGCTATTTTCCGGTAAATCCCGATGTCCGATACCACCTTCAGCTCGCTCGAGCTCTCGGCGCCGCTGCTCGCTGCGCTGGCCGATGTGGGCTACGAAACGCCCTCGCCGATACAGGAGGCCTGCATTCCGCCGCTGCTTGCCGGGCACGATCTGCTCGGCGAAGCACAGACCGGCACCGGCAAGACCGCCGCTTTCGCGCTGCCGTTCCTGCAGCGGCTCGATCTCGAGCTGATGCAGCCACAGGTACTGGTGCTGACGCCGACCCGCGAACTCGCGATACAGGTTGCGGAAGCGTTCCAGCGCTACGCGCGGCATCTGCCCGGCTTCCATGTGCTGCCGGTCTACGGCGGACAGGGCATGGGCCTGCAGTTGCGCAGCCTGAAGCGTGGCGTGCACGTGATCGTCGGCACCCCGGGGCGGGTGATGGATCATCTCGAGCGCAAGAGCCTGGTGCTCGATCAGCTGACCGGGCTGGTGCTCGACGAGGCCGACGAGATGCTGCGCATGGGCTTTATCGATGATGTGCAGTGGATCCTCGAGCATACGCCAGCCACGCGCCAGACGGCGCTGTTTTCCGCGACCATGTCCGATACCATCCGGCGCGTGGCGCGCACCCACATGCGCGAGCCGCGCGAGATCAAGATCAAGTCAGCGACGCGCACCGTGGCGGCCATCCGCCAGCGTTACTGGCAGGTCACCGGCACCAACAAGCTCGACGCGCTGACCCGCATTCTCGAGGTCGAGGAGGAACTGGATGCGGCGCTGGTATTCGTGCGCACCAAGACCGCGACGGTGGAACTCGCCGATCGCCTCGAGGCGCGCGGCTACTCCGCCGCGGCGCTCAACGGCGATATGAACCAGCCGCTGCGCGAGCGGGTAATCGAGCAGCTCAAGAGTGGCGCGCTCGATATCGTGGTCGCCACCGATGTGGCGGCACGCGGCATCGACGTGGGGCGCATCAGCCATGTCATCAATTACGACATTCCCTACGATTCCGAGGCCTATGTGCATCGCATCGGGCGTACCGGTCGTGCCGGTCGCACCGGCAATGCCATCCTGTTCGTGGCGCCGCGCGAATTCCGCATGCTGCGCACCATCGAGCGGGTGACGCGCCAGCCGATCGAGCCGCTGACGCTGCCGAGCCGGGCGCTGGTCGCCGACCGGCGCGTGGCGCAGTTCCGCAAGCAGGTTGCCGAGGTGCTGAAGTCCGAACCGATGGAGTTTTTCGCCGAGGTCGTGGCGCAACTCGAACAGGAACACGAGGGCAACCTGGCCGCGGTTGCCGCGGCGCTGGTGTGCATGGCGCAGCGCGCCAAGCCGCTGCGTCTGCAGGAGAAGGAAGGTTATGGGTCCGATGGGGGCGAATCGCGCGAGCGGACGCCGGCACGCGTGGCGCGTGATGATCGCGACCCGCGCGACGGCCGCGGCACCCGGGCTCCACGGGAGGAGCGCGAGCCCCGCGAGCGCAAGACGCGCGCCGCTGCGCCGGCGATCGAACCGCGTGGCGCGCTGGTGCCGTTTCGTATCGAGGTCGGGCGCGATCACGAAGCCAGCCCGCGCGAGATCGTCGGAGCCATCGCCAACGAGGCCGGTCTCGCCAGCCGGTTCATCGGCAGGATCGAGTTGTTCGATCAGTACAGCACCGTGGAACTGCCCGCGGACCTGCCCGCCGCGGTGCTCGATGTGTTGCGCCGGACCCGGGTAAAGCAGCGCGCGCTGGAAATTCGACCGATGGCGGCCGGGGAGACTGATCAGCGCCCCGGGCGCGGCAAGAGCGAGCGCAAGCGCCCGCCGCGGCGCGAACGAGACGAGCGTACCGGTCACCAGCCACCGCGCAAGGTTGCGCGTGAACCGGCGCCGAAGGTTCCATCCCCGCGGCCACGCGGTGCAAAACGCGAGAAGCCGTGATTTTGCGCTGAGCGCCCCGGGCTATTACCCTGTAAACAGTTGGCACGGCGGGAACACAGGGGATCTCCAGTTATGCGGTGGCAGGAGTACCTACGCCGGTTGAATTGCAGCATTGCTGCAATCCTGATTGCCGTGGGCGCTGCCGGGCGCGTCAGCGCTTCGGGCGATCTCCAGGCCCTGCTCGAGCAGGCGGTTGCCGCCAGCTATCGCTCTCCGGTGGAGGCGCGACGCCTCGATGCCGAACTGCGCACCCTGCTTCGCGATGCTCCGGATTCCACGATCGAGGCGGGCACGTACCTCAATGATTGCCGCTCGCTGATCGAGGAGGATGGCGAGCAGGCGCTCGCCGCCGCGCTCGCGGGCAAGGCGGCGCTGGACCAGGCCCCGGATCAGGTGATGCAGCTGAGGCTCGAATTGTGCGAGTACGCGGCGCGCGAGTATCTCGGCCAGTCCAGTGAATCGCTGGTGGGTTATGACCGCGCCGTCGCGCAGGCCGAAAATCTGGGTGTGTCCAGCCTCGAGGCCGAGGCGCGCTTTGCCCGTGGCGAACTTCGCGGCTACGAGGGGCATTACGGCGATGCGCTCGAGGACATGCAGTTCGCCTGCCGCAAATACCACGAACTCGGGTTGGCTGACGAGGCGCTGTCCTGTGTGCAAGCCATTGCGGTGCTCTATTTCCGGCTCGAAGACTACGATCGTGCGATCGAGTACCTGCAGGATGTCATTCCGGAGCGCGAGGCGCGCAACCAGACGCATATGCTCGCGGACGCCCTGTACAACCTGGCCCGCGCGCGCGAAGGCAAAGGCGATCTCGAGCAGGCCCGGGGCATTTACGAACGTTCACAACAACTGTCGTCCGCGCTCGGCAATGAAACCAGCGAGGCCTATTCGGCGCAGGCGCTCGGGCGCATCTTCATACGCCAGAACGAGCCTGCCAGGGCGCTGCCACTGCTGGATTCGGCGCTGGCCGTTTTCCGCCGCCTCAAGGACCAGGATTACACCGCCCGGCTGCTGGCTGCGCGCGCCGAGGCGCTGTTCATGCTGGGGCGCAGCAAAGAGGCGCTTGCCTCGGTCGAGGCGGCAGTGGCGATCTATGGCGAACTGCGCCAGTTGCCCGGGCTCGAGCAGAGTTACCAGTTGCTCGCCAGGATACTGTTGCACGGCGCTCAGGCCGAGCGTGCCGCAAAGACCTTGCTGCTCGAGCGCGATGTGCATGCGCAACTCGATCTGGCGCGGCGCGACGAAAGCCTGGCGCGGCAACGCGCGGAGTTCGATACCGAACGCAAGGAGCAGTCGAACCGCTTCCTGAGGTCGCGCAACAAGCTCACCGCGAGGGCCCTGGAGGGCGTGCAACGCATCGACCGGCTGAAGACCGCGGTGATCCTGCTGTCGGCGCTTCTGCTACTGATGGGAGGAGTCTTCGTTGCCCGTCAGCTTGCGCTGGCGCGGCGCCTGAGCGCCCTGGCGATGGCCGATGAGCTCACCGGCATCGGCAACCGGCGCAGCGTGCTGGCGTTTCTCGACGAGCAGATCCGGTTGCATCGCGCCAGCGGCAAGCCGCTGTCGGTGGTGCTGCTCGATATCGACCGCTTCAAGCAGCTCAACGATCTGTATGGCCATGCGGCCGGAGACCAGGCCCTGAAATCCGTTGCCGACCTTTGCCAGCAACTGATGCGCGACAATGACAAGATCGGCAGGACCGGCGGGGAGGAGTTTCTCGCGGTGCTGCCCGGGGCGCCGTTGAGCGATGCCGGTGATGTGGCATGGCGGCTGTGCGAACAGGTACGCGAACTCTCGCTCGACGCTATCGATCCGGGCTTGCGTACCAGCGTCAGTATTGGCGTGAGCCAGTGGCGCGCGGATGACGCCGATGCGCAGGAAGTGATCAAGCGTGCCGACACCGCCCTCTACGAGGCCAAGGCGACGGGGCGCAACCGGGTGGAGCTCGCGCCCGGCTGACTGTTTCGCGTGTTGGGTCTACCATGGCGGCATGATCGCGACCGCACCCGCCGTGGTCGAGGACCTGCGGTTCGTGATGAAGGACGGTCGCATCCATCGCGGTCCGTGACGGCAACGCTACAACAACTTTTATTGCGGAGGACATCGTGCAAACACGTAACACCAGTGACGCGCTGCTGCTTGGCTTGTGTCTGCTGATCGGGCTCGCCCTGCTCGGCTACCTGCTCGGCGATGCCGCGATCCGCTACAAGGAGTACGAGCGCACCGTGATCGTGAAAGGACTGTCGGAACGCGAGTTTCCGGCCGATATCGTGATCTGGCCGATCCAGTTCACCAGCGCCGACAACGATCTCGAATCGCTCTATCAGACGATCGAGATCAATACCGGCAAGATCAGCGATTTCCTGCTCGAACAGGGCATCGCGGCGGGCGAGATATCGGCCACGCCGCCGACCATCGTCGACAAGGCCGCGCAGCGTTTCGGCGATGGTCCGCGCTCCGAGTTTCGCTACTCCGCGGTCCAGGCGGTGACGGTGTATTCGAGCCAGGTCGAGCGGGTGCGCGCGGTGATGAGCAGGCTGGCGACGCTCGGGCGCCAGGGCATTGCGTTCACCGGTGGTGATTACGAAAACCAGACCGAATACCTGTTCACGCGCCTGAACGAGGTGAAGCCCGAGATGATCCAGGAGGCCACCACCAAGGCGCGCGAAGTCGCCGAGACATTCGCCCGCGATTCGAACAGTCGCCTCGGCAAGATTCGCCAGGCCTCACAGGGGCAGTTCTCCATCGAGGCCCGCGACAAGAACAATCCGCACATCAAGAAAGTCCGCGTTGTCTCGACCGTTGAATACTACCTCTCGGATTGAGGGTGCTCGTCCGCGCCTGCTGTCGCTGGCCGAATCCGCCCGATTCTTGCCGTGTACGTGAACGCCTATGCAGACCAGGTGTCGTCAAAGAGAGCCGCGGCATAATAGTCGGGAAGATTCGATCGCGCGGCGCTCCCGACGGCTAGTCCTGCCTGGACACCGGCGCGACTGCGGACCCGATCGTACCAGCGGGCGAGGTTCGGGTATGCCGATATATCCTCGATGCCGTGCAGCAGCAGCGGAACAGTAGACCCGATCGCTGCGATATCAATGAGCGAGAAGTCTCCGCAAATGAAGTCGCGTCCGGCGAGTCGCCCATCGAGCTTCGCGTGGGCCTTCACGCTCGCCTCGGTGAAGTACGCGTAAGTCGCGCGGCCGTAGTCCGTCTTGTCAAAGAGTCGATACTTCGGGTCGGTATGGAACATCATGCCGGGCCAGGTGAGTGCCTCTCCATAGCTGTTCAGGATCCAGAAGAACCAGGCATGAAACTCTGCGCGTTCGCGTGATTGCTTCGGCGGCCCCAGCCGACCGGCTTTTTCGGCCAGGTACAACAGGATCGCGCCCGACTCGAACACCGTGACGGGTTCGCCTCCGTCTTCCGGATCATGGTCCACGATCACCGGGACCTTTTGCATCGGGTTGCGAGCGGTATGCGCGGGCGTGAACTGCTCGCCAACCCCGATGTTCACCGAATTGAACCGGTAATCGAGGCCAAGCTCCTCGAGCGCGATCGATGCGCGCCAGCTCATGGTCGTGATATAGCCGTAATAATCAATCATTGACAGCCTTTCTCTTGATCCAGCTTGTCAGGTCGGGGGCACTTCTAATCGCCGATCAGCTGATGTGCAGCCGCACTACCCATGCCCGATTCGGTATCGATGGCCAGCGCGTTCATCATTACCGCCAGGCCCAGATAGGCAGTGACGGCCATGATCAGTTCCACCAGTTCCTGCTCGCTCATTTCCTGCAGGGCGGCCTTGATGGTTTCCGGTTTTGCAGTGCCGGCTTCGACCAGCTCTCGGGTCAGTACCAGCGCGACTCCTGCTTGGCCGGGGAATGCGCTTTCGGGGTGGACCGCAGTCTTGATGACTTCAATATCCTCCCTGGTGAGGCCCGCGGCCACGCCGATGCTTTCATGCTGCACCCATTCATAATCGCAGCTCATCAGTCGCGCATTGTAGAGAATGCATAACTCCCTGACCTTCGGGTCGAGCTTTTGCTTGCTGAGGATACTGATCAGGTAATTCACCAGTGCCGCCGCATTGGCCGGTGCATGAGCGAGCAGTCCCGGAACGTGCTGTGGCTGTCCCTCTCTGAATATCGGGCTGAGTTCCGGGCTGACGGTTTCCCTGGTGAGATAACTGATTCTGGCCATATACACCTCGATTTGCGCGGTTGAACCATTCTATCCGGCCGTTCGCTCGTTCGCTGCGAATTTCAACGAGCTGTCAGGCCCAGGACGCTCCGAGAGGATGAAGGGTCACAATGATTAGCATGTCCAATGGGCACACGATCGCCAAGGGAGACGCCGCAATGTCCGACCTGGGTCAGGGATTGGTAATGGCGCGCACCGGGAGCGATACCGGGCACCCCGGGCATCGGTCAACAGGCCATGGTTGAGCTGCGGCTTGCCCTTCTTGCCGCCACGGCTGCAGCCCCGCAGCGGGCAGGTATGGCCTTCAAAATCACTCGATGAGAGAGCGTACAGGATCAGCTCTGCTTGTGTTCCGGGTCATCGGCCTCGACGTCGGTGTCCGCAGGCTCGGCTTCCGTTGACCCGGTCTGCTTCTCCAGTTGCTTCAGCCGCTCGCGGCATTCCTTGATGCGTTCCTTGGCCTGTTTCTTGTCTCCATCCGTGGATTCCGCCAGCAGTTTCTCGTAGTCCTTGATGGTGGCGGCCAGCTGCTCTTTTTCTTTTTCCAGTTGCTCGGCGCTTACCGCCTTGTCGAATACCACTTCCTCGGCGACAGCCAGCGTTTCCGCCGGGGCGCGGCTGGGTTCCCTCGGTATTACCTGCATCGCATCCGCCATCGGTCGCTGGTTCATGAACGCGGGAGACATGATCTCGACCCCGTTGCCGTGCAGGGTGTCGAGCACGCTGCGGCACAGGTTGGAGCGTGCGGTGAGCAGGGTTTTGGTATCGAGCAGCATCCCGCTGGCCTTGTAGGTGACCGCAAAGTTGCCCAGTTCCAGGATCTGCACGAAGGGCTCCTCGAGCCCGCAGTCCTTCACCGCATCGAGCAGCAGGGTTTCGATCCGCGTGTGGTGGATATCGTAGCCGAGCGATAACCGGACCGAGACGATGGTGCCGCTGCTGCGCACCACCGTGACCGGGTTGGTGATCAGGGATGTATTCGGGAATGCGACCAGTTCCCGGTCCTCGGTCTGGATTTCGGTATCGAGCAGACCGCGCTCCACGACCCGCCCGAAATGTCCGTTCACGCTGACGAAGTCGCCGGTGCCGAAAGGGCGGGTAACGCGCAGCATGATGCCGGCCATGAGGTTGGCGAAAATGGTGCTCGATGAAAACGCGATGATTCCCGAAAGCAGCAGCCCGATGAGTCCGATGATCTGATTGCGCGAACTTTCGCTGACCGGAAACGCGAGTACCAGCGCCACCAGGCTGCCCAGGGTGAGCCCCAGCATGATCAGTTGCCGCGGGAGCATTTGCTCGTTGCCGATTTCCGGGTGACGGGCGATGAGCAGACGATGCGCCACCCAGAGCAGCGCGGCGCAGACGAGGACGGTCGCGATCAGCGGGACGAAGAGGAAGATCAAAACGACGATTCCGCTCAGTTCCGGCATGGGTGGTCCTCAGATCGCGGGCATTGCGGACGCGCTCATTTCGCATCCTTGATCATTTGCATGGTCGCGTCCTCCACGTCTTTTGCAACCTGCAGAAGTGCCGCGTCCTCCGACAGCGCCGATAACATTCTCGCTGGCCGGATCAGGCCCATCTTTGTCTTCTTGCCTTCGGTGAATACCGAGATGCGACAGGGAAGCGCCATGTTCAGCAGCATGTCGGCCGACAGTATCCTTGCCGCCTGTACCGGGTTGCAGACCTCGAGGATCCGGCACTGCTCTTCGAATGCAATGCCCTTGCTGCGCAGGGTCTGCCCCAGGTCGTGCACATGCAGCACCCCGAAACCGTGGCGCGTTACCGCGGCTTCGAGGTCGGCGGCTGCCTGCTCGAACGATTTATCCGTTTCAACCACGTAATACACGATACTTCTCCCGTTCGTCGATTCGAGTCATCGCGAAAAGCAGCCGGACAGCGCGCCGATGGCCAGACGAAGATGGCTGTCGCTTGCACAGTCAGCTTCATCGTCCATCCTAGTTGCATGAGCCTGCGATGCCAACCATCGACTCATATCCGGTGATTGCAGGGCTTCGAGATATGGTTTCCACGCGCGCTCCGGATCACCTCGCCATGCGGAAACCTCGGCGC
The DNA here is from genome assembly GCA_016705365.1 of Gammaproteobacteria bacterium. Classification (NCBI taxonomy): domain Bacteria; kingdom Pseudomonadati; phylum Pseudomonadota; class Gammaproteobacteria; species Gammaproteobacteria bacterium. The sequence continues at coordinate 117,668 of JADIYI010000009.1, read as the reverse complement.
CGATACTCCAGGCAAGCTCGCCGAGAGACTGGTCGTACGGTGTGTGAACAAAGCGTAATCCCCCGGGAGCGCTGTGCGCACGGTTCGGGCCCGATGGTAGGTACAATGCGCGGGACCCTGCAAGCGACTGGCCATTGCCGACTTGCAGACCGGCTGCCGGAAACCACGCGAGGAGCGAGCCATGCTTTCGAAATTCGATGACTACCCGATTCACCAGACTGCCGAACCGCTGTTTCATACCGCCTCGAGCGACCGGTTTACCTATGACCGCTACTGGTACAACGCGCACGCGCGCGACGGCTCGTTCTATTTCGGGGTCGGGATGTGCCGGTACCCGAATCTCGGCATACTCGACTGCAGTTTCAGCCTGGCCATCGGTGGGCGCCAGTATGCGTTTCATGCCTCGCGCCGCGCTCCGCTGGAACCCACCGAGACCGTGGTGGGTCCGTTCGCGCTGCAGATCCTCGAGCCGATGGGCCGCCATCGGGTGCTGATCGGGCCGAACGAGACCGGCATCGAATGCGACCTGACGTTTTCGCCGCGCACCGCGGTGATCGAGGAGGGGCGCCAGACGCTGCGCAACGAGCGTTTCGTGGTGATGGATGCGACCCGCCTCGACCAGTTCGGGTTCTGGCAGGGAACGGTGCGCTACGACGGCAAGGAACTCGCGGTCGATGGCCGCAATACCTTTGGCCTGAAGGACCGCTCCTGGGGTATCCGCCCGGTGGGCGATGCGTACCCGGGCGGGGCGCCGATGAACGCGTTCCAGGCGCTGCATTTCATGTGGGTTCCGATCCACTGGGATGATCAATGCACGCTGGCGGGCCTGTTCGAGGACGACAAGGGGCACCAGTGGCACAACGACCAGGCAATCCTGCCGGCCTACGCGACGAGCAGCGATATTCCCGGCGTGATCGATCCCGCCGCGCGTACCTGGGACGGCAGGGTCGAGCACCGGCTCAAATTGGTGCCGGGCACGCGCCAGGCCAGCGGCGCGACCATCGTGATGCACGACAAATCGGGCGAGTCGATGGAAATCGAGCTCGAGCCCGTGCTGCTGCACCGCATGAAGGGGCTCGGCTATCAGCACCCGACCTGGGGACATGGAAAATGGCAGGGCGAGCTGGCAGTGGCGGGCGAGAGCTGGGATGCCGATTCGGTGAATCCGCTGGCGCTGGAAAACCTCCATATCCAGCAGGTGGTGAAGGCCCGTTGCGGCAAACGCCAGGGCTGGGGCGTGCTGGAGCAGATGCATATCGGCCCGTACACGACCTATGGCTTCGATGACTGGTTCGACGGCGCGAAGTGAGGCGCTCCCCGCGCCCTCATTCGTCATGACCAGAGGGAACCAGATGACACTTGAAGAACTTGCGGACAGGATTGAAATCCAGCAGCTCGTCTGCAAATACAGTCGGGCAATTGATCGCCGGGATTACGGCTTGCTCAAATCGCTCTATGCGGAGGGTTCCATCGATGAACATGGCGGCATGTTCAGCGGCAGCGGCGCAGAATTTGTCGAATGGGTGAGCAAAGTCCTTGAAGGAAGCGGCCATACCTCGCATCAGATCCTGAACCATTTGATAGAGCTGGCCGGGGACTACGCCGAGGGGGAGGTTTACACCTGCAATGTTCATATCATGGAAGACAGCGATGGCAAAAAGGTCAATATCAGCACGGGCAGTCGCTACCTGGACAAGTACGTGAGATCAATCAATGGCTGGCAGTTCCTGCATCGGAAAACGGTTGCCGACTACACCTTGAATCTGCCCGTGCCAACGGATGCGCTGGCGCTGAAGATTCGTCACGGAGCACCGGTGGCAGGGGTGGGTCAGCATGACCCTTCCTGCGGCTTTTTCCGCTTGATCGGAGCTGCCGGGCAATAAAGGGATCGTGGCAGTCGCTGAATCAGGCCGGACCCGTTGGTGAAAGAATCACAATCGGAAAGGGGCGATCGGTCTGGGCCTGGAAATAACCCCAGTTTGGAAACATCGTGGTCAGCGCAGGCCACAAGGTCTCCCGTTCCTTCGTCGTGGCGTCGCGCGCATTGGCGGCCATTTTGTTGCGATCGAGTTGCACCTGGCACCCGGGATTCTTCTCGAGATTGAGATACCAGGCCGGGTGGTTGTCGTAACCGGCCAGGGACCCGACAACCACCATGTCCTTGCCGTGTTGCAGAAACACCAGAGGCGTAATGCGTTGCTCGCCGGATTTGCGTCCGATGGTGGTCAGCAACAAGGTGGGCAGCCCGGTCGGCACCGTCGGATCCGGACCGGCCCCCGTCGATCGGCCCTCGGGATTGGACAAATAGGCTTCGACATCCGCTTTTGCGTCACCTTTGATTCGCTCCAGCGAGGACGTCTGGGCCTTCAATAATTCCCAGTCCGTGACCGACATGGAGTCCGGCTTTTTCATGACGTCGCGTGCTTTCATATTCAATCCGCCGTGTCTGATGGTCATTGAACTGTTCTGCAGGAGAGCAATCGTGAGCAGTGCTTTTTTCCCGGTACGAGCCTCGACTTCGCGCCTCAGTGTAGCGAACTATGGATAGCGCCTCCATCGTTCAATGGGTGCCCGGGGTTACGCGCCGTGCCAGGCGCAATTCCGGTCTTGCGCGGAGATCCGGGGGGGTTAGACCAGGCCGCCTGCGCGCGTTACACTCGGACTCAGGGCACCTCGCACGCGTCGAATCGATACGAACAAATACCAACCCCGTGGCGCCGAGCGTCGGCTGAAGCGGGCAGGAGAACATCGTCATGGATCGTTACATCGTTATTTCTTCCGATTGCCATGCCGGACTGCCCGGCGACAGGTACCGCGGTTATCTCGATCCGCAGTATCGCGAGATCTTCGATCAGGCATTGCCGATGCAGGTTGCCAAGATCAAGGCCGCGGAAAAGAGTTTCCTGATCCAGGAAATCAATGATCAGTGGCGCAGCGGCATCGAACAGCAACTCACCGGCGCCTGGGATCATGCCGAGCGTATCCGCATGCTCGATGGTGACGGCATCGCGGGAGAGGTGATTTTCTGCGACGGCATTACCGAGATGAATACGCCGCCCTTCGGTGCCGGGCTCAGCCTGCCCACCGAGGATATCGTGCCGGAACTGCAGTGGGCCGGCGCGCGGGCGCACAACCGCTGGCTGGCGGAACTGTGCGCGCAGGCACCGGCGCGTCATTGCGGCGTGGCAGTGATGCCTGTGCTGTGGGATATCGAGGAGGCGGTGCGCGAGGTGCGTGCGGTTCACGAGGCAGGATTGCGCGCGGTGATGATTCCCAATCTCACCGGCCATTTTCCGCATTACCATCACACGCGTTACAACCCGTTCTGGGAAGTTTGCGAGTCGCTCGGCATGGTGGTGAGCTTTCATTCGGGCGCTGCGCCGAGCAAGGAATATTTCGGTCCGGGATGGCCCACCGAGGCGGCGTCGGATTATGTCGGCGCGATGGGCATCTATGTGTCCGAAGTGCTGTGGTGGACCTACCGCCCGCTGACCTTCCTGGTCTGGGGCGGGGTGTTCGAGCGTTACCCGAAGCTGCGCGTGAGTTTTACCGAGACCGGCTGCGGCTGGATGATTCCGCCGTACCTGCGCCTGCTCGATCACAACTACCACGATGTGCAGTTCTCGGCCAAGCTGGGTGATTTCCACAGTCATTTGTCGCTGTCTCCGAGCGACTATTTCAGGTCTCGAGCAGTTGATGTGGGGCAGCGATTATCCGCACCCCGAGGGTTCCTGGCCGAAGACGAAGCCGCATCTGCAGAAGACCTTCAGCGGCTTGCCCGACTACGATATCGCGCAGATGCTGGGCGAGAACGCGATCGAGTTCTATCGCTTCGACCGCGCCGCGCTGGTGGATATCGCCGCGCGCATCGGCCCGAAGCGCAGCGATTTTGTGGCAACCTCATCGTAGTTCAAGGAGTACGGCCATGGGCGCCCGATTCGATTTTCCGATTCCCTATGGCTGGTATGGCGTCAGCCTGTCGCGCGAGCTCGCGCTCGGCGAAGTGCGCCCGCTGCGTTATTTCGCGCAGGAGCTGGTGCTGTTCCGGACCGAGAGCGGTGAAGCACGCGTGCTCGATGCCTTCTGTCCGCATCTCGGCGCCCATCTCGGGCATGGTGGCAAGGTCACCGGCGAGAGCATCGCCTGTCCATTCCACGGCTGGGAATTCAGCGGCGAGGGCATGTGCACCCGGGTTCCTTATGCACGCAATATGCCGCCGCGCGCCGATGGCAAGCAGTGCATCTACCCGTGGCCGGTGATCGAGCGCAGCGGCGTGATCTGGGCCTGGTACCACCCGCAGCGCGTGGCGCCGATGTTCGACGTGGTGGAAGTCGCGGAAATCGGCGATCCGCAATGGACTGATTTCCGTGTCTACGACTGGACGATCGCCACGGCAATCCAGGAAACCGCGGAAAATGCAGCGGACGCCGCACATTTCCTCTACGTGCACAGCTCGCAGGATATTCCGCGTGGCGAGGTGCGTCATGAAGGCCATCAGCGCTTTGCGCGCTACGAGAGCCGCACGCCCGACATGGACGAGCAGGGCAAGCTCGACACCACCGGCACGCGCTGGCGCGACAGCCTGCTCGAGACCTCGAACAATGGCCCCGGCCAGACCATCCAGCGCTTCATGGGTCTGTTCGACACGATCCAGTTCGGCCTGGTGATCCCGATCGACAGCGAGCACATGCAATTGCGTTTCTGTTTCATCCAGCGCAAGGACATGAACGATGTGCAGAAGATGATGGCCAAGGGTCTGACCGACGAAATCTCGCGCCAGGTAGAGCAGGACATCCCGATCTGGGAAAACAAGATTCATCTGAAGAACCCGATGCTCTGCGACGGTGATGGTCCGATCGCCCAGTTTCGTCGCTGGTTCAGCCAGTTCTACGCGCCCGCCGAGGACTCCCGGAAGATGCGCGCGATTACCTGAGTGAGTAATTCGTGACGAATCACTGCATCGATAGCCGCAGCAGGCGTTCGTAATCGGCCGCGACCGGTTTGACCGGATTGGTGAGCGTGTTGATATCGCGCACTGCCGCTTGCGCGACACCGGCGATCATGTGCTCCTCGACGCCCATCGCGGCGAGTCCCTGCGGTATCTGCAGGTCCCGGTTGAGCGCACGAATCGCATCGATCGGATCGGCTGCGCCAGTGAGACCGAAGCTGCTGCGCATGCGCTCGAAAATCTGCGGTGCGTGCGGGCGGTTGAAGGCGAGCACGGCGGGCATCAGCACCGCGTTCAGGGTGCCGTGATGCAGGTTGAGCTGATGCAGTCCGCCGAGCGCATGCGACATGGCATGCATCGCGCCGCAGCCGTTCAGCATGGTCATGCCGCCTTCCAGTGCGCCCATCATCATCTCCCGGCGTGCCTGGCGATTGTCGGGCTCGTGATACGCCTGGCGCAGATTCGCGAAGATGCGCGTCAGGCCGTCGAATCCGACCGCCTTGGCCGGCGGGTTCTCGTTGCTCGAGAACACCCCTTCCAGGCAATGCGACAGCGCATCCATGCCGGTGCCCGCGGTGAGACTGCGCGGCAATGACAGGGTAAGTTCGGGATCGGCCAGCGTGACCTTCGGCAGCAGGTTGTTGTTGATCAGCAGGATCTTCTCGCCCGGACCGACGATGAAAACCGCGGTCGTCGCAACTTCCGAGCCGGTGCCTGCCGAGGTCGGGATCGCGATGATCGGTGCGGCGGCCGCCGTTACCAGCCGCCCTTCCTTGCGGATCACGCGGGTGATGTCGTAATCGCGCAGCAGCCCCTCGTGGGTGGTCATCACCGCCGCACCCTTGGCCAGATCCATCGCCGATCCGCCGCCCAGTGCGACCAGGCCGTCACAGCCGCTCGCCTGGTACAGTGCGCTTGCCGCGTCCACGTTTTCCCAGGTCGGATTGGCCGGCAGATCGCTGAACATTGCGCTGCCGGCGGGCATCAGCGCCATCACGCGCGCGGCAAGGCCGGTGACGACCAGGCCCGGATCGGTGACCAGCAGCGGACGCTTGATGCCGAGCGTGCGCAGTTCCTTGCCGAGCAATTCCACCGCACCGAAATCGAAACGCACCTGGGTCATGAAATAGCTTTTGATCATCCCGATCTCCGCATTGTCTGAAAAAGCCTGCCGAAGTGCCCGCGTGCCTGGCGGTGGCGGATACTATAGCGCGCGGGTTCGCCGGTCGACAGGGTTGCGCGGGCGTGGCGCGCCCAACTCCACCAATTGTCCGGGGCGCAGCGCGGCACGGCGCCGATGCTCGCCGGCACCGAGACCGGCAAAGACGGTCCACAGGATCTGGATGGTGTCGCCATGCGCGACCAGCAGGATCGTCGGTCCCGCGGGCTGGCGTTCGAGTTCGCACAGCAGCTCGAGCACTCGCGTTCGCACCGCCTGGGCAGACTCCACGCCGTGCGGCGCACTGCTGGCATCGAGCGCGTCGTGGGCCCATATCTCGGCGTAGCACGCATCGCTGCCGCCTTCGAGTGTACCGAATCCGCGTTCGCGCAGGCGTGCATCCACGATCGGCGCGGCGCAGCCGATCAGCCGTTGTGCGAGGCGGGCACTTTCGCGGGCGCGCAGCAGCGGTGAACTCAAGATCCGCAGTTCGCGATCGAGCGAGCCGCAGGCGGCGATGCTCGCGCAAACCTGCTCGCGACCCCTGGCAGTCAGCCCGTAGGCAGTGGCACCGCGCTCCGGATCGCTGACTATCAGACCCTGCTCGTTGGCAAGACTCTGGCCGTGACGCAGCGCGTAGTAGCGTCTGCCGAAAGAGGGCGGGTTCACCTGGCCTTTCCGGGTCGGGTCGGACTGCGGGCCTGCGCCTTGCCCTCGATCTGCGCGAGCAGCGGCAACGCCATCGAGGGGTAATCGCTCACGATGCTGTGCACGCGCATGCGTTGCAGATTGCGGATCGAGACCGGATCGTTCACGGTCCATACCGACAACGCAATCTGCTTGCGCCAGGCCTGCACGCGCAGCGTGGGAGAGCAGGCAAACAGGTTGAGCATCAGGTAGTTGCAGCCGAGCTCGCTGGCAGTGGCGAGCGAGTTGTGGCCGATGCCCACATAGCCACGCGCCACGCGCGGCATGAGTTCAGCTGCGTGGCCAAGAAATTCCCGGTCAGCGGAGGTCACGATGATTTTGGGCGCGATACGCAACTCCGCGACCAGCGCGCGCAAACGCAGGGCGGTGGCGCGCATCTGTTGCGCGGAGCCGCCTTTCTTGACTTCGATCTGCCAGGATTCGGCACGTGGCAATGCGCGCAGCACTTCACGCAACCGCGGTATACCCTCGCGCCGTGGCCAAGGCGGAGCGCCGCGGCGTGCATCCATGCGTTTCAGCATGGCGCTGCTGAACGACGCCACCGCACCACGCTCGCCGGTGGTGCGATCGACGCGGGCATCGTGGATCACCACCAGTTCCTCGTCGGCGGCCAGGTGCACATCGAGCTCGAAGCGCCGCGCGCCGCGTTGCCACGCATGCCGGAAGCCGCCGAGGGTGTTTTCCGGTGCCTCGCCTGCAGCACCGCGATGACCATAGACCAGCATGGCGCGTTCTCCCGGCAGGGCGCCCCGGCGGGCGTGAAGCATCAGCCAAGGTAAGCCTGGCCACCATCGAGCGCAATGCTCTGGCCGTTTACGAAAGCCGAGGCCGGCGAACACAACTGCGCCACGAAACGACCGATATCCTCCTCGCACTCCCCGACCCGGCGCAGCGGAATCTGCGCGAAGAAGGCCTTCGCCTCCTCCGGGCTCTTCTGGATCCACCGCTCGAGACCCGGCGAGCGCGCATGCGGCAGAATCACGTTGGTGCGGATATTGTCGACGCCCCATTCGCAGGCCGCGGCGCGCGTCAGCGAGCGGATCGCTTCCTTGACCGCCGCATAGGCGCCGTAGCCGCTCATGTCCCAGCGCTTGGCGGCGGAACTCGCGAGGTTCACGATGCAGCCGTCACCCTTCAGGTGCGGATAGCACAGTTTCATCAGGCGCAGCGTGGCCAGTGGTCCCGATTGCCAGCCCGCCTCGAAGGCGGCCTCGCTCAGTTCGTTCAACGTGCCCAGCGGCACTTCCTGGGCATTGTTGACCAGGATATTGAGCGCGCCGAATTGTGCCACGGTCTGCTGCACGCTGTTGGCGATCGATTGCGCATCCTTGACGTCGCAGGCAATTGGCAGGGCCTGGCCACCGCGCGCCGCGATTTCGCGCGCGGTGGCTTCGAGTTTCTCCAGCGTGCGCCCGGTCACCGCGACGCGCGCACCCTCGGCCGCCAGCGCCAGCGCGATGCCCTGGCCCACGCCCTGTCCGGCACCGGTGACCAGTGCAACCTTTCCATCCAGCATTCCCATCGTCGATCTCCCGTGCTCAGAAATGTACGCCCTTCATCAGCGCCGCCATTGCAATCTGCTCGCTGGTGGCTTCCGGCGGCGCCGCGGGCGCGGGCAGGCCCTTGGCGGCTTCGGAATCCGGGAACATGCGGTAGGTCGCGTTGTTGGTGATCTCGGAGAACTTCGGGAACAGCAGTTCGATCAATTGCTGCACCCGGCCCATCCCGGTCGCCACGCGCGCTTTCTTGTGAATGATCGCATCCACGATCAGGTCGATGGCCTCGTCCACCTCCAGTGCCGGAGCGTATTCGTAAATCTTGGTGGGTGCAATCATCGCGGTACGCACCAGCGGCATGTTGATATTGGTGAAATGGATATTGCGGTCCGAATACTCCGCCGCGGCGCACAGGGAAAACGCCTCCAGCGCGGATTTCGAGGCGATATAGGCCGAGAAGCGCGGCGGGTGGCCGAGCACGCCCATCGAGGAAATATTGATCACGTGACCGTGACGACGCCGGTCCATGCCGGGAAGTACCCGCAGGATCACGCGCAGCGCGCCGAAGTAATTGAGCTGCATCGTGCGTTCGAAGTCATGAAAACGGTCATAGGCGAGCGATACCGAGCGCCGGATCGAACGGCCGGCATTGTTGATCAGTATGTCCACGCCGCCGTGCTCGGTCTCGATCTGCTGCATCACACGATCGACCGCCTCGAAGTCCGCGCCGTCGCAGACATGGCTGTATGACTGGCCGCCGGCGGCGCGGATCTCGGCGCAGGTTTCCTCGAGTGCTTCCTGCTTGCGTGCGGTGATCACCACTTTGGCGCCGGAGGCAGCCAGACGTATGGCGAGGGCCTTGCCGATACCGGCCGAGCCGCCGGTGATCAGCACCACGCGGTCCCTGACCTGCCCTTCCAGCGTGTGATCGATGAACAGATCGGGGTCGAGGTTGCGTTCCCAGTAATCCCAGATCCGCGCCGCGTAGCTCGCGAGTTTCGGCGGCTTGATACCGCTGCCTTCCAGCAGCCGCTGGGTCTGGCGGCTGTCGTAGCGCGTCTCGTATTTCATCAAAATCGCGGCCGATTCGGGCATGCCGATGCGTTCGAATATCGCGCTTTTCAGCCGTTTGACCGGCGGCAGCTTGGCGAGCAGATCGGCCAGCGCGGTCGGCATGAAGTTGAATATCTTCGGGTCGAAGCGCAGCGTGAACTGCGGCGCGTGCGCGGCCTCGGCAAAGATATTCATCATCTGGCCGGTCGAGTAGTGCTCGGTATCGGTGATGTGAAAGCAACCACCGTCGTGTCCCTCGATGTGTGCGAGATAGTCGATCGCATTCACCACGTAGTCGACCGGCACGAGATTGTTCAGGCCCGACTCGATCCCGATCAACGGCATCCATTTCGGCAAGGTGTTGCGGATGCGCTGCAGCATCTTGAACGAATAGTAGGGGCCATCGATCTTGTCGATCTCGCCGGTGCGCGAGTGACCGATTACCGCGCCGGGGCGATAGATCCGGTACGGGATGCCGCACTTCTCGCGCACCATCTTTTCGGAGTCGTGCTTGGTGCGGAAGTACGGGTGATCGAGATTCTCGGCTTCCTCGAACATGTCCTCGCGGAAACTGCCGCGGTAGAGACCGCTCACCGCTACCGAGCTGACGTGGTGAAAGCAGCCGGCGCCGAGCGCCTCGGCCGTGCGCACCGCGTGCAGTGTGCCGTTGACGTTGGCGAGGCGCTGGCTCTCCTCGCTGGCGCCCATGTCGTAGATCGCGGCGAAGTGGAAGAAATGATCGATGCGGCCCTTGAGTTGCGCGATATCGGTGGCGGCGATGCCGAGACCGTTGGCGGTGATGTCGCCGCTGACGCCGATGATGCGCTCGGCCGCCACCGGGAAACGTGCTTTCAGTTCATCGAGCTTGTGACGGGAGGAGTCCCGCACCAGCAAATGGATGGTGCCGCCACGGGACAGCAGGTTTTCGACAAAGAAACGGCCGATAAAGCCGGTGCCGCCGGTCAGGAAATAGTTCATGGTCGATCCTCTTTGCTTATCGTGGTCGGGGTGTCGATCGGAACTGCGATGATCGCGTATCGAAAGTCTACTGTAATCCGCTCGCGAAGTTTTGGCTTTAGCGCAAGCGTTCGATTTCGATAAGCAATTTCGGCAACTCGCGGGCCATTGGTCCGGGTTGCCGGCGAACCGTTTTGACGGCGACTTTGACCGCTCGTGTTCTTTCAATTGCCTTCCGGGCGGTGCAAGATGGCGCCACCACCGGGCGGTTGTCCGGGCACCACCAACGCGAGGAAAGGAGCGGAAAACATGGGTATCTATGCCATGACGGGCGGCGCCACCGGAATCGGCGCCGCAATCAAGCAGCGGCTGCGCGGGGCAGGGCACACGGTCATCGTGGCCGACGTGAAGGATGCCGACGTGATCGCCGACCTGGGAACCCGGGCGGGCCGCGAATCGGCGATCGAGGGTATTCGCAGCCGCGCGGGTGCCGGGCTCGATGGCATTGTTGCCTGTGCCGGCCTCGGTGGTCATGTGCCGGATCGGGCACTGGTGGCGAGCGTGAACTATTTCGGTGCGGTGGATGTGGTCGAGGGGCTGAAAGACCTGGTCGCGGCGCACAAGGGTGCGGTGGTGCTGATTTCGTCGAATTCCGCACCGATGCCAACCAGCGAGGAGTTTGTGAATCGCCTGCTCGAGGGCAACGAGGAAGCGGCCCGGGCACTGGCCAATGGAATGCAAGGTCATCCGGTCTACAGCGGATCCAAGTTGGCGCTGGCCCGCTGGATGCGCCGCAATACCCCCGGTTATGCCGCTCTCGGTGTGCGTCTGAATGCGGTCGCACCCGGTTATACCGAGACGCCGATGACCGAGCAGGTGGCGAAGGATCCCGCCATGGGTGATGCCATTCGGGCGTTCCTCGCCAGCATCCCGCTGCGTCGCCCCGGCAAGCCCGACGATATCGCGGCGGCGGTGAGCTACCTGCTCGGTCCGGAAGCCTCGTTCGTGTGTGGGTCGGTGCTATTCGTCGACGGCGGGCATGATGCGATGCTGCGCCCGGACCAGTTCTGATATTTGTCACGCATCGGAGGTGGCGCCCATGAGTCATGCACGGTATCGGACATGGCGGATCGGACTGGCCCTGCTGCTGTTGGCAAATGCGTGGATGTGCGCGGCACAGTCCGCGGAGATTGCGCCGCCGGAAATCGCGGTGCTGCGGGCGCCGCAGGGCGCGCCCAATGTGCTCGTGGTATTGCTCGATGATGTGGGTTTCGGCGCCGCGAGCACCTTTGGCGGGCCGATCGATACCCCGGCTCTCGAAGCGCTGGCCAACGCGGGTTTGCGCTACAACCGCTTTCATACCACCGCGATCTGCTCGCCGACGCGGGCCTCGTTGCTGACCGGTCGCGATGCGCATGTCACCGGTGTGGGCACGGTCATGAATGTCGCCAACAGTTACCCCGGTTATACCGGTGTGCTGAAAAAAGAAACCGCGACCATCGCCCGTATCCTGCGCGGCAACGGTTACAACACCGCGGCCTTCGGCAAATGGCATCTCGCACCGGACTGGGAGATATCGTCCAGCGGCCCCTTCGATCATTGGCCGACCGGCGTGGGCTTCGAGAAATTCTATGGTTTTCTCGGTGGCGAAACCGATCAGTTCGAGCCCACGCTCTACGAGGGCACGACACCGGTGCTGCGTCCGGCCGGCCCGGATTACCATCTGAGCGAAGACCTGGCGACGCAGGCGGTACGCTGGCTGCGGCTGCAGCATGCGGTGACGCCAGACAAGCCGTTTTTTCTGTATTTCGCGCCCGGCGCCACGCACGCGCCGCACCAGGTACCTGCCGCGTGGATCGAACCTTATCGCGGCAAGTTCGATGCCGGCTGGGATGCCATGCGTGACGCCATTTTCGCGCGCCAGAAGGCACAAGGTGTGATTCCGCCCGACGCGCTGCTGACGCCGCGACCGGATCTGCTGCCAGCGTGGGAGCAACTGGGTGCCGACGAGCGCGCCGTGGCGGCACGCATGATGGAAGTCTACGCGGGCTTCCTGGCGCACACCGATGCGCAGGTCGGCCGGCTGGTGCAGGCGCTGAAAGACGCGGGCCAATTCGATGACACGCTGATTTTCTGTATCGTGGGTGATAACGGCGGCAGCGGGGAGGGCGGATTGCTCGGCGCCGTGAACTACATGGGCACGCTGCAGGGCCTGCCGGAGCCGGTCGCACGCAAGCTTTCCCGTATCGATGATTTCGGCGGACCGGACAGTTACCTCAACTACCCGGCCGGCTGGGCCTGGGCGATGAGCACGCCGTTTCAGTGGATGAAGCAGTTCGCCTCGCATCTCGGGGGTACGCGCAACCCGATGGTGGTCAGCTGGCCCGCTGGCATCCGCGAGCATGGCGGGCTGCGCAGCCAGTTCGGACACGTCAACGATATCGTGCCGACGATCCTGGAAGCCGCGCATATCAAGGCGCCGGCGAGTGTCGACGGGGTCACGCAGTTGCCGATGGACGGGACGAGCCTGGTCGCAAGTTTCTCCAGCGCGGATGCACCGGAGAAACATCGCACGCAGTACTTCGAGGTCTTCGGCAATCGCGCGATCTACCACGATGGCTGGATGGCCTCGGCCTTTCATGGCGGCTTGCCATGGACCGTCGGGCTGCGCGATCAGGGACGCGATTTTTCCGCGGACCCGTGGGAGCTGTACCACCTGGACGAGGATTTCAGCCAGGCCCGGGACCTCGCCGCGCAGCAGCCAGCCAAGCTCGCGGCGTTGCGCAAACTGTTCGACACCGAAGCGGCCCGGGTGGGTATCCTGCCGTTACGCGATGCCTCCGGTACGCGCACGCCGATGCCGAGTCTCAATGCGGATCGTACCCGGTTCCGTTACTATCCCGGCGCAATCGGTATCCCGGAGAAAGAGGCTCCGCCGATCCTCAACCGTTCCTGGAGCCTGTTTGCGGAGCTGGAACTTCCGACAAGCCGCGCGCATGGCGTGATCGCGACCGAGGGCGGCAGGGGTGCGGGCTGGTCGCTGTATCTCGATGCCGAGGGCAAGCCGGTGTTCGAGTACCGGGTGTTCGAGGTGAGCCGCGTGCGCATCGATGCGCACCAGCCGCTGAGCGCCGGCATGCATCGTTTGCAGGTCGACTTCGATTACGCTGGCGAGGGCTACGCCAAGGGCGGCACGCTGCGTCTGCTGGTCGACGGGCAGGAGCAGGGTACTGCCCGTCTGCCGGCTACACCCCCGGCGTTCTTCTCGATAGATGAAACCTTTGGTGTCGGCATGGATACCGGTTCGCCGGCCGGTGCTTATCCCTTCGGTTATCCGCTGACCGAAGGGGTGCTGGGCGCGGTGGAAATCGAGTTGCGGTGAACGGCGCCGACGATATCGGTCACGGCGTTCACCAGGTCGCACGACCACCATCGATGAAATGATCCGCGCCGGTGATATAGGCGCTTTCATCGGAGGCGAGAAACACCAGCAGTCGCGAGACCTCGTCCTTGCGCCCGGAGCGGCGCAGCGGTATCGCCTGCAGCAGTGCCGCATCGGGTGCCTCGCCGCTGTGCATGCCGGTGCCCTCGATCGCGCCGGGCAGCACCGCGTTCACGCGTATCCCGTCGGGGCCGAGATCGTGCGCGGCCGAGCGCGTCAGGCCGCGGATCGCCCATTTCGACATGCCGTAGATGCTGTGCCACGGAATGCCCCGCGCGCCGGCCAGCGATGACAGGTTGATGATCGAGCCGCCACCGGCTTCGCGCATCATCGGTGCGATCCGGCTGATGCCGAGCCAGCAGCCGAAGACATTGATGTCGAGCAGCTTGCGCACCCGCTCGGGCTGCGCCTCGTCGACGGCCCCGATGAAATAGATCGCGGCGTTGTTGATCAGGATGTTGGCTGGTCCGAAGTGCGCACGGGTCTGCTCCAGCACCCGGTCCCAGTCCTCGGCCTTGCTCACGTCCTGGCGCAGGAACAGTGCGCACTCGCCGAGTTCGGTGGCAAGTGCGCGACCGCTGGCCTCTTCCAGGTCGGTGAGCACCACGCGCGCACCCTCGGCCACGAATACGCGTGCATGCTCGGCGCCCATGCCCTGCGCCGCGCCGGTGATGATGGCAATTTTTCCCCGCAGTCGTTGCGAACCCTGATCCATGAAGATGCTCCCGCGTGTTGCGCTACCCCGAACACCGCGATTATTGCAGTTTGTTGCCCGCGGCGGGATACCCCCCCCATGGTTGGTGCAATGCCGTGGGCTTGCAAGCGCGGGCCGCAATCGTGCTATGTTCGCCCCCGACTCCAACCGAGAGTAAAGGAGAACAACAACGATGGACAGGCAGCTGCAAGCCTTCGGCGGCGGTGTCGCGGTGATCACCGGTGCGGGCTCGGGAATTGGCGAGGGGCTGGCGCGGCATGCCGCGACGCTCGGCATGAAAGTGGTGCTGGCCGATATCTCGCTGGCGCGTATCGAGGCGGTGGCGGCGGAGATCCGTGGCGGCGGTGCCGAGACGCTGACGGTGGAGACGGATGTGTGCGATCCGGCGGCGCTGGATCGCCTGGCCGCGAGCGTGCATGAGCACTGGGGCGATGTGCGACTGCTGGTGAACAACGCCGGCATCGAGACCCTCGGGTTCAGCTGGGAGTTGTCCGCGGCGGATTGGGAGCGCACGCTTGGCGTCAACATTCACGGCGTGATACACGGAGTGAGGGCGTTTGCGCCACGCATGATCGCCAGCGGCAAACCGGCCTATATCGCCAATGTGTCCTCGATCGGTGGTCTCGGCATGATGCCGCTGCAGACTTCTTATATATTGAGCAAGCACGCGGTGCTGTCCTACAGCGAATGCCTCAGTATGGAAATGCAACTCATCAACAGCGCGGTGCGGGTCTCGGCGATTCTGCCGGGGCTGGTTGCGACACGTATTTTCGATGACGCGAAGAGTAGTCCGGCGGATATGGCCGTGCAGCACCGCGGGCTGATGCATGGCATGCTGCAGGATGCCGGCATCAGTCCGCGCGAAGCCGCTTCAAGGATCCTCACTCAGATCGCGGATGGTGAATTCTGGGTATCGACCCACCCGGAGATGACCGCTGAATTCGCGCGCAATCGGGCGGCACACCTCAGCGGCCTGCAACGGCCGCAAGTGACACCGGAACTGTTGGCAATACTCGGCAAAGTTGATGGAGGGGCAAATACATGAGCACGACTTCCGAATTGTTCGAACCCGTACAGATCGGGCCGTTGCGGCTGCGCAACCGCTTCATCAAATCCGGCGCCAACGAGGCGATGTGCCTGGATGGCGCCCCGACCCGCGCGCTGGTCCGCCACCATGGTGATCTCGCGCGCGGCGGTGTCGCGCTGACCACGGTCGCCTACGCCGCGGTGAGCGAGGTCGGTCGCACCCTGCCAAACCAGATCTGGATGCGCCCGCAGATCCTGCCCGATCTGCGGGCGCTGACCGATGCGGTGCATGCCGAGGGCGCCGCGATCTCGGCGCAGATTACCCATGGCGGCTCCTTCGTGACCGGCATGAAGGTCAAGGGGGCGCTGATGAGTTCGGTGAGCGGACTCAACAAGGGCGGATTGCTGGCCGGCAACTGGCGTCGGCGCGCGATGAACCAGGCGGACATGGACCAGGTGCGCAACGAATTCGTGGCGGCCGCAAGACTTGCGCGCGAGGCGGGTTTCGACGCCCTTGAGCTGCATATGGGGCACGGTTATCTGTTGAACCAGTTCATCTCGCCGCTCGATAACCGACGTCGCGACGAGTACGGCGGCAGCCCCGCGAACCGGGTGCGCTTTCCAGCCAGCGTACTGGCCGCGGTCAAGGACGCGGTGGGCAAGGACATGGCGATCATCGCCAAGATCAACGTGGCCGATGGCGTGCCTGGCGGCGCCACCGCCGATGACGGTTGCGTGACGGCCGCGGCGCTGGAAGCGGCCGGCGCCGATTTGCTGGTGCTCTCGGGCGGGCGCAATGTCGAATCCGTATGGTTCATGTTCGGCAGCGCGATGAACATGGAGGAGATGGGCAAGGTGGTGAAGGGCAGCCCGTTGACGCGCCTCGCACTGAAAGCAGGCTCCATGGGGACCCCGGCTGATCTCGCGTTTCACGAGCTGTATCTGCTCGAGCATTCGCGCAGGATTCGCGCGGCGGTGAAGATGCCGCTGGCCTATCTCGGTGGTGTGAAATCGATGGACGCCGCCGAAACCGCGCTTGCCGAGGGCTTCGAGTGCGTGGTGATGGCGCGGGCGCTGATTCACGATACCGCGCTGGTCAACAAGTTTCGCAGCGGTGAGCTGGATCGCTCGGGCTGCACCAGCTGCAATCGCTGCGTGGCCTATATCTACGATCCCGCGGGCACCCGCTGCGTGGAAAATCCGCCCAATGACCTTGCCCTGAACCAGCAGCGTGCGGCGGTGCAATGATTGTCAATTCCCGGGGAGGCTCGCAATGAGCAAGGTAATGATTCGCGGCGGCACGGTGGTCGATGGCATCGGTGCGCCGGCCTACAGATCCGATGTGCGGGCCCGCTCGCGCAGCGCGAACTTCTGGATCTTGCCGGTCGCCGTCTTGGGAATTTCCTCGAAGCGGATGTCGCGCGGAATCTTGTAGCCGGCCAGCAGTTCGCGGCAGTGGCTCAACAGTTCATCGACGCTGACGCTCGTGCCGGGCTTCAGTTCGACGAAAGCGAGCGGCGTCTCGCCCCATTTCGGGTGCGCATGCGCCACCACCGCGCAGGCCATTACCGCGGGATGACGGTACAGCGCGTCCTCGACTTCGAGCGAACTGATGTTTTCGCCGCCGGAGATGATGATGTCCTTGCTGCGATCCTTGATGCGCACATAACGATCGGCTTCCATCACCGCGAGATCGCCGGTGTGAAACCAGCCGCCGGCAAACGATTTTTCGGTGACACTCGGGTTCTTCAGGTAACCCTTCATCACGATATTGCCGCGAAACATGATTTCACCCATGGTTTCGCCGTCGGCAGGGGTGGCGAGCATGGTTTGCGGATCCAGCACCGTCATGCCTTCCTCGAGCGCGTAACGCACGCCCTGGCGCTGGTTGAGGCGGGTCTGCTCGGACAGGCTTTCGCGGTCCCAGCTTTCGCGCTTGACCGCGACGGTTGCCGGTCCGTAGACCTCGGTCAGGCCATAGGTGTGGGTGAGATCGATACCGATCTTCTTCATGCCGTCGATCATCGCCGCCGGTGGTGCGGCACCCGCGACCATTGCCCGCACCGGCCCAATGATGCCGGCACGTTCGGCGGCGGGTGCCGCGATCAACAGGTTGTGCACGATCGGTGCGGCGCAGTAGTGATCGGCGCGGTGTTCACGCATGGCCTTGAAAATGGCCCTGGCCTCGACCCGCCGCAGACAGATATGGGTACCGCCCTGCAACGCGACGGTCCATGGAAAGCACCAGCCGTTGCAATGAAACATCGGCAGGGTCCACAGGTAGCGCGGAAACTGCGGCATGCTCCAGGTGAGGGCATTGCTGACCGCGTTGAGATAAGCCCCGCGATGATGGGTGACCACGCCCTTGGGCTCACCCGTGGTGCCGGAGGTGTATGACACCGCGATTGCATCCCATTCGTCGCGCGGTCCCTCCAACGTCGGCACGGGATCGTGTGCCGCCAGCAGCGCCTCGTATTCATGGGCGCCGAGGCGCTCGCCCGCGCCCGTGTACTCGCTGTCGCAGACATCGATCACCACCGGCGTGCGACCGTGTTCGGATTGCAGCAGCGCCAGCGCCTCGCCGATGACGGGCGCGAATTCGCGATCACTGAGCAATACGGCGGTTTCGCAATGGTTCATCTGCCAGGCGAGCAGCCGGGCATCGAGGCGGGTATTCAATGCGTTGAGCACCGCGTTCAGCGCCGGCACCGCATAGTGGGCCTCGATCATTTCCGGCGTATTGGCCAGCATCGCGCTGACCGTGCTGCCACGGCCCACGCCGAGCGCACGCAGCGCGGCAGCGAGCCGTGCCGATCGCGCGCGGGTCTCGGCCCAGTCGTAGCGACGCTGGCCGTGGATCACCGCCGGCAGATCGGCGAATACCTCGGCGCTGCGCTCCACGAAACTCACCGGTGACAGCGCGACGAAATTCGCCGCGCATTTGTCCAGATCCTGCTCGTAGATCGTGCTCATGCGTTTGCCCTGTCCAATGCCTGGTCGATGTCCCAGAGTATGTCGTCGATATGTTCGAGGCCCACCGATATGCGCACCATGTCGGGCAGCACGCCGGCGGCGCGCTGCTGCGCATCGTCGAGCTGGCGATGGGTGGTGGAGGCCGGGTGGATGATCAGCGTGCGGGTATCGCCGATATTGGCGAGATGGCTCATGAACTGCGCCGCCTCGATGAATCTGACACCCGCCGCCAGGCCACCCCTCACGCCGAAGGCGAGCAGGCCGGAACCGCCGGGCAGGCCATCGACCTGGCGCATCTGCCTGCCGAGCAGGGCGTGTTGGGGGTGACCGGGCAGACCCGGAAAGTTGACCCAGTCCACCCGCGGATCGGCGGCCAGAAAACGCGCCACCGCGAGCGCGTTGCGGCAATGACGCTCCATGCGCAGGCCCAGCGTCTCGACGCCCTGGAGTATCTGCCAGGCACTGTTTGGCGAGAGAGTGGCGCCGAACACCCGCAGCGTTTCCATGCGCGCGCGCATGGTGCAGGCGAAATCGCCGAAGGTCTCGAAAAACTTTACCCCGTGGTAACCCGGCGAAGGCTCGGTCATGCCGGGAAACTTGCCGTTGTCCCAGGGGAACTTGCCGCTCTCGACCATCACGCCGCCGAGCGTGGTGCCGTGGCCCGCAAGGTACTTGGTGGCCGAATGCACCACGATATCGGCGCCGAGACGGATCGGGTTGCACAGAAACGGGGAAGGCACGGTGTTGTCGATCAGCAGCGGCACACCGTGGGCATGCGCGACTTCGGCGACCGCTGCGATGTCGAGCACCGCGAGGCTCGGATTGCCGAGGCTCTCGGCGAATACCGCGCGGGTGTTCGGCTGCATCGCGGCGGCGAATGCCTCGGGTCGGGTGGCATCGACGAAGGTGGTGGTGATACCGAACCTGGCGAGGTTGACCGCGAGCATCGACACCGTGCCGCCATAGAGTGCGCCGGCCGCGACCACGTGATCGCCCTGCGCGAGCAGGGTCATCAGGGCCATCGCCTCGGAGGCCATGCCGCTGGCGCTCGCAATCGCGGCGCGCCCGCCCTCGAGCGCCGCCACGCGCTCCTCCAGCGCCGCGACGGTGGGGTTCGACAGCCGCGTATAGATATTGCCGAAGGTCTGCAGGTTGAACAGGCTGGCGGCGTGATCGGCGCTGTCGAACACGAAACTGGTGGTCTGGTAGATCGGCAGCGCGCGCGCCCCGGTTTCCTTGTCGGGTACCTGGCCGGCGTGGATCGCCAGGGTTTCGGGCTGGAATACGTGATCGCTCATGTTCAGGCCCTCCGTGTTGCCGAGATCACCCCGGTGTTCACCCCGAGCCAGTGCAGGCCGCCGAATACCCGCGCATGCTCGATCTTCACGCAGCGATCCATCACCGAGTCGAGACCGGCGGCGCGCACCCGTGCGTCGGCCTCCTCATTGATCACGCCGATCTGCTGCCACAGGCACTTCGCGCCGATCGCGATCGCGCTCTCGGCGATCGGCGGCACATCGGCGCTGCGCCGGAACACATCGACGATATCGACCGCCTGCGGAATATCCTCGAGACAACCATAGCAACGCTCCCCCAGCACTTCCTCGTAGCGGGGATTGACCGGGATCACGCGATAGCCGTGCTGCTGCATGTACTTGGCCGCGAAATAGCTCGGCCGATGCCACTCGGCGGACAGCCCGACCACCGCGATGGTGCGAGCGCTGCCGAGGATTCGGCGCAGCGTGGCGATATCTTCGGACATCGAAACCTCCGGGCGTGGTCTGGATCGCGGCAAGAATAAACAGGCTACCCAGCGAAAGCCAATCCTGACAAGATGCGGTGGAAAGCAGCGGAGCAGCTCCCGCCTCCGGCAATATCGACGCACTGCGTGAACTGCTGGCGGGATTCTGCCAATCCGGGCTCTCAACGTTGCGCAACCTTCATCGGATTACTGATCATGAAAATTTCATTCCGGGTCAATGGCAAGGCGGTCAGCGCCGAGATAGAGCCGCGCACACTGCTCGTGCATTTTTTGCGTGAGCAACTGCGTCTCACCGGCACCCATATCGGATGCGATACCAGCCAGTGCGGCGCCTGCACGGTGCATCTGGATGGCAAAGCCATCAAGAGTTGCTCACTGTTGGCGGTACAAGCCAACGGCTGTGACATCACCACCATTGAAGGTCTGGCAAAAAATGGCGAGATGCAGGCATTGCAGAAATCTTTTCAGCAGCACCATGCCCTGCAGTGCGGCTTCTGTACCCCGGGTATGGTGATGTCCGCGCAGGAGCTGATCGAAAAGAAAGGCAATCCCGGTGACCAGGAGATTCGTGAAGCCATCGAAGGCAATCGCTGTCGCTGTACCGGTTACCAGCATATCGTCGACGCCATCCGCAGTGTTTGCCAGACACGGAGCCCGGCGCAGTGAGCATCTCGTCACCGCAAGCCGAACCCCTGATCGGACAACGCATCAAGCGCAGTGAGGATCCGCGGCTGCTCACCGGCCACGGCAGCTATGTTGACGACATCCAGCTCGACAACATGCTGCACCTGGATATTCTGCGCAGCCCCTATGCGCATGCCACCATAAAGGCCATCGATGCGAGTGCCGCTCTGACCCTGTCCGGTGTACAAGCCGTTTACACCGGCAGGGAATTGGCGGCGTTTCTGCCGCCGGTGCCCAGTGGCGGCGGAATGGAGGGCTTCAATGCGCCCGAACATCACACCCTGGCGATCGATCGCGTGCGCTTTGTCGGTGAGGGGGTCGTCGCCGTGCTCGCCAGCGACCGCTATATCGCGCGCGACGCCCGGGAGCTGATTCGTGTCGATTATCAGCCGCTGGCAGCGGTAGCCGACCCTGACAAGGCATTACAGGAAGACGCCCCCGTACTGCACGATTTCATCGGCAACAATGTCGGCTACCGGATGTCGTTGGGAAATGAAACCGATGCCGCTCTCGAGCGATCCGAGCTGCTCATTCGGCAGCGCCTGGTAAATCAGCGGGTGATCCCGAACGCCATGGAAACGCGCGGCGTGGTGGCTCAATACCGGCACTGGGAACAGCAGCTGACGGTCTGGCTCTCCACCCAGGCGCCACATTTGATGCGCCGCGAATTTTCCCGCTTTCTCGATTTTCCGGAACACCGGCTGCGCGTGATCGCGCCGGACGTGGGTGGTGCTTTCGGCGCCAAGAACAATGCCTATCCGGAGGAATTGCTGGCGGCGGCGCTGGCATTGAAACTGGGCTGTGCGGTGAAATGGATCGAGGAGCGCCAGGAGCACATGCTGGTGACCAGCCATGCCCGCGCCCAGACTGTTGACCTGACTGCCGGGGTGGATCGTGATGGCAGGATCAACGCCCTGCACTTCAAGCTCACGGCCGATATGGGCGCCTATTATCACGCCATTACTCCGGTGGGGGCGATGATGACGGCGATGCTGATGACCGGCGCCTACCGCATCCCCCACGCCAAGGCCGATATCGTCAGCGTCTTCACCAACACCACACCCACCGACCCCTACCGGGGCTTCGGTCGCGCCGAGGCGGCTTACTTCATCGAACGAACCATGGATCTGATCGCGCGGGAACTGGCGCTGGACCCGGTGCAACTGCGGCGACGGAATTTTATTCAGCCCGAGCAGTTTCCCTTTGCCACGCCATCGGGTCATGTGCATGAGAGCGGTGCGTACGAGCTGTGCCTGCAACGGGCACTGGCAAAGCTCGATTACGCCAAGATGCGCCGGGAGCAACAGCTGTTACGGGAGCAGGGGCGTTATCTGGGCATTGGCATTGCCACCCACGTCTGGCGTGCAGGATTTCCTTCGGTGCCGGGCGGTCGGGGATATGTGGTCGGCGGCTGGGAGAAAGCCATCGTCAGTGTCGATCCCGGCGGCAAGGTGCGGGTGGTGATCGGTACTTCACCCCACGGCCAGGGCATTGTCACCACGACGGCCCAGATTGTGGCGGATACGCTGGGTGTGCCACTGACGGACATCGCGGTGCTGCACAGTGATACGGACAAGGTCGCCCAGGGCAACGGTACCATGGGCAGCCGCTCACTGGTGGTGGGAGGCAGTGCCGTGCTGCAGGCCGCACAGAAAGTGAGGGACCAGGCGCTGCGCCTTGCGGCGCATATGCTGCGGCTCGAGCCGGCTCGGTTGACGCTGGTGGCCGGGAGATTCCGCTGCATCGATGATCCCGCCATCAATATTTCATTTGCCGATGTCGCCAACCGTTCCTTTGCCGGTCCCGTTGATTTGCCGCCGGGGATGGCGTCCTGTCTGGAGGCCGCGGTCATTTTCGAGGCGTCCAACTTCGTCAGCTGCTTCGGCACCCATATCTGCGTCGCGGAAGTCGAGGCCGATACCGCCCGGGTCAAACTGCTGCGCTATATCGCGGTCGATGATGCGGGCAGGCTCATCAATCCCGACATCGTCGAAGGCCAGCTGCATGGCGGCATCGTTCAGGGAATTGGACAGGCGCTGATGGAAGAGGCGGTCTACGACGAGATGGCACAACCACTGAGCTCGTCCTTTCTCGATTACGCCATACCGAGAGCCATCGACTTGCCGCTGATCGAGGTGGAAATCACCGAAACACCCTCGACGGTCAATCCCCTCGGGGCGCGCGGTATCGGCGAGGCAGGTACGGTGGGCGCGCCGCCAGCCGTGGTAAATGCCGTGGTGGATGCGCTGGCCCCTTTTGGGGTCAAACACCTGGATATGCCACTCACCCCGAACAAACTGTGGCGGGCAATGCAGCAGGGAAAATCATGATACCGGCCAGATTCGAATATGCAGCTCCCGCGACCGTGGCCGATGCGTGCCG
The DNA here is from genome assembly GCA_016705365.1 of Gammaproteobacteria bacterium. Classification (NCBI taxonomy): domain Bacteria; kingdom Pseudomonadati; phylum Pseudomonadota; class Gammaproteobacteria; species Gammaproteobacteria bacterium. The sequence continues at coordinate 94,363 of JADIYI010000009.1, read as the reverse complement.
GCTGTTGGCGACGACACCCGGCGCCAAGGTGCTCGCGGGTGGCATGAGCCTGATCCCGGCGCTCAAACCGCGTCTCAGCCAACCGTCCCTGGTGGTGGATATAGGCCGTATCGCGCAATTGAGCGGTGTCAGTAAAAGCTGGGGGAAGCTGCATATCGGTTCGTGCACCACGCACGCCGAGTTGATCGATCACCCCGACCTGGTCGACTTCCCTGCCTTTACCGATACCGCCCGTGTGATTGGAGATCCCCAGGTGCGCAACCGGGGCACTATCGGCGGCTCACTGGCCTATGCCGATCCCGCTGCCGACTGGCCGGCCCTGTTCCTGGCACTGGAAGGAGAAGCCGGGCTGGTGGGTGCCAGGGGAAAACGAAAAGTGAAAGCCGAGAATTTTTTCCTGCGCATGCTGAGCAGTGACATCGGTGCAGACGAGCTGCTGACGGAAATCATTATCCCTGCGCAGGCCAAACGCAGCGGTGCGGCCTACTGCAAATTGCGCCACCAGGCCTCGGGACTGGCGGTAGTGGGAGTCGCGGCCCGGTTGACGATGGATCGCAGGGGGCGGATCAGCAACGCGACGCTGGGCGTCACTGGCGTCAATATCATTCCGTTTCGCGCCCACAGTATCGAGTCGCTGCTGGTCGGCGTTGAGCCCGGCCGCGAATTGTTTGAACGCATCTGCGGCGATATTGCGGAGGCCGATCCGATGGAAGACCGTCTTGTGCCGCCCGATTACCGCCGCCAGTTGCTCAAGGTGCAGGCGCTGAAGGCGTTGGAAGCCGCGGTGGCGCGGTCAAAATCAAACTAGAAGTTGGCGCGGCATGATCATCGAAGGACGCGAACATGTGGCAGTGGCGATCAGCGAAGTCTGGCGGGGCCTGAACGATACCCGGACCTACCGCGACAGCATGCCCGAACTCACCTCGCTGGAGGAGACCCGGCCCGACCATATGGACGCGGTACTGGAGCTGAAACTGGCGGCCATCAGCGGTCGCTTCGAAGGCAGTCTCGATGTGCTGGAGCGTAACGAACCCGAGCGCCTGAAGCTGCGACTGGAGGGCAAGGGCAGCCCTGGTTTTGTAGTGGGCGAAGCCGAGTTGCTGATGAATGAAAGCGGCGACGGTACCGATATCCATTACCGGCTCGAGGTCCAGGTCGGCGGCCAGATCGCACGTCTCGGCCAGCGCATGATCGCCGGGGTCAGCAGGGAAATGGCCGGGAATTTCTTCACCGCTTTCGAACAGCTGATGCAGGGACGTGAAAAACCCCGGGCGCTCAACCCGGTCATTGCCATGATCCGTTTGCTGTGGCAAAGCCTGCTCCGCATGCTGGGCTTGTCCCGACGCGGCGGTTGATCGATTGATCGGCCGCATCCGTCACAGCAAGGCAGGGATGGCTAATGCCGTGGTCCACGACCGGGCGCTGCGAGGGGCTCCAGGGCGAACTGCGTGAGCGGCTGTGCCGCTCCATCGCGCGCTCTGCGGTGGCCGAGAAACGGCCCACGGTGACCGTGCAGGGGAATGGGGTGTACTTGCTCGAGACGCCGTACTGGCGGTGGCGATCCCGCAGTGCCGGGGGCATGACAAGGCCGATCCCGCAGTGCCGGGGGCATGACAAGGCCGATCCCTGCCACCGTTCAGACGATGGGCGGCTGGTTGTCGACCGACTCCAGGTCGGGATCGGACAGCATGTTCTGGAACGCCTCGACCTGCTCGGCCACCGAATGGCTGCTTTCGAACAGGGCGATGTGGAACAGCGCATCGCCCTCGTTGACCAGCGGCAGGTTGTTGCGCCCCAGCACGATGCCGTCGCACGGGGCATTCACGTCCTGCTCGCGCTCGCCGAACGGATCGCTGATGGTGCCAAGCACCTCGCCCATCTTGACGCGCGCACCCAGCGGCGTCACGAAACGGGTGATGCCGGCTCCCGGTGCGCGCACCCAGCGCGTGGAGCGCGCCACCATCGGCTCGGTTCCGGGGCGGACGCTGCGCGTCCTGCGCAGCATGCCGAGCGCGCGCATCACGTTCAGAACGCCGCGCACCCCCGCGCGCACGCAGAACTCGTCGAAGCGCAGCGCTTCCCCGGCTTCGTAGAGCAGGGTGCAGACGCCCATGTCGGCCGCCACCTGGCGCAGCGAACCGTCGCGCATGCTCGAGTTGACCAGCACCGGCACATCGAAGGAGCGCGCCAGTGCGTGCACCTGCGGGTCGTCCAGGTTGGCCCGGATATGCGGCAAATTGGCGCGGTGTCCGCCGCCGGTGTGCAGGTCGATGCCGTGGGTGGCCTTCGAAATAATCTCTTCGAGAAAGAGGTTGGCGAGACGCGCGGTCAGCGAGCCGTTCGGCGAACCCGGGAAACTGCGATTGAGATCACGCCCGTCCGGAAGGTAGCGCGAATGATTCAGAAACCCCAGCACGTTGACGATCGGAATACAGATCAGGGTGCCCTTGAGGCGCTCGGGGGTGATCGAACGGATCAGGCGGCGCACGATTTCGACGCCGTTTATCTCGTCGCCGTGGATCGCGGCACAGACAAAAAGTGTCGGGCCGGCGACACGCCCGCGGATCACCTGCACCGGCATGCTGACCGCGGTGTGCGTGTAGAGGGCGGCGAACGCGATGTCGATATTGGCGCGCGTGCCGGGCTTGACCGGCACGCCGCCAATGACGAGTTCGGTGCCGTCGGGTTTAGCCTTTGCCACGGGTACGGGTCTTGGCGCCAGGGCCTTTCTTTTCGATGAATTCGATCACCTTGCCGGCCACGTCCATGCCGGTGGCCTCCTCGATGCCGCGCAGCCCGGGTGATGAATTGACCTCCATCACCACCGGCCCGTGGTTCGAGCGCAGCATGTCGACGCCGCACATGTTGAGTCCCATCACGCCGGCGGCACGCACCGCGGTCGAACGCTCCTCGGGGGTGATCTTGATCAGCGAGGCCTTGCCGCCGCGATGCAGGTTCGAGCGGAACTCGCCCTCTGCCGCGGTGCGCTGGATGGCCGCGACCACCTTGCCGTCGATCACGAAGGCGCGGATGTCGCAACCCTTCGATTCCTTGATGAACTCCTGTACCAGGATATTGGCGTCCAGCCCCATGAATGCCTGGATCACGCTTTCGGCGGCCTTCTTGGTTTCGGCCAGCACCACGCCCAGCCCCTGGGTGCCTTCCAGCAGTTTGATCACCAGCGGGGCGCCACCGACTTCGCTGATCAGGTGATCGATGTCATCGGGCGAATGCGCAAAGCCGGTGACCGGCAGTCCGATGCCCTCGCGCGAAAGCAATTGCATCGAGCGCAGCTTGTCGCGGGCACGCGAGATCGCCACCGATTCGTTGACCGAAAAGGTATTCATCATCTCGAACTGGCGCACCATCGCGGTGCCGTAGAACGTGATCGAGGCACCGATGCGCGGGATGATTGCATCGAAGCTGTTGGGTTTGAATTCCTTGCCCTTGTAGTGAATCGTCGGGTTGTGCGAGGTGATGTCCATATAGCAGCGCAACACGTCGATCACCTCGACCGAATGTCCGCGGGTCTGGGCTGCCTCCACCAGGCGCCGGGTGGAATACAGCTTGGGATTGCGCGAGAGGATGCCGATCTTGAGCGGTCTGGCAGGCGGGGCTATCACGGTCAATTCGGTTCTCCGGTTCGGGTTGGTCGAGGCAGTGCCAATTTGCGTTTGCCGAGCACATACGATCGGGCGGGATCGACCGTGTAGCGGCCCGCCAGCGCGGTACGGCCGAGCAGCAGGCGAAAGCGCATGTCCTCGCGATTGGTCAGGGTGATTTCCACCGGCCAGCCGATGTTGCCGAGCATCAGCGTCGAGACGATGACGATGCGACGTTCGCGGTGGCCACCGGAGTCGGTCACGATGCGTTCGTCGACAATGGGTGCTTCGAAGAAAGTTTCGCTGAGCCGCAATCGCTGGCCGGGATCGAGCAGTACCCTAACATATTCCGCGCCCCGCCTGCTGAAGCGCTCGATACTCTTGCTGTGCAGCGCGGAGGAACGGGCACCGGTATCGAGCTTGGCCTTGATGGCGCCGACGCCGAGCTCCGGCAAGGCGACCCATTCGCGCCAGCCCGCGGTAGGTCGGATTGTTCTCGATAACCCTGCTGTCTTGGGCTTGCGCAACGTTCCGCCTCGTTTTTGGTGTTCAAGGAAGGGTTTTACTGCGCCGTGCGGTGCAGCGCGACGCCTGCGGTGCCATCCCGCTGCCGGTGATTTCCTGGTTGTGACTTGATCGGGCGCTTGGCGAAATCCTGCCTGGCATCGCGCGCCGGGCAGGCAGTCGTCGTTCAGGGGCGAATCTCGATCGGTGTGCCGTCGGCCACGGTGACCCACAGCTCATCCATTTCTTCATTGTTGAGGGCGATACAACCCTCGGTCCAGTCTTTCTTGCTCGCCAGCCGGTAGATGCGGCTGAGCGAGGGAATGTAATGCTCGCCATGGATCATGATCATGCCGCCGGGGCTTACCCCGCGCTTCAGTGCCTGCAGGCGATCGTTCTCGTTCGGGTAGGAAATGTGTATCGATTTGTAGAAGCCGCTTTTCGGGTTGCGCCAGTCGAGTGTATAGACGCCTTCCGGGGTGCGCAGATCACCTTCCTGCAGCTTCGGTCCCTCGGGCGCCTTGCCCAGCGAAATCCGGAATTCACGAAAGGTCTGACCATTTCTCATCAGGAACAGCTTGCGTTCGGACTTGTCGACGACCACGCGATCCGCCTTCGGGCGCGTGTCTGCAATCAGCGCGGTCGCGGACTTGGAGGAGGGTTCGGATTTCAGCAAACCCAGTGCGCGCAGACGCTGATAGGCGCGTGGCAGGACATCGGTTTCGGTCAGGGAGGTGGCGGTTGGCACCGCTACCGTGCGGCTCGGCCGCGTCGAAGGAGCAGGCAGCGATATCACGGGTGCGCTTTTCGCCGCCACCGGCGTCGCGGCCTCGAGCAGTCCATGGCGCTGGAGCACGCTGTAAGCATCGGGAACCGGGTCTGAAGTGGCCAGCGAATCGGCCACCGCCATCGATGGATTGCCGGCCGGCAATAGCGCCAGCGCGAGCAGAAAATTGCGTATGCCCGACCGAAGCACGCCTCGCTACCCCTTGGATTACCCTTTCTGTCCAGTTCCAAGTATAGCGATTGCCCTAATCAATGCCAGAGCTCGTTGCCGCGAAGGCAGGCTTTCGGTCAGATGGACGCGGGCGAGCGCAAGGAATCGTTTCGCACCCGGGCGATGGACCGGAAAGTGGTTGCACTGTATCCGCCGCTCGATCAGTTGATCGAGCGCCTGCGTACTGCCGATGCCGTATCAGGCGGTGGAGAATCCGGGGGCGCAGCACGCGGCGCTGACCACCTCGAGCGGTTCCACCCGCGACCATTTAGGCCCCTGTTGCAGCCGCTCGATGAAGCGCTCGAGTGCCGTGTTCTCGCCGCAGGCAAGAATCTCCACCCGTCCGTCGGCGAGATTTCGTGCATACCCCGAGATCCCGAGTTCTTGTGCGGCGCGGCGTGCGAATGCGCGATAGCCCACGCCCTGCACCTTGCCGCTCGCCATTACCCGGCGGCACATCGTGTCAGGGCGCTTGCGTGGCAGCGCCAAGGCTTGCCACGGTCTGTGGGCCGAGCAGCGTCGCGCGCAGCTTGCCGTCGGGGTCGATCACGAAGGTCGTCGGCAATGCCTGTGGTCGCGGGTAGCCGAAACGTGCGGCAGGGTCGGATTCGAGCAGGGTGGTGGTTATCCCGAGACGCCGTGCCTGTTCGCGCAGGGCATCACCGCGGGCACCGTCGTAGTTCACCATCAGTACCCGGGCGCGCATGGCGTTGAGTCGTGCGAATTCGTTCAGCTCCGGGATCTCCTCGATGCAGGGCTTGCACCATTCGGCCCAGTAATTGATCAACAGCCACTCGCCGCGGGTCTGTGCCAGGGGGTCGGGTGCGTCGGCAGGTTGTTCGCGCGCGCAGCCGGCCAGCAGCAATATCGTCAGCAGCAAGCGCGCGAGGCGCTCAGTTCGCGGGCTCATTTATGTCCTCCGGACTGTTGAACAATTCACGCAGGCTCTGCTCCATGCTTTGTTGCGCGCGCGCATCGGCGAGTGCGATGGCGGTGTGGGCCTGGCGATACCAGGCGGGCAGATCGGCGAGACCAGCGTCCGGGAGCAGCGTCTCGGGAGCGCCGATCAGGCGGTACAGCGCCCACAGCGATACGCTGCCGTCATCCGTGCCCAGAACGTACTCGCCGTGCTGCGTGAGGCGCAGCATGCGGGCGTCGAGCAGCCGCTGGCGGATGATTTCCCAGCGCTGCGGATCGATCGTGAAGCGCCCGAGCAGCCAGCCGTGCTCGAGGACCTCGCTGTCGCACAGAACGCCGCCGCTGCGGTGCAGACGGCTCAAGCGCTCGAGCACGCCGAGCGCCGCAAACAGATCGGGTACCTGCAGGGCACGCTGGCCGCGGTAGTTGGCCAGGGAGTAGACGAATTCCGCGCCAGCCAGCAACACCAGCCATGACAGGTACAACCACAACAGGAACAATGGCAGCGCCGCAAACGCGCCGTAGATCAGCGTGTAGCTGCTCCTGGCCACCACCCAGGCGAACAGGGTTTTGCCGGACTCGAACAGCAGCATGCTCACCAGTCCGCCGATCGCCGCATGACGCAGCAGTACCCGGCAATTGGGCACCGCCACGAAGATCAGGGTGAAGGTCACGAACGTGAGAACCTCCGGCAGAACTCCGAACAGCAGGGATTTCAGCTGTTCCGTCTGTGGTACCGCGCTGAACACCGACAGCGAGAACAGGTAGGTGCTGATCAGCAGGCCGGCGCCGAGCAACAACGGTCCGAGACTGAGAATCGCCCAGTACAACACGAAGCGCGCCACGCCGCGCCGTTCCTGGCGAACCCGCCAGATATGGTTGAAAGCCTGTTCGATGGTTCTCAGCATCAGCCATGCCGATACCACGAGCATCAGCGTCCCGGCGAGTGTCAGCTTGCGCGCCTGTTCCGCGAAGCCGGCGAGATACTGCTGGATCTCGGCGCCGGTGCTCGGCACGAAATGCTGGAACACCAGGGTCTGGAGCTGATCGCCGAGAGCCTGGAATCCCGGCACCAGGGAGAGGATCGAATAAAACACGGTGAGCATGGGTACCAATGCGAACAGCGTCACCCAGGTGAGCGCCGCCGCGGTCTGCTGGCAGCGATCCTCGATCATGCGCCCGCCCAGGTAGCGCAGGAAGCCGCCCACATCGGCAATGATCGCGTCTATCGGTCGTGATCGGTCGGACATGTTGCTGGTCTATAATCCCTGCTCTTGCGTCGATGCATTTAACCAGACCGATCCGGACACGTCATGCCCGCAGCGCTCCCATGAGTACCCCCGACCCCTACGTGCTGGTGCTCTACTACAGCCGTCACGGAGCCACCGCGCGTCTCGCTGAGCAGGTCGGCATCGGGGTCGATTCGGTGCGTGGCATCGGGGCACGCTTGCGTACCGTGCCGGCGGTGTCGACCGTGTGCGAGCCGGGCGAGCCGGATATGCCGCAGGCGGGCGCATTGTACTGCGAGGAAGACGACCTGCGTAACGCGGCCGGCCTGGTGCTCGGCAGCCCCACGCGTTTTGGCAACATGGCCGCGGCGCTGAAATATTTTATCGATGGCACTTCCAGCCTGTGGCTGAGCGGCGCGCTGATCGATCGGCCGGCGGGTGTGTTCACCTCCACCGCGAGCCTGCACGGCGGGCAGGAGAGCACGCTGCTCAGCATGATGCTGCCGCTGTTGCATCACGGCATGGTGTGCTGCGGGCTGCCCTACAGCGAGTCCGGCCTGATGCAGACCGGCGCTGGAGGCACGCCCTACGGTGCATCGCACTGGGCGGGCGCCGACGGGGCGCGCCCCGTCGATGCGCACGAGACGGCGCTGTGCCAGGCGCTCGGTCGGCGCATCGCACGCCTGGCGCTGGCGTTGCCGCGCGGAGCGCCGCGATGAGCACCGGTTCCTTGCACCGCAGGGTCTTGCTTGCACAACGTGTTGCGCTCGGGTGCTACGCGATGCTGATCCTGCTGCTGTCGATCGAGGTGTTCGGCATCGTGCGCCTGGAGCCGGCATCGCGTGCCTTCTGGTGGGTTATCTCGATCGGGCCGCTGATCGTCTTCCTGCCGGGCTTGTTGCGCGGGGCATGGAAGACCTATCTGTGGCTGTGCTTTGTGCTGTTGGCATACTTCATGTTCACGGTCGACGAGTTGTTCCGGACACCCGCGGATTCCAGGGAATGGCTCGAACTGCTGTGCAACGTGATTCTTTTCAATGCGGCGATGTTCTATGCTCGCTGGCGCCAGCGGGAAATCGCCGGTCGCAGTTCCTGAACGGAGAAAATCGCGCATGACACAAGAGCGCAAGAGTCTGATCCGCCGCTTCTTCGGTGGGTTGTGGGCGCTGCTGACCTGGTTGAGGACATCCCTCGCAAACCTGTTCTTTCTGCTGTTTATTGCGATCGCGATCGTGATGTTTTCGGCCGATCGCGGGGCCGGCATACCCGAGCGCGCCGCGCTGGTCGTGGACCCCTCGGGGCGCGTGGTGGAACAACTGAGTATCGTCGACCCGTTGGCGCAACTGCTGGGCGGTGCCGAGGGTCAGGATCGCGAAACGCTGCTCAAGGATATTCTCGATGCGATCGTGCATGCGCGCGATGACCAGCGGATCGGCGCGATCGTGCTCGCCACCGATGCCCTGAAAGGCGCGGGTATCACCAAGACGCGCGACATCGCCGCGGCGCTCGAGGCCTTCCGCTCCACCGGGCGCAAGATCATCGCGATCGGCGATTCCTATTCGCAGGACCAGTACCTGCTGGCCGCGCAAGCCGACGAGATCTGGATGCATCCGATGGGCATGGTCGATCTCAGCGGCTATGCGGCCTATCGCAATTACTATGGTGATGCACTCGAAAAACTGAAGATCGACCTGCACGTTTTCCGTTCGGGAACTTTCAAATCAGCCTTCGAATTCATGGAACGGGGCAATATGTCGGACGCCGACCGGATAGCGACCGGCAGCCTGCTGCAGGAGATCTGGAGCGCTTATACCGGCGTGGTTACCGTACGGCGCAAGCTGCCCGCCGAGGCGGTCGATCACTACGCCAACGGCATCGATGCCATCTTCGCGCGCCACGGGGGCGACGCAGGGGCTGCGGCCATGGAGTACGGTTTCGTGGATTCGCTGATGACCCGTGGCGAGATGGACGCGACGCTGGCGGAAATGGTGGGAGAAGACGACGAGGGGCATTTCTCGGCGGTGAATTTCCGCGATTACCTGAGCGCCGTGCGCCCGGTCTTCGAACTCGATGGCGAGCGTGGCGAGGCGGTCGTTGGCGTGATCGTGGCGAGCGGGATGATTCTCGACGGCAAGCAGCCCGCGGGCAATGTGGGCGGGGATTCGCTGGCGGCCCTGGTGCGCGAGGCGGCCAGGGATGACAGCGTGAAAGCGCTGGTTCTGCGCATCGACTCGCCCGGTGGCAGTGGCTTCGCCTCCGAGATCATCCGCGAGGCGTTGCTCGAGTTTCGGGCCACCGGCAAGCCGCTGGTGGCATCGATGGGCAGTGTCGCCGCATCGGGAGGCTACTGGATTGCCGCGCCCGCCGATGAAATCTGGGCAAGCGCCACCACGCTCACCGGCTCCATCGGTGTGCTGAGCGCATTTCCGAGTATCGCACGGGGACTGAACGAGCTCGGCATCAACAACGACGGCCTGGGTACCACCTCGATTGCCGGGGGGATGGACCTCTCGCGTCCGCTGTCGCCGCAACTCGAGGCGGTACTGCGGATGGCAAATGAGCATACCTACCGCCGGTTCGTCGATATCGTGGCCGACGGGCGCAAGATGAGCCCGGAAAAAGTGGAGGAGGTCGCGCAGGGGCGCGCCTGGACCGGCACCCAGGCACAGGCCAACGGGCTGGTCGATCAGTTGGGCAATCTGGAGCAGGCGCTGGCCGCGGCCGCGCGCCTGGCCAAGCTCGACAGTTACGATACCCGCTATATCGAGGAGCCGGCATCGTGGAGCAGCCAGTTGCTCGCGAGGCTTTCGCTGTCACCGGATACGTTGTTGGGCAAGGCGTTGAGCGGTGCGCATATGCTGTACCTGCCGCCTGAGCCGCTGACGTTGCTCGGGCGTTTGCAGGATCCGCGCTCGCAATACGCGATCTGTACCGTCTGCGCCGTGTTCTGATCCGTGTGGCGTCGGCGAGGTGTGCTGCTGGCAGCGTTTGCCATGGCGCTCCCGGGTTGCGAAAGCATGTCCTACATGGGGCAGGCTGCGTGGGGACAGGCGCAACTTTTCGCGGCGCGTCAGCCGCTCGAGCGCCTGCTCGCTGATCCTTCAACCGATTCCGCGCTGCGGGAACGGCTGCGCACGGTGAACGGGTTGCGCGAATTCGCGCGTCAGTCGCTGGGAATGGAAAATACGCGCGGTTTCGACAGTTTTGTCGCCACTGGTCGCGATTTCGTGGTGTGGAACGTGGTGGCGAGCGGCGAGTTCTCGGTAACCGCGACCAGCTGGTGCTTTCCGGTTGCCGGTTGCGTGAATTACCGCGGCTATTTCGAACGTGCGCGCGCCGAGCGCTTTGCCGCGAAAATGGCCCGGCGCGGTTTCGATACCCATGTTTACGGGGTGACCGCCTACTCGACGCTTGGCTGGTTCGCGGATCCGGTGCTCGATACCTGGATCGATCGTGACGAGCCTGCCCTGGCGGCACTGGTATTCCACGAGCTGGCCCACCAGGTGCTGTACGCAAGCGGCGATACCGAGTTCTCCGAGAGTTTTGCCCGCGTCGTGGAACGCGAGGGTGTGCGCCGCTGGCTGGCGCAGGAAGGCGACGACACCGCGTATGCGCAATACCTGCGCGAGCAGCAGACCGAAGCGCAGTTCTCCGCACTGCTGGCGGCGACGCGCGAGCGGCTCGAACTGCTGTATCGACAGCCGCTCGCGGCGCCGCTGATGCGCGAGCGCAAGGCGAGTGTACTGGAAGATCTGCGCACCGAGTATGCGCGGGCAAGCGCAAGCTGGCCGGCACCTGAGCGCTTCGATGCCTGGATGCGTGCTCCGCTCAACAACGCGCGCCTGGCCAGTCTCGCGAATTACCAGCGCTGGGTGGGCGCCTTCGAGCAATTGCTGCTCGAGCACCAGCGCGATCTGTCCTCGTTCCATGCCGCCGCCCGCGTCCTGTCCGAGCTTCCTGCCGCCCGGCGCGAGGCGCGATTGCTGGTCCTGGAGCACGCAGCTACCATGACGTCCGATGGAAATTTCACGGAGTAGCGGCGCGATGGTGCGCGGACGGATTGCAAGTTTCAGGTATGCCTTCGCGGGGCTGTGGGTGATGATCCGCACCCAGCCCAACGCCTGGATACATGCCGTCGCGACGCTGGTGGTGGTTGGCGCCGGAATCCATTTTGCGCTGCCCGGGCGTGACTGGGCCTTGCTGGTGGGTGCGATCGGACTGGTGTGGATGGCGGAATCGCTCAATACCGCGATCGAGTTCCTGGCCGATGCCGCGGTACCGGACCATCATGCGCTGATCAAGCACGCCAAGGACATTGCCGCGGCGGCGGTGCTGCTGGCCTCGCTCGCCGCGGCGCTGATCGGCGCGCTGGTTTTCGCGCCCCATCTCCTCCTCTGAGAGGCTCTCAGGCCGCACGCCGCGGAAGCAGCAACTCCAGGGTTTCGGCCAGTGGTGCCTGCGAGGCGGCGCTCACCTGTGCCAACGCTTGGGGACCGAGGCCGGCAAGCTGCAGCGCAATCGCGTCGAGGGGTGCCACGAAAGGCAGGCTGTGAGCTTGCGCATCGCCGCTTGCCACCACGTGTTGCGCGAGGTTCACGAGCGCGGTTTCGCGCGGAAACTGGCGCGCACTCCCGGGGTCGGCATGCAGACGGCAGATTTCCTGCAGGCTTTCCGGGAACCGCCACGCCTGCATCAGTGCGGCGCCGACTTCGCAGTAATCGAAGCCGAGCAGTTCCTTTTCGATGGCCCGCAACGGGCGCGACTGCTCCCGTGACTGGACCATCGCGGCGAGCGCTTGCTGGGGTATGCGCAGATACATCACCAGGTGCCCGATATCGTGCAGCAGTCCGCTGACGAACAGCCGTTCGCTGTCGAAGATACCGCACTCCTCGGCCAGCATTCGTGCCAGGATACCGGTATGGATACTGCGCCGCCAGAACCTCGTCATATCCATCTCGGTCACCCGCAAACCGTTGAAGGTGCTGATCACCGAGGTGGCAAGCACCAGGTCGTGGAGCCGCGATATGCCCATCAGGTTGATTGCCAGCGAGATGGTTTCAACCTTGCGGCTCAGCCCGAAGAAGGCGCTGTTGGCCACCTGCAGCACGCGCGCGACGAGGCCAGGATCATTCTGCACGGCGCGCGTGAAATCCTCGACCGAGCTGTGCGGATCGCGCATCAGACCCTGGATATGCAGATAGGCTTCGGGCAGGCTGACCAGTTCGCGGATATCTGCCACCAGCGCGTGCGCAGTCGTCATCACGCCCTCCGGCTGTCCTGACCGTTGGCTAGATCGAGATCACCGTGCGTATGCCCCGGCCCGCCGCGAGATCCGCGAAGCCCTCGTTGATCTCTGCCAGCGGGCGGCGCGATGTCACCATGCTCCCGAGATCGAGTTGTCCGCTTCGCCACAGCGCGACCAGACGCGGAATATCGCGCGGGGAGTTGCAACTCCCGAGCAGACACCCGCACAGCTTTTTTTCGGTCGAGGCGAAGATTACCACGTTGTTGATCGTGACATTCTCCTCCAACGGTGGTGCGCCTACGCACACGGTCGTGCCTCCCGAGCGGGTCAGCGCCAGGCAGCTCTCTATCAGCGCGGCGCGTCCCGCGGTCTCGAACGCGTAATCGACCCCGATGTTCGCGGTCAGACGCATGATCTCGGTACCCAGATCCTGGGCAAGCGGGTCAATGGTATGGGTCGCGCCGAAGGCGTGCGCCGCCTCGCGCCGTGCGGCGATCGGATCGGAGGCGACTACCAGCGAGGCACCGGCAATGCGCGCGCCCTGCACGGTCGCAAGCCCGACGCCGCCCAGGCCCTGTATCAGCACGGTGGCTCCTGCTTCGACATTCGCGGTATTCAGTACCGCGCCGACGCCGGTTTGCACCGCGCAGCCGATCACGCAGGCGATATCGAGCGGCACATCGGCATCCACCTTGATGGCACCGGCGGCAGGTGTGATCACGTACTCGGCCAGCGCACCGAGACCGACGCCGCGCAGGATGGCTTGGCCGCCGCGTGACAGGCCGGTTTGGCCGTCGGGCAAAGCGGAAGTCGCAAGACCCATGCCGTTCACGCACAGGCTGTGCTGGTTGCGCAGGCAGAAATAGCATGATCCGCAGGGCGGCAAGGGACTGAGGACGACCGGATCGCCCGGCGCGAGATGAGTAACGCCGGCACCCACCGAATCGATGATCCCGGAGGCCTCGTGCCCCAGTATGATCGGACCCGCGGCCGGGAAAGCGCCGCTCACCACGCTGTAGTCGGAATGACACAAACCACAGTAATGCACGCGCACGCGTACCTCTCCGGCACGCGGCGCGATGATCTCCACGTCATGGTGCACCACGATCGGTTTGCCGACGGATTCCAGTACTGCCGCTCTCATCGATTCGTCCTCGAAAGATACCAACGTAGTTGAAGCACGACCATCATCTAACAGGAACCGGCAGGCGATTGCCGCTCGCGGGTGTTTTCGATGAACTCGGTGATTTCGAGGTTGAATCCCGAGATGGCGCTGAAGCGGGTGGGCGAGCTGAGCAGGCGCATGTGGTGCACGCCGAGATCCTTCAGTATCTGCGAGCCGGTGCCGTTTACGCGCCAGAAGTGATGTCCCTTCTCGCTCGGCGTGCCGCGCGCTTGCGGTACATCCGGAAATATCTCGATCTGCGCTGCCAGGTCCTCGGGTGATTCGCTTCGCGTCACCAGCACCACGACGCCGCTTCCCTCACGCTCTATACGGCGCATCGCATCGTTCAGTGACCAGCTGCGCGCCATGCCGGGGCGCTCGGTCTGGAAGATGTCGCGCAGCAAGTTCAGCACATGCACGCGCACCAGGGTCGGTTCGACCGGATCGATCTCGCCCTTGACCAGCGAGAAATGCAGCGTGCCATCGATCAGGTCGCGATAGCTGATCAGGCGAAAACGTCCGAAGGCGGTGTCGATTTCCCTTTCATGTTTTCGGGCCACAGTCTGGTCGTGCAGGGCGCGGTAGGCGATCAGGTCGGCGATGGTGCCGATGCGCAGTTCGTGGCGCGCGGCAAATTCCTCGAGCTGGGGCCGACGTGCCATCGTGCCGTCCTCGTTGACGATCTCCACGATCAGTGCCGCCGATTCGAAACCGGCGAGCCGTGCCAGATCACATCCGGCCTCGGTGTGTCCGGCGCGCGTCAGTACCCCGCCGGGTTTCGCGACCAGCGGAAAGATGTGGCCGGGCTGCACGATGTCGGTGGGCACCGCATCACGCGCGATCGCGGCCCGTACGGTGGCCGCGCGGCCCGCGGAGGTGATGCCGGCGGCGGGCAATACCGCGGCGTCGATGGAGACGGTGAAATTGGTCTCGTGCTGCGACTGGTTCTTTTGCACCATCAGCGGCAGTGCCAGCCGTCGTGCGCGCTCCTCGGTGATCGGCAGACAGATCAGGCCGCAGGCATGGGAGGCAAAAAAGGTGATGTGCTCCGCGGTTACGGCCTCCGCGGCGATGATCAGATCGCCTTCGTTCTCGCGATCCTCGTCGTCCATCAGGATCACCATCCGGCCGAGGCGAATGTCGTCGATGATGTCCTGGATTGCACTGATCGGCATGGCGAAGTCGAATGATGAGGGCGCAGCGGCCATCTTAGGCAGTTTGGGTCCCCAGTGCCAGCGGCTCCACGATCGGTGCAGGACATGATTTCCATCAATGCGCGAGCGGCTGCACTCGCCGACGATACCCGCTCGGATGGATTCTGGCAGGTGCAGTTCGATGCTGGAGATACGCATTCACGGCCGCGGCGGGCAGGGCAATGTGGTTGCCGCCTACCTGCTGGCCGATGCGGCATGCCGCGCGCGGCGCCATTGTCAGGCGTTTCCGGCTTTTGGTGCCGAGCGCCGCGGTGCGCCGGTCACGGCGTTCGTGCGTATCGCCAGACGGCCGATCAAACGACGCGATGCGGTGAAGTCGCCGGCGTTCCTGATCGTGCAGGATGCAACCCTGCTGCACGAGCCCGAACTCGTTGCCGGGCTGTGCCCCGGTGGCGGTATCCTGCTGAATACGCCGTTGAGCGCACGGGAGGTCCGCGCCCGTCACGGACTCGAGGTTGTCACGCTCGCGGCCAGCCAGTTGGCCGAGCAGCATCTCGGGCGGCGCCTGCCGAATGTCGCATTGCTTGCCGCTTTCAACCGACTTACCGGGTTGCTGCCCGCGCGGGCGCTGGAGGAGGCGCTTGCGGCGCGGTTCAGGAGCAGCGTGCTGGAACAGAATCTTGCCCTGGCCAGCAGTGCGGCGGCAGGGGTCGAGGCGGGTTTATGGAAGGAGCAGGCACGTGCGTCGGGCGCTTGAGGGTTCGCAGGCAGTAGCACGCACCGTGGCGTTGTGCCGCCCCGGGGTGATCGCGGCCTATCCGATCACGCCGCAGACCCACATCGTGGAGCATATTTCCGCACTGGTCGCCGACGGCGAACTGGATGCGGAGCTGATCAGCGTGGAGAGCGAGTTCTCGGCGGCCTCGGTGGTGCTGGGAGCGGCGGCCGCCGGCTCGCGGGCCTACACGGCCAGCTCCTCGCAGGGCATCCTGCTGATGGCCGAGGTACTCTACAACATCGCCGGGCTGCGCATTCCGCTGGTTCTCAGCTGTGCCAATCGTGCGGTTGGCGCGCCGCTGTCGATCTGGAACGATCAGCAGGATTCGATGGCAGTGCGCGATGCGGGCTGGATCCAGCTCTACTGCGTGGACAATCAGCAGGCCGTCGACAGCACCGTGCAGGCATTCCGCATCGCCGAGCAGACCGAGTTGCCGGTCATGGTGTGCATGGACGGCTTTACGCTCACCCACACCATGGAAATCGTCGACTTGCCCACCCAGGCCGAAGTCGACGACTACCTGCCTCCGTATCACTTCGCGCGCATGCTGGACAGCGCGCAACCGCGCACTCTCGGCACCTTCGTCGCACCGGAGTACTACAGCGAAACACGCCATGCGCAGCACGTCGCGCTCGAACGCGCGCTCGCGGTCGTGGAACAGGCGGACCGGGAGTGGAAGAAAGCAGTGGGCCGCAGCGCCGGTGGGCTCATCGAGCAGGTCGGCAGGCGCGATGCCGGGATCGCGGTACTGACCATCGGTTCGGTCGGCGGGACCTTTGCGGAGGCGCTCGATCAGTGTCCGCCCGCCGCGCCGGTCAAGTTGTTGCGGCTGCGCTGCTTCCGGCCGTTTCCGGTCGCGGCGTTGCGCAAGGCCTGCCGTGGTGTGAGTGAGCTGATCGTGGTCGAGCGGGCGCTGTCGCCGGGCATGGGTGGAATTATCGGCACCGAGGTGCGCGCGGTATTCGCAGGCGTCGACGACGCGCCGCGGGTGCACAATGTCGCGGTCGGTCTGGGTGGGCGCGATGTGCCGCCGGAAATGCTGGCGCGCCTGGTCGAGGCCGCTCGCGCGGGAAAATTGCCCACGTTCGGCATCTTCGACCTGCAACCCGAAAAGCTGCCGCCGGAGGACCGTTGAGATGGACCAGCAGGCGCGTGCGCGAATTGCCGAACTGCGGGCGAAATTCGATCGGCCGCTGGCCGATGATGGCGATGCGCAGGCGCGGCACGAGCGCATCGATATCCGCGCCGCGCAGCCGCGTTACCAGGGGCTAGAGTCCGGTCACCGTGCCTGTCAGGGTTGCGGCGAGGCGCTGGCCGCGCGGCTGGTTACGGAAGCGGCCGGGCACGACGTGATGATTGCCAATGCCACCGGCTGCCTGGAGGTGTTCACCACGCCGTGGCCGCAGTCGGCCTGGCGCATGCCGTGGATGCATTCGCTGTTCGAGAATGCAGCGGCGATTGCCGCCGGTATGGAAGCGGCGCTGAAACACCAGGGAAAATCCACCAAGGTGCTGGCTTTCGGCGGCGATGGCGGCACCTTCGACATCGGTTTCCAGGCGCTCTCGGGCATGCTCGAACGCCAGCACGACGTGCTCTACGTCTGTTATGACAACGAAGCCTACATGAACACCGGCGTGCAGCGCTCGAGCTCCACGCCACATGCGGCGCGCACCACCACGTCGCCGCCCGGGCGTGAACGCATGGGCAAGCGTCACCTCAAGAAAGACCTGCTCTCGATCATCGGTGCACACCACATACCTTATGCCGCCAGCGCCTCGGTGGCCTATCCGCGCGATCTGCAGCGCAAGGTGCGACGCGCGATGGCGATCGAGGGCCGACCTTTCTGCTGGTGCATTCCCCGTGTCCGCTGGGATGGGGGCACGCCGCCTCATTGACGGTGGAGGTCGGGCGCTTGGCGGTGCAGAGCGGCCTGTTTCCGCTGATCGAGCTCGAGCGCGGTGCCGTAACCGGTGTCATGCCGTTGCGCACGCCGCGCCCGGTCAGCGATTACCTCGCCCTGCAGACGCGTTTCCGGCATCTGTTCGGCGACGATCCGCGCGCACTCGAGGAGCGTGAGCACCTGCAGGCGCTGGCCGACCACAACATTGCCATCTACGGTCTCGCCGCCGAACAGGCGGACCCCGCGGATGCCGATGGCGCGGATACGGTATGCCGTGGCGGGGTGGTGTCGTGAGCGCCCGCGACGCCAACTCGGACGTGAAAAAAATGAGCCGCGGCGCCTGGGCCGAACCCGGAACCTCGCTCGGCTACAGGACCGGAAGCTGGCGCGAGGAGCGGCCGGTGCATGTGCACGCGGCGGCGCCCTGTCATGTCGCCTGTCCGGCCGGCGAGGATCCCCAGGCATGGATCGCAGGCATGCAGAATGGCGACGATCACGGCGCCTGGTGCGAACTGGTGCGCGTCAACCCGATGCCGGCCATCACCGGCCGGGTCTGCCCGCATCCCTGCGAGAGTCGCTGTAACCGCGGCCACTACGACGAGTCCATCGGTATTCACAACCTCGAGCGCCACCTGGGCGATGCCGCATTGGCGGCAGGATGGGAGTACCCCGGAATCGCGGTATTGGCAGCGGATGCGCCGCGGGTGGCGATCGTCGGCGCGGGTCCGGCCGGCATTGCGGCTGCCTATCATCTGCGCCGCCGGGGCCTGGCAGCGGTGATATTCGATGCCTTGCCGGAAGCCGGCGGGCTGATGCGCTCCGCGATCCCCATGACCCGCTTGCCGCGTGCGGTTCTCGATGCGGAACTCGAACGGATCCTTGCGCTGGGTATCGAGTTGCGCACGCGTCAGACGCTCGGCCGCCATATCAGCCTTGACGAACTGGTGCAGGACCATGCGGCGGTATTCCTGGCACCGGGCTGCCAGCGCTCCAGGCCATGGGACGTGCAGGGCGTGGTGCCGGCGGCGTGTCGCGACGGGCTCGATCTGCTCAAGGAATGGATAGATGTGGGCGAGGTCCCGGCGGCGCGGCGGGTGGTGGTCCACGGGGGCGGCAATACCGCGATGGACATCGCACGGGTCATGAAGCGTCATGGAGCCGAAGAAGTGCACCTCGTGACTGCTTCCGGCTTGCCCGGTCCGGAAACGGCAGCCGATGATGTGCTGAACGTGGTGCCGCGCGAACTGGTCGAGGGAATCGAGGAGGGCATCGTGTTGCATCCGCATGCCACGTTGCAGCGCTTGTTGCTGCGCGGTTCGCGGGTGGTGGGGGTCGAGATGGTCAGCCTGCGCAAACTGGCACGCGCGGACGGTCGCAAGGCGCGGGTGGCATTCGAGGGACCGAGCGCATTCTGCAGGCGGACATGGTCATTCCGTGCATCGGCGAGCAGGTCGACCCGGCGGGGCTCGGCGCCCTGGTGGACGCTTCCGGTTTTCTCCGGGTGAACGAACGCGGGAGCTTCGCCGGCAACGAGCGTGTTTTCGCGGGTGGCGATGCGCGTGGCGATCGTGGCACGGTGGCGGCTGCGATCGGCGACGGCCGGCGTGCGGCGCGGGAAATCCACCAATTGCTGGATGGCAGCGCGCCGGTGGCGCGGTCGCCACGCCGGGAGCTGCCGTTCGCGGAGCTCAACCTCGCCTATTTCGAGAGTGCGCCGGCCCGGCGTGCCTCATCGCTGGCGGTGAGCGAGCGCAGTGATCACGCGGAAATCGAATCCGGCCTGGATGCCAGCGCGGCCCGCCACGAAGCCGCCCGTTGCTTTTCCTGTGGTAATTGCCTGGCCTGCGACAACTGCTGGAACCTGTGTCCGGACAATGCGGTGATAAAGACCGCGCGCGTCGCCGGTGACGGATCGCACTATGTGTTCGATTACGATTACTGCAAGGGGTGCGGCTTGTGTGCGCGCGAGTGTCCGGCTGGATTCATCGCGATGGTCGAGGAACCGCTGTGATTCGCGCCGCCGCCCCCATGCCCGCGCCATGCGCGGCCCTGGGCCCGACGACGAAGCTCAACGGGTGGGAAGATCCAGCAGCAGGGTGAATTGCCTGATGGCACGCCCGCTGGGCCAGCGTACTTCCAGTACCAGTTCGACAAGAGGCTCGTTGATGACTCGCTCGGTGCTCAGTTCGACGCTCGCATTGCCCTTGGTGTCGACCACCAGTTCGTAGCGTACCGGTGCCGCGTTCACGGCTTGTTCGACCCCGAGGTCACGGTAATCCGAATCCGGGGCACGCCCGACGATCAATTCATCCCGTGACAGCGATCCGAGATTGCCGAGCGCCACGCTCGCGCGCAATGGCTCGCCGAGCATCGAGTGCAGATTGACTTCACCGATGCTGAGTGCCTGCGCCATCGTGGTTGCGCACAGCGCGGCCACGAACAGCAGCAGCCGGCAGCCAACGCCACGCGTGTTACGGACTTTTAGCAGGGACATGAGCAAAACCTCCCGTGCCGGACTGGGCAGTGCTCAGGAGTATAGGCGTGCACATGGGATGCCGCCACCGGGCGGGATTGGCGAGGGCGCTTTGCGCGGGGTTACACTGGTGATCGTCAACAACCGGAAATGGAGACATTGCGAATGACCATGGTTTTCGATCGCCCCGGCGATCTGCTGGGCAAGGAAGGGACGACGCTCGGGCCGAGTGAGTGGCTGCCGATCACCCAGGAACGGGTGAACCTGTTTGCGGATGCCACCGGCGACCACCAGTGGATTCACGTCGACC
Organism: Gammaproteobacteria bacterium; assembly: GCA_016705365.1. Lineage (NCBI taxonomy): Bacteria > Pseudomonadati > Pseudomonadota > Gammaproteobacteria > Gammaproteobacteria bacterium. The sequence goes on along the minus strand of JADIYI010000009.1, from coordinate 74,088 downwards.
CCGAGCGTGCCCGCAGCGGCCCCTACGGTGCCTGCATCGCGCATGGCTACCTGACGCTGTCGCTGGTGAACCTGTTCCTGCCACAGTTATTGCGCGTCGACGGCGTGCGCATGGGTGTCAATTACGGTGTCGACAAGGTGCGGTTTCCGGCTGCCGTCGTCGTCGGTTCGCGTATTCGCGGGCACGGCGAGATCGTGGCGGCCGAAGAGGTGAAAGGCGCGGTGCAGCTGATCGTGCGGGTCAGCGTCGAGATCGAAGGCGGCGAGCGGCCTGCCTGCGTGGTCGACACCATCAGCCGGTTTTTCCCGGACGAGTAGGGTTCGGACCCGAGCGGTCCGGCCTGCGGGTAGCCCGCGCGCGGCCCTGGGTTTGCCGCGCAGTCTCCAGGCTTCACTCGACGCAGATTTCCCGGGTGGCGTAATCCAGTGCCGCACGGTATCGACGGCGGATACCGTGAACAGCGCGCACTGCCGGCGTGGACTAGACTGCAATCGAGTCGGGACGTGGAGTGTGGCGACGATGCGAATGCTCGATCACAACGCCGGCATGAGCGCGCCTTGAACGTCTGGCTGCTGAAAACGGAGCCCGCGGAGTGCAGCATCGAGGACATACGCGATGCGCGCGGCGGCAGCATGCGCTGGGACGGGATACGCAATTACCAGGCGAGGAATTTCCTGCGCGATGCGGTGCGCTCCGGTGATCACTGTCTGATATATCACTCCGGTATACGCGAACCGGCGGTGGTCGGCTGTGCCGAAGTGGTACGCGCCGGCTATCCCGATCCGGCCCAGTTCCAGGCCGCTACCCCGTTGTTCGACGCGGCGGCGCGGCCGGATGCACCGCGCTGGTACTGCATCGATATCCGCTATCGTGAGCACTTCGTTCGTCCGGTCAGCATTGGCGTGATCAGGAGCGAAGCGGGTCTGCAAGCCATGCTGCTGCTGAAGCAGGGGCGGCTGTCGGTACAACCGGTGACGGCCCGGGAGTATGCAATCATCCGCCGTCTTGCGCGGGGCAAGGGGCCATGACGACAGCGCTGATACTCTCCGGCGGCGGGGCAAGGGCAGCCTACCAGGTCGGGGTGATGCGCGGCGTGATGGAGGCCTACGGGCAGGACCGGTTTCCGTTCGAGGTGGTTTGCGGAACCTCAGCCGGGGCGATCAATGCCGTTTTCATGGCGGCGAATGCGCATCGTCCCCGCGAGGGAATCGAGACGCTCTATCGCGCCTGGCGCGGCATCACGGCCAGCGATGTCTACGATCCGCGCTGGCGTGCGGTGCTGGGCAACCTGCTGCGGATCCTCACCACCCCGTTTCGCTCGAGCACGCGCGGCGCTCCGACCTCGATGCTGGACAACACGCCGTTGCGTGGCATGTTGACCAGCTGGCTCGATTTCGAGACCGCCAGTGCCAACCTCAAGGCCGGCTATTTGCAGAACCTGTGTATCACCGCGATGGATTACTCGAGCGGGGCATCGGTGGCCTTTTACGACGGCGGGCACGCGACACCGTGGGACCGGCTCTATCGTCACGGCGTGAAAACCACGCTGGAGCTCGACCACGTGATGGCATCCGCGGCGATCCCGATCCTGTTCCCGGCGCAGCGCATCGGCGAATCGTTCTATGGCGACGGGGCCTTGCGCCAGTTGCATCCGATAAGCCCGGCACTGAAGTTCGGCGCCACGCGGCTGTTCATCATCGGGGTGTCGGCACCGGTCGAGGATCAGCCGCACATGATCGAGCGCCGCCGCCCGAGCATCGGGCAGATGGCGGGGCATCTGCTCAACCGGGAATTCATCGACAATCTGGAGGCCGACATCGAGCTGGCGCGGCGCTTCAACACCTTCTCGATGGAGCTGCCGGCCGAGGCGCGCGAGCGCATTGGCACGCAGCATATCGAAACCTTCGTGATCACGCCGTCGGCGCACTTCAGCGAGATTGCGGTCGATTACCTCGCCAAGCAGCCGCGTTCGCTGCAGTTGTTGTTCCGCCTGCTCGGCACCACGCCACGCGGGGCGGGTGCGAGTTTTGCGAGCTATCTCATGTTCGACGGCGGTTTCTGCTCGCGCTTGATGGATCTCGGTTACCAGGATGCGCTGGCCGAGCGCGAGCAGGTCCGGCGCTTTCTCGAAGCACCGGGCGTGCCTCTCACTCCGCCATCAGCCCATTGAGGCGCTCTAGCGCATCCACGTATTCCTCCATCAGGCGCTGCACCACGCCACGGCTGGTCTCCACGTGGTGGATCTGTCCGACCACCTGTCCGATCGGATGAAAAGCCACCTTGCGCGTGTCGCCGGTGGCGATATAGCGGTGGGTACGACGCATCCCGTCAGCGCTGACCAGGCCCTGCAGCGGCATGCCGAGCGGTTTCGGTGTCCCGGGCGCGGCCCAGGCATCGGTCCAGTCATTGCGTAACATGCGAGCCGGTTTGCCGGTCCACGAGGGCGAGCGCACGGTGTCCTCGCTGGTCGCCTGGAAGTAGCACTCCTTCTCCTCCGGCTCGGCGGCGGCTTCGGCCACGCTCAGCCACAGCGAGCCGGTCCATGCACCGGCCGCGCCCATCGCGAGCGCCGCGGCTACCTGCCTGCCGTTGCCGATGCCGCCTGCCGCGAGCACCGGTGTCGGGGCGACGGCATCGATGATTTGCGGCCACAATACGATGCTGCCGATTTCGCCGGTATGACCACCGCCTTCGGATCCCTGTGCGATCACGATATCGACGCCTGCCGCCTTGTGCTGCCTGGCTTGCTTCACCTTGCCGCACAGCGCGGCCACCAGGCGACCGCTGGCATGGATGCGGTCGATGATTTCCTTGGGCGGCGTACCGAGCGCGTTGGCGATGAGCTTGACCTTGGGGCGCTTGAGCGCTTCCTCGAGCAAGGGCGATGCGGTGGCTTCGGTCCAGCCGAGCAACCCCATGCGGTCCTCCTGGTCGGGCCACTCCGGAACGCCGTGCTCGCGCAGCAGGCGCGCGGCAAAATCACGGTGCTCCTGTGGCACCATGGATTCCAGCTGTTGCTCCAGTTCGGCGGGGTCGATGTTGCCGATGCCTTCATATTTCTGCGGGATCACGATATCCACCGCGTATGGCAGATCCCCGATATGGGCGTCGATCCAGTCGAGCTCCTCACGCAGCTTGTCGGGCGAGAAGCCAACCGCGCCGAGTACCCCCAAGCCCCCGGCCTTGCTGACTTCCACCACGACGTCGCGGCAATGGGTAAACGCGAAAATCGGAATCTCGATGCCGAGTTGCTTGCAGAGTTCGGTGCGCATATGAACCTCGTCAGGGGCTGGGTTTGTGGCAATCATGGTACCCGACCCGCATGCCCGCAATGGTGATGCGGCTCATTGGCTCGTGACGAATGCAGTCAACCCGCAGCGGCGGGTTGCCCGGATGACGCCGCTGACCCTACACTCCGCGAGGTCCCCGGGAGATCGAGAGCGATGGCTGAAATCCTGAGAAGCGTTTGTCTGCCGATCGTCGTGCTGCTGCTGGCAGGCTGTGCCGGCGTATTCACGCCGATCGAGGAGCCGGGGGTCAGCATCGTCTCGGTGAAGGTGTTGCCGGCCTCGGGGATCGAGCAGCGCATCGAGGTTGGCCTGCGGGTGATGAATCCGAACTCCTCTGCGCTGGCAGCGCGCGGACTGGTGGTCAACGTCGGTTTCAACGACCTGGAACTCTTGCGCGGCGTCGCGGCAAACCCCCCGCCGGTGCCCGCATATTCGGAGGTGGAGATGACGGTGGTCCTGTCGGCAAGCCTGTTGAACGGCATGCGCCTGGTGAGCAGGTTGATGGAACGTCCCGACGAGCCCCTGCAGTATCGACTCGAAGCGCGGCTCGATCTGGGTGCGCCGTTCTGGCAGCACATCACCGTGCTGGAGCAGGGCGAAATCTCCGGGCGTCACCCGGTATCCGCACCCGGGAGCACGCGGTGAGCACGGCAGCGCCGAACGGCGCGGAGCGCACCACGGACGAGGTCCTGCAGGGGCTGGATCTCGGCGCCGTCACGGCGCTGGTCACCGGCGCCACCGGGGGGCTTGGGCTGGAAACCGCACGCGCGCTGGCCGCGCATGGCGCGAGTGTCACGCTGGCCGGTCGCGGGGAGTCGCGCCTGCAGCAGGCCGCACAGGGCATCGTCGCGAGTAGCGGCAACGCGCGCGTCGACTGGCTCGAAATCGACCTCGGATCGATGAGCAGCGTGCGCGCCGCGACAGGTCGCTTTTGTTCCACGCACGAACGGCTCAACCTGCTGATCAACAACGCCGGCGTGATGGCGAGTCCGCTCGCGTACTCGGCGGATGGACACGAGATGCAGTTCGCGGTGTGTCATCTGGGGCATTTTCTGCTGAGCGCGCTGTTGGTGCCGATGCTGGTGCGCAGCGCTCCCTCGCGCGTGGTGAATCTCAGTTCGGCTGGCCACAAGCTCTCGGATGTGCATTTTGACGATGTCGATTTCCGTCGCCGCCCCTATGAGAAATGGCAGGCTTATGGTCAGGCGAAGACCGCCAATATCCTGTTTTCGGTCGCGCTGAACCGGCGCCTGGCGGACCTCGGCGTGAGCGTGAACGCGGTGCACCCGGGGGCGATCGCCAGCACCGGCCTGGGTCGGCACCTGCAGGCGGAGGATTACGCCCTGTTGCGGGCGCGGGCCGGGAGTGCCGGCGGATACTCGTTCAAGACTCTGGAGCAGGGTGCAGCGACCACGGTGTGGGCTGCTACCGATCCGGCGCTGGGTACCCGCGGCGGCTTGTATCTCGAGGATTGCGGTGTGGCCGAAGCGAACGACGATCCCGCGGCAATGGTCGGCGGATACCGTTCGTACGCGCGCGATCCGACGGCGGCCGAGCAACTGTGGGCATTGTCGGAAAAGCTGGTGGGCGAGCGGTTTGCGTGGGGCGTCGATGCTTGAGCAGCTGTTGCTGGCAACGTTGGTGGCCGCGATCGGATGGCTGTTTTACGACGGCATCCGGGTACGCGAGATGGCTTTGCGCGCCGGGCGCGAATATTGTCGCAACGTGGACCTGCAGATGCTCGACGAGACCGTGAGTCGCCAGCGCATCAGCCTGTGTCGTGCGTCCGATGGGCAGCTGCGCATCAAGCGCTGCTTCAGCTTCGAATTCACCAGCGATGGCGAGCGTCGCTACCGTGGCGAGATCACCACCCATGGTGCGCTGGTGCTCGGAGTACAGGTGGAGATGCACCGGATACTGCACTGAGTTCAGGACGGCGCCTCGACCCTGATCACGGCATGCTCGCCGGCGGGGGGAGGCGGAACTGCCATCGCGCGCCGGGGCGCCTCCGACAGCAGTGCGCGTGCGTCGCCCGGCACCGGCGCCGCGTCGTCTGTCAGCGGCAGTGGATCTACCGGAAACGCATCAATGTGGCAACGGCAACGGCACCGGTGGCGGCGCCTTCCATGTGCCTTCGCGGATTGCGTCTTCGGGCTGGTAGGCGCGGAACGTGAGGATGAACGGGGCTTGCGGCACCGGCAGCCAATTGGACTCGCGCTCGGGCCCCGGTGATTCGTGCTGGATGTCGATCGTGAAGCCGTCGTCGGCATCGCGCACCAGGGTAGGCACCAACGGGCTATTGATCGCGTAGCGCTGCAGAGGATTGGCGTATAACAGGCGCTCCTGCGTGTACACAGTGATCGACCAGAATGCACCCACCGGCGGCATCCGATCGGGCTCGAAATGGATCCGGTAGCGCTTGTTGCCATCGAAGGGATTACCCTCGGCGTCGGCAGGGTATCCGATTCCCAGGAATTCCTCGGCCGAGTTGCCGAGAATGCCGAGCATCGCGCCCGCGGCGCGGGAGAGGTAATCGCGACCAATGAATTCCCGTGAACCGAAAATTTCGGCCGAGGAACGCACCTTCGCAGCGCGCTGCTGGATCTCGGCATGCCCCTCCTCCATACCGGCGATCACGGTCGCCCGTGGGCCGTCGTCGGGCCGAAAACGCTGCCCCGCACCGATGCCGGTCCCGGCGATGTCACGGCGCAACTCGACCTCCTCGGGCAGTACCGGCATGAATTGCAGCATCCAGTTCAGGATGTCGAAAAAAGCGGGGTCCGTCGGAGTCTTGCGCACGTTGATGGCGGTGATTGGCGCGGGCATCGGTTGCGGTGCGGGCGCGTTGGGGTCTCCCATGTACGTGGAGAGCGGACGCACGACGATACTGTTCTGCAGGCGATGGACGTTCGGCAGGTCATCGGGATTCAGCAACTGGATGCGGAAAAAACCCAGCGCGAGATCCGTCGGCGAACGAAACACCTTGCGGATTCCAGGCGGAGCCTCCCCTTGCCAGGCTTCTCGCGCCACCAGGAAATCGCCGCCGCCATATCCGTTGGTGCGTGGTGTGACGTAACCGACAATCCAGGTGTACAGGTCGCTGATCTGCAGCGAGAGATAGCGGTTGCTTTCGAAAGGCGGCACGGTGATCACTACCGGCTCGGCACGCAGGTCCAGCCAGGCGTAGGAGTACGGAGTATCCAGGTTGGGCGCGACGACCACCTTGTCTTGCGGCGTACCGACGTGGCGCACATGCCCCACGTGATTCAGCGGGGCCTTGAATTCCGCCGACGATGGATCGAGTGTCTGACTGCGCAGGATGCTGTACAGGTCGACCATCGGATAGCCCCAGATATACGCCGCCCGCGCGAGTTCGCGCACCCGCTCGGGAGCCGGCCCGTCAGACGCCGATGCGAGCGAGGCTGTGAACCCCAGCAGACAGGCGAGTACGCCACTGGCAAGACGAAAATTCATGCGCTTTACTCCGGGTTACCCGTCCCACTTCGCGGTTCGGTCGTCACATCAGCGTGGCGATTGCGTCGCAGCTACCGGCTTCCGTGCCCAGGGATCAGTTCCAGCGCGAGTGCGGGGAAAATTGCGAGCGCAGGAATTCCATCTGATCGCCACGGATGCGATCGCTGTTGATCAGCGCGAGCCACTCGGCGGTGTTGGGTTGATAGGGGATGGCCAGCATCTCCATGGTGGCTTCCTCGGGCAGGCGGTTGCCCTTGCGCTGGTTGCAGCGCTTGCAGGCTGCCACGACATTGGTCCATGAATCGCGTCCGCCGCGGGATTTCGGCACGATATGGTCGCGGGTGAGCTCGCGTTCGCCGAGCTTGATGCCGCAGTACATGCACACATGCAGGTCGCGCCGGAACAATGCGCGGTTGGTGAGCGGAGGAACCGTACGCGGTTTGAACACGACGTGACCCGAGCAGGCCACGATGCTGTGCAAGGCTATGGAGGATTGCAGGCCCGACAGGCGCGAAACGCCTCCGAGCACCGTGCGAACAGTGTCACCAAGGGTCCAGGCAACCATTTCGCGAGCGTAGAGGCAGGTGGCTTCCTGCCAGCTCAACCACTGCACGGGTTGACCGCCGATATTGAGACGCAGGATGCGCGGGTTCATCGGTTCAGCCCCGCGCCATCGAGAGTCGATGATTCCAGGTATGGAAAGGCGTTATCCTCCTGAAAGGGCGCGCTCTGACAGGCGCACCTCCGGTGGCTCAAAGTAACCGCAGAATCACGCGGTTTTCAACAGGTTTTTGCCGTGCCCGGGGAAAATGGCGAAAAAACCGGCAATCCGAGGCTCGAGGCAACTGCGCTCCTCGTCTCACTGGGCGTTGTGCTGGTGATGTTCCTGGGAGGGTGTGCGGCGCGGCAGCCACCGGCGCTGCTCGATGTGCCGGCGTTCGCTGGCGACGCGGGCACGACCGAGCTTCCCGCCGCAGAGCAGTTTCTCGCGATCGATGACGACATGCGCGCGCTCGTGACCGCCCGCCTGGGCCGGGTGCGCGATCCCCTCGATCGGCTGCAGCGGCTTTCCAGGCTGCTGCTCGATCCGGAGCAGTTGGGTATCCGCTACGATTCCGAGTTGACCCTGCCCGCACGCGAAGCGTATCGACAACGGGCAGCGAACTGCCTTTCGTTCAGTGCTCTGCTGGTGGCAATGGCGCGTGAGGCCGGGCTCGACGCCCGCTTCCAGGACGTGCCCGTACTTCCCACCTGGCGTCTTGCCGGGCGTGTGTTCCTGGTGGAGCGCCACGTCAATACGCTGGTACGGGTGGCCAGTCGCAAGTTCGTGGTCGATTTCCGGCCGCCCGATGCGGCGTCCTGGAGCCGCGCGAAAATCATCGGCGACGCCAATGCGATCGCGCAGTATTTTGGCAATCTCGGCGTCGAGCAGCTCACGGACGACAATCCCGGCACGGCGTATCGCTTGTTTCGTCGGGGCCTGGAAGTCGATCCGCGAGCCGCCTCGCTGTGGATCAATATCGGCGTGGCGCTGGCCAGAAACGGCCAGCTGCAGGAAGCCGGGCAGAGCTATCGCCAGGCGCTCGCGCTCGATCCGCGCAATCTCTCGGCGCTCGGTAACCTCGCGGGCGTGGCCGAGTTGCAGGGCGAACGGGAACAAGCGAGCGCGCTGCGTGCGCGGGTCGAGCGTTTGCGTCGCAAGAATCCCTATTTCATGTATGCACAGGGCGAGTATTACCTGCACAGCGGCGAGTATCCGCAGGCTCTCGCGGCGTTCCGCGCGGCGGTACGCAAAGCACCGAAGGAAGGGGATTTCCACTTTGCCCTGGCGCGCGTCTATCGCGCGCTCGGGGACACGAAGCTGGCCGCGCGGAGTTACGGCGCCGCGCTCGAGCGGGCAGCGAGCGACAGCGTCCGGCAGCGTTACCGGGCGCGGTACGAGGCGGGCGCCGATTGAGCTGCAGCGAGCGTCGGGACCGCTTGATGCGGATCAATCCGGGCAGCGCGCGGGAAGGGTATCGTTCTGACATGGACAGGAAAACGAAAATGCGCGCAATGGTGTTGCACGCTCCAGGGGAGCGTCTGCAAGCCTGCGAGGTCGCGATCCCGGTACCCGCTCCCGCGCAGCTGCTGTTGCGGATCCTGGCATGCGGCATATGCCGTACCGACCTGCATGTAGTCGACAACGATTTGCGCGAACCGCGCCTGCCACTGATACCCGGGCATCAGATCATTGGCTGTGTGGTGGCGCTCGGCAGCGCGGTGAGCGGATTCGCCATCGGTGACCGGGTCGGTGTTCCCTGGTTGGGGGGAAGCTGCGGGTGTTGTGCCTATTGCCGTCGCGGCGAGGAAAATCTTTGCGATGAGGCGCTCTACACCGGTTATCAGATTGATGGTGGATTCGCGGAATATTGCGTTGCCGACGCACACTACTGTTTTGCGATTCCGGACAAGCTCGACAGTGTGCAGGCAGCTCCGCTGCTGTGCGCCGGCCTCATCGGCTATCGCGCATACCGGCCGGTGCAATCGGCACAGCGCCTGGGGTTCTACGGCTTCGGAGCGGCAGCGCATATTCTGGTGCAGATAGCCTGCGCCCACGGTCAGGAAGTTTATGCCTTTACCCGCGAAGGCGATCACGAGGCGCAGGCGTTCGCGCGGCGGCTCGGAGCTCGTTGGGCGGCGGGTTGCGAGTGCGCACCGCCCTGCGAACTCGATGCCGCGATCATTTTCGCCCCGGCGGGTGAACTGCTGCCCCTCGCGCTGCGCGCGGTGCGCAAGGGCGGGAGAGTGGTCTGCGCCGGTATTCACATGAGCGATATCCCGTCATTCCCGTACGCATTGTTGTGGGGTGAGCGGCATATCCAGTCCATTGCCAACCTGACCCGGCGCGATGGCGAGGAGTTCCTGCCGCTGGCCGCGGCCTTGCCCGTGCGAACCGAAGTGCATGCCTACCGCCTGGAGCAGGCCAACGAGGCGCTGGATGATCTGCGCGAAGGGCGCTTCAGCGGAGCCGCGGTGCTCATACCCTGATCGAGAGCCCGCCTCGCGGGCGCCCTGTGCGCCCCGGAGCCTGGTCGCAAAGACAAAAAAAGCCACCCGGAGGTGGCTTTACCGGATTGAGAACCGATGGGATCAGGCGGCTTTCCTGACGCGGTTTTTCAGCTTGTTCACAACTTTGCGTACCTTGGCAACGCGGCCTTCCAGGTCGCTCCTGACGTCGATCTTGCCGACGCGCTTCTTGAGATCCTTGCTCAGATCCTTCTGCGCCTGTTCGAGATCGCGCTGCACGCGCTCGCCGCGCTTGACCAGTTCGCTCCACTGCTTCGGAGCGTCCTTGCGGGCCTTGCTCATGCGGGTGTTGACCTCGTCGTATACCTTGCCGCAGATGCCGAGCTGCACAAACGCGACTTCCTTCACGGTATCGCTTACCTTGTCGATCGAGATAGCCTGCTTGCGAGCCGCAGGCTTGTGCACGGGACGCTTGACGGCAGCAGACCTGGACGCTGCGGTCTTGCGGGTTGCGGCCTTGCGCGCCGGTGCCTTGCGGGTGCCTTTCGGGCGGCCGGGCTTGCGGGTGGTTTCGGTGCTTGCTACTTCTGCCATGATCATTCTCCTGAATGTGGTAACGGGGACGGTTCGCGTGAACCCGATTCGTTCACGATGGGTGCAGATTAGCGATCGCATTTAGAAATCGCATACTAGAAATTCGGGCACAACACAGCGTGCCGGGACTTTTTTCAGATGGCCGGCATTGCGCGATGCGGTCAATATGGAGACCTTGTTCGCGCTCGCCGCCGATCATCGGCGAATTCTCGCGATCAGCTCCGGCGGTGCAATGGCCGCGCTGCTCGGTGGGCGGCTGGAATGCGGTGCCGCATCTCGAAGGTCGCGGTCGCGATAATGCGATAACCTATGGCTGAATCGAGAGGAAAACGAACCGATGGGCAATGCACTGCAGAACCTTCCCCTTGAACGCCTGGGTTCTTGTCTGGAACGTGCAATTCCGGGTTTCCGTGGGCTGCGCGAGGCGCGCAAGTTTCCCGGCGGTCAATCGAACCCCACCTTCCTGCTGGAGGCTGCGAGTGGCCGTTATGTGTTGCGCCGCAAACCCCCGGGCGAACTGCTGAAATCGGCGCATGCCGTCGACCGGGAGTTCCGGGTGATCCGTGCCCTGGCCGGCAGCGCGGTACCGGTGCCGGCGGCGTTGTATCTTTGCGACGATGACAGCGTGATCGGGAGCATGTTCTATGTCATGGAGCACCTGGACGGGCGGGTGCTGTGGGAGCCGACATTGCCGGAACTGTCGAACGAACGGCGCGCGCGCGTTTACGATGAAATGAACCGTGTGCTCGTGGCGCTGCACCGCGTGGATCCGGTGGCAGCCGGGTTGGCCGATTTCGGACAGCCGGGAAACTACTACGCACGCCAGGTGAGCCGTTGGAGCAAGCAGTACCGGGCCGCGGAAACCACGCGTGTCGATGCGATGGAGAGACTCATGAGCTGGCTGGAAGCGAGGATTCCCGGCGATGACGGGCGCGTATCTCTGGTGCACGGAGATTATCGTCTCGACAACCTGATGTTTCATCCCGCGGAGGAGCGCATCATTGCGGTACTGGACTGGGAGCTCTCGACGCTGGGGCATCCCTATGCGGACCTTGCCTATCAGTGCATGCAGTGGCGCCTGCCGGCCGGGCAGGCGGCATTGCGCGGGCTTGGCGGCGTCGAGCGCGTGGCGCTCGGCATCCCCGATGAAAAGAGTTATGTCGCGAGTTACTGCGAGCGCATGGGCATTGACGATATCGGCGACTGGAATTTCTATCTGGCGGTCAGTTTTTTTCGTCTTGCCGCCATCTGCCAGGGCGTCTACAAGCGCGGCATCGACGGCAATGCCTCGAGCGCCGAGGCGCTACGCTACGGTGATGCGGCGCGCGCGATAGCGGCCGCCGGTTGCGCAGTGATCGATTGAACCGGACGAACCCGAACCAGGAGAAATTCCGATGCCGGATGCGATGTTTGATCTGAGTGGCAAGGTGGCGCTGGTCACCGGCGCGAGCCGCGGAATCGGTGAGTCGATCGCGCGCCTGCTGGCCAAGCACGGGGCACACGTGATCGTGTCGAGCCGCAAGCGTGCCGACTGTGCGGTGGTCGCCGCCTCGATCGTCGAGAGCGGTGGTTCGGCCGAGGCCGCGGCCTGTCATATCGGCAACCTGGAGGATATTGCGGCGATTTTTGCCCATATTCGTGCGGTCCACGGACGGCTCGACATCCTGGTGAACAACGCCGCGACCAACCCCTATTTCGGACATGTGCTCGATACCGATCCCGGTGCGTTCCAGAAGACCGTCGATGTGAACATCCGCGGTTACTTCTTCATGTCGGTGGAGGGTGCGCGCCTGATGCGTGAACATGGCGGCGGCTCGATCGTCAACACCGCATCGATCAACGGGCTGCAACCGTCACCGGGGCAGGCGATCTATTCGATCACCAAGGCGGCGGTGATCAACATGACGAAGGCGTTTGCCCGCGAGTGTGGCGAATTCAATATCCGCGTCAATGCGCTGCTGCCCGGCCTGACCAAGACCCGTTTTGCCGGAGCCCTGTTCGACAACCCGGAGATTCACCGTGAAATCATCGGACGCGTGCCCCTTGGCCGCCACGCGCTGCCCGACGAGATGGCCGGCACCGTTTTGTATCTGGTGTCCGCAGCGGCGAGCTATATCACCGGAGAGTGTATCGTGGTCGATGGCGGAGTGACGATCTAGGAGTAAACATGAAGGACGCAACCAGGATTTCGTTGCCGCAACCTTCCGCGGCGCTGCCGGGGCGGGAGCAGGAGATGCGGGTTCCGGCGCGGCATTTTGTGAACGGACATCCCCTGCGCGCACCCTTTCCGGCCGGCATGCAGTGCGCGGTGTTCGCACTGGGCTGCTTCTGGGGCGCCGAGCGCCGTTTCTGGCAGCAAACCGGCGTGTATTCGACAGCGGTCGGGTATACGGCGGGAGTGACGCCCAATCCCGATTATCGTGAGGTCTGCTCGGGCCGGACGGGTCATACGGAAGCAGTGCACGTCGTTTTCGATCCCGATTCCACCAGTTTCGGCGCGCTGCTCAAGGTTTTCTGGGAGAGTCATGACCCGACCCAGGGGATGCGCCAGGGCAACGACGTCGGCACCCAGTACCGCTCCGGTATCTACACCTTCGACGCGCAGCAATTGCAGGCGGCACTGCAGAGCCGCGAGGTCTACCAGGGCGCGCTGGTTGCGGCGGGATTCGGCGAGATCACCACCGAGATATGCGCGCTGGACACCTTTTACTATGCCGAGGAATACCATCAGCAGTACCTCGCCAAGAATCCCGCGGGTTACTGCGGTCTCGGTGGCACGCAGGTGAGTTGTCCTGTCGGTCTGAGCGGCTGAGTCCGGCCCCGTGACCGCGGGCTTTGTTTACCGCCACGGATGTGGCCCGTATAATGCCGCGCCTTGATCAAACAAGGCCATGCGGAGTCGCCATGCTGCGGGTACAGGAAGAAGCGCTGACCTTTGACGACGTACTGCTGATGCCCGGCGAGTCCGATGTCGTGGCCAAGGATGTGCGCCTCCAGACCCGCCTGACCCGCGAGATCACCCTCAATATTCCCCTGATGTCGGCGGCAATGGATACCGTCACGGAGTCCAAGCTGGCCATCGCCATTGCCCAGGAAGGCGGCATTGGCATTATCCACAAGAACATGACGCCGGAGCAGCAGGCCGACGAAGTGCGCGCGGTCAAGCGCTACGAGAGCGGCGTGGTGCGTGAGCCGGTCACCATTGTCTCGACCGCCACGATCCGCGAACTGATCCGGCTCACCATCGAAAAGAATTTTTCCGGGGTCCCGGTGCTCAACCGCAAGCGCGACCTGGTCGGCATAGTGACCAACAGGGATGTGCGGTTTGCCGAGAATTTGGATGATCCGGTTTCCACCATCATGACCCGCAAACGCGACCTCGTGACGGTTCGCGAGGGCACCGAACTGGCTGAAATCAAGAAGCTGCTGCATCGGCACCGGGTCGAGAAAGTATTGGTCGTCGATGACAATTTCCGGCTCTGCGGCATGGTCACGGCCAAGGATATCTTCAAGGCCGAGCGTTATCCCAGCGCTTGCAAGGATGCAGACGGCCGGCTGCGCGTGGGCGCTGCGGTGGGCGTTTCGGGTGGCACGGACGAGCGCGTGACGCGGCTGATCGAGGCCGGGGTGGATGTACTGGTCGTCGACACCGCGCACGGCCACTCGCGCAATGTGCGCAATACGGTGATGGCGATCAAGCGGGATTACCCCGCGATCCAGGTGATTGCCGGCAACGTGGCAACGGCCGAGGCCGCGAGGTATCTGCTCGATGCGGGCGTCGACGGGGTGAAGGTGGGCATCGGTCCGGGCTCGATCTGCACCACGCGTATCGTCACCGGCATCGGGGTGCCGCAGATCAGCGCGGTCGCGAATGTGGCGGCGGCGCTGGCTGACAGCGGGGTGCCGTTGATCGCCGATGGTGGTATCCGCTTCTCGGGCGATGTGGCAAAGGCGGTTGCCGCCGGCGCCTCGGTAGTGATGGTCGGCAGCATGCTTGCCGGCACCGAGGAGGCGCCCGGGGAAATCGAACTGTTCCAGGGACGCAGCTACAAGGCCTATCGCGGCATGGGCTCGCTTGGCGCGATGGCGGGCGGCTCGAGCGACCGCTATTTCCAGGATGCCGCCGACGGTGTGGAAAAGCTGGTTCCGGAGGGCATCGAAGGGCGTGTTCCGTACAAGGGCCCCATCTCCGCGATCGTGCATCAATTGATGGGTGGGCTGCGCGCGGCGATGGGTTATACCGGGAGTCCGGATATCGAGACCATGCGCACCCGCCCGAACTTCGTGCGCATCACCTCTGCCGGCATCCATGAAAGCCATGTGCACGACGTGAACATCACCAAGGAAGCGCCCAATTACCCGGTGCGCTGAATCAGTCTTGAAGTGTTCGTGCGGGGCTGTTGCAGCCCCGCATGCATTTTCGTCGCAAGGAAATATCGCAGATGAGCGCCGACATCCACGCACAACGCGTCCTGATACTCGATTTCGGATCGCAGTACACACAACTGATCGCCCGTCGGGTGCGCGAACTGGGCGTGTATTGCGAGATCTACAGCTGGCGCACCGGCGCGCAGGCGATCAGGGATTTTGCGCCGCAGGGAATCATTCTCTCCGGCGGACCGGAATCGGTTACCGAAAAGCGCACGCCGCGGATACCCGATGTGGTGTTTTCGCTCGGCGTCCCGGTGCTGGGAATCTGCTACGGAATGCAGGCCATGGCAGCGCAGCTGGGCGGGCACGTCGAGGCCTCGAACCGGCGCGAATTCGGTTATGTCCAGGTACGGGCACAGCCCGGAAGCGGTTTGCTGGATGGCATCAGCGACCATATCGCCGAGGATGGCGCGGCACTGCTCGATGTGTGGATGAGTCATGGCGACAAGGTGGTGAAACTGCCTCCCGGTTTCAGTCTGCTGGCCGCCACGGCCAGTGCGCCGATTGCGGGCATGTACGATGCGAAGCGTCACCTCTACGGGCTGCAGTTTCACCCCGAGGTCACCCACACGCGCCAGGGCGGGCGGATTCTGGAGCACTTCCTGCACTCGATCTGTGGCTGCGACGGGCTGTGGACTGCCGGCAGCATCATCGAGGATGCAATCGAAACCATCCGTGCCACGGTGGGCTCGGACCGTGTCCTGCTCGGCTTGTCGGGCGGTGTCGATTCTTCGGTGGTTGCGGCATTGCTCCACCGCGCGATCGGTGACCGTCTGACCTGCGTATTCGTTGATCACGGCCTGCTGCGTCTCGGCGAGGGCGATCATGTGATGGACATGTTCGCGCGCAACATGGGCATCAAGGTGATACGGGTGCGCGCGGAGGCGCGCTTCATGCGCAATCTCAAGGGTGTGAGCGATCCGGAGCGCAAGCGCAAGATCATCGGGCGCACCTTCATCGAGGTCTTCGAGGAGAAATCCGCGCGCATCAAGGGTGTGAAGTGGCTGGCACAGGGCACCATCTACCCCGACGTGATCGAATCGGCGGCCTCGCAGCATGGCAATGCGCACGTGATCAAGTCCCATCACAATGTCGGTGGGCTGCCGCGGCGCATGAAGCTGTCACTGCTGGAACCGCTCAAGGAACTGTTCAAGGACGAAGTGCGCAAGATTGGTCTTGAACTCGGACTGCCGCACGATATGGTCTACCGCCATCCGTTTCCGGGCCCGGGGCTCGGGGTGCGGATTCTCGGTGAGGTGCGCAAGGCTTACGCCGACATCCTGCGCCAGGCCGATGCGATATTCATCGAGGAACTGCACAACGCGGGGCTCTATCACGAGGTGAGCCAGGCCTTTGCGGTGTTTCTGCCGGTCAAGTCGGTTGGCGTGACGGGGGACGGGCGGCGCTACGAATGGGTGATCGGTCTGCGCGCGGTGGAAACCATCGATTTCATGACCGCGCGCTGGGCGCATCTTCCCTACGAACTGCTGGAAACCGCCTCGCGACGCATCATGAACGAGATCGCGCAGGTCTCGCGCGTGACCTACGATATTTCCAGCAAGCCGCCCGCTACGATCGAGTGGGAGTGATTAGGTGCCTTTCGCGGTCTATCGGCATCCAGCGAAATGCGAACCTAACTCACTGAATAAAAAGAAATAAGCTCTCCGCTCCGTTCGCCGTCTATCGGCACCAAGCGGGACACTCTGACGGTAAAACTGACGGTAAGGGTTTCTGGAACGCCAAAATGACCTGAGTTTTACCGTCATACGGTCGACGGTAAGGCGAACAAAGAAACCGCAGAATTTCAGGGGAAAATGGCAGAAACCCCTGGTTTTCGCGGCACGGATTGAGAGGAATAGGGTTCTGACGGTAAAACCGGGGTCGCGCCAAAACGGGGCCCGCCATGCTTACCGACATCGCCCTGAAGAAGCTCAAACCCCGGGAAAAGCCGTACAAAGTGACGGACCGGGATGGGATGTACGACGGTCTCGCCGGCCGGGACGATCACGTTCCGGTTCGACTACCGGATCAGCAACCGGCGCGAGACCTCACCCTGGGTCGCTACGGTCCGGCAGGGCTGACCCTGTCCGCCGCCCGCGAGAAGTGCATCGCTGCCCGGAACACGCTCGCCCAGGGGCACTCACCGGCCCGAGTGAAGCAGCGGGAGAAGCGCCAACTGGCAGCCGCCCAGACCCTCGGCCAGTTCGCCACCAAGTGGCTGGACGAGGGCCCCATGGCGGAGAGCACCCGCACCATGCGCAAAGGCATTTACCGTCGCGAGGTCGAGCCCGAACTCTCGAACCGCCTGCTGCCGGAGGTGTCGTCGGACGACGTGCGCATCCTGTGCCTCAAGATCAAGAACCGGGGGTCGCCCGCGACGGCCATCCACGTCCGGGACATCGTGAAGGGCATATACAACTTCGCGAACCCGCACGGGCACAAGGTGCCGAACCCGGCTAACGAGGTGGCGCTGACATCCATCGCCACGTTCTGCCGCGAGCGGGCGCTGAGCCCCGAGGAGATCCGGATCGCGTTCACGCTGATCGACAAGGTGTCGTTCGCCCATATCCACCGCCTGGCGCTGCGGATGATCCTTCTGACGCTCGTGCGGAAGAGCGAGCTGGCGAAGGCGATGTGGAGCGAGATCGACTTCGACAAGGGCGTCTGGACGATTCCGAAGGAGCGCATGAAGGCGCGTCGGCCGCACAGCGTCTATCTGTCGCGTCAGGCGCTGGAGATCTTCACCGCACTGAAGCTGATGGCCGGAAGTTCGCCCTACGTATTCCCTTCCCGTTATGACGCGGATGTTCACATCGCCGCGAGCACGCTCAATCGGGTCACGTCGCAGATTGCCGAGAAGGCTAAGGCAGAGAATCTGCCGCTGGAAATGTTCACGGTTCACGACCTGCGCCGGACCGGCTCGACAATCCTCAACGAGATGGGCTTCAACCGCGACTGGATCGAGAAGGCGCTTGCGCACGAGCGCAACGAGTCTTCGCGCGGCACATACAACCGCGCTCAGTACGCTGAGCAGCGGCGGCACATGCTGCAGGAATGGGCGGACATGATCGACGCGTGGGTGGCGGGTAAGACGCACTCGCCAGTCTTGCTGCCGTCGTCGATGAAGGTAATCGCTGCACAGGCGCTGACCTGACGGGTTCCAGCGCAGAAGACTTCCTAAAGAATTTGTGGATGCGGAGTGCCCTAAGGCGGCGCCAGAAGCGGACCCCGTGCTGTCACACGATTGGGGCCGCCGTCGCTACGGGACAGAGCCAACCATCTTATTTGTGGGCGTCCATGCCGTCCGCATGCGTGATGACCGCTACATCCGCTTCCAGTCCCTTAAGTAGCAAAGTGCTGCCAACTGCGCGCCGAGAAACCGGTCTACCCAGATAGCGATTTCTGCTCCCGAACGCGGACAACGGCATCACGCAAAGCCGTTCCCCCTGCAGATGTCATCCGAAGGGCAGATCAGGCATCGCAAAAGCTCTGGTCTATAGGCGCGTGCACCGCTTTGCCTCTTCCCACAGTAGAAGCGCCCCCGCACAGTGATTGGTTTTTCGATCGCATGTCGGCCACTCCCCTGGCGAAGGCGCGGTCCTGGCACGACCGCCACGAATCGTCTCGACGCGAGCAATCATTCGGTCGCGCCAACCTGCGTTATCAGGCCGCCTGCAAAATGGATGATCTGTTGAACCGCATCAGGCGCGGCAATGTCGAAGCGCTGCGAAAAGGAAACTAAGTCATCTAGATCCACCTTTTCCACCGAAGTGGCACCCGGCGTCTGGCTCGACAACAGGTGCCGTCCGCTGACGTTTCGGGAATCTCCAATGATCAGCAATTTTCTGCTCGTTTCCGACTATTTCGGGTTCAGCAGCCGCGCGCCGTTGCTGATCGGCTCGTCGCCTGGATTGAGCTGCACCCACGCCACTTCCGGTGGCCCGGTGCGCACGTCCACGGACCGCCTCGCCGAAGAAGGTCCGGCATCCAGTAGCCATCGCCCGAGTTCTTCAGATCCGGCATTGCGCCAACGCCATGGTGTCGCGAGGGCGCCAATAGTCGGGAACTGAGCCTCGACGTGATTCTGCCAATGCACAAGCTGGTTTCCGGCGAATCCAAAGATTGCCTGCATTGGATCGCCGAGAACGACAGTCGGAAGTTCTGCGGATAGTGCGTCGATAATCGAGTGCTGGATGACTGAGCAGTCCTGATACTCGTCTACGAGCAGTCGAATGTAAGTCGCGCGCAGCGGCTCGCTGACATCTCTAGACTGGAGCAGTCGTCTAGCGGCTTGCCGGATCGCAGGGGAGTCGTTGCGCGGGTTTGAGATCCGCAGGATTGTGGGTCGTGGACCACCCGTCGTTGGAAATGTGGAGATCAAGCGCATTGAGAAACCATCTATCGTCTGCAACTCGGTATGCGCTGGTTGGAACACGGGAGCGCTGTAGCCGACTTCGCAGGGCCGCAGCACCAGCATTCGTGTGGGTCAGCACCAAGACCGGCTTCGGGTCGCGATGCTGCGCCAAATTGTCCGCAATCAATTGCGTCTTTCCGCAGCCTGCCGGAGCTGTAACTGAGCCTCTGTCAACAGACAGCAGGTCAATCTCAACTGGCATGCATCCACGCCTGTAGTTTCGCGACGAGCCTCTGGAATTCCCCGTCAGCGGTTGCGAGGTTGGGGCCTACCACTTCTCTCGAAACCTGCTGGAATGTAACAGACGAACCAGTCTGGCTCCCTTCACGCGAGCGGCAGCCCCGGGGTAGAATCGTCTTGACGCGTCAGGGTGATATCCCGCCGATCAATGACTCGGTTTCGATATCGCTCAGGCGGCGCGTCTCCGTTGACTTCGAGAGGTCATGTGCCGTTCGACGAGATCTCGGCCGACCGCGCCTCGCTCGCCAACCGGATGAGGGCGATGATCGAAAGGTCATTCAGACTCTGAAAGATCTCGTCCTCGATCGCCCGGCCGGCGCGCCAGGTCAAGGAGACGCCGCCGGCAGAATGAAATGCATCGACCGTGCCCGCCTGCGTCGCAGGGCGATCTGCGTCAACAAGGACCAGAGTGCGATAGCCGAGCTTTGAAAGTGCTGTGCCGGCGTAGGTAGGCTCGGTCTGGATTGGTTTCCACCAGTGTCGACGTACGCGCCACCCATAGCAAAGAAGGAGGGGATATTCTGACTAACCCAGAACTGATCAAGTCCACGTGCAAAGCCAACTTCACTTGCGCCTTCACACACGATGACCGACTTGGCGAGAAATGCCCGGGTTCCGCACGAAGCGTCCCCTGGACGTCGTCGTCGGTTCCTATTCTCTGAACGGCATGCGAACCAGCCCCCGGACGAACCACGAACACCTGATTTCCGGAGAGTTCACGGAGCGCAATGGGAGAGTGGCTTGTCATGAAGACTTGAAGTGGCGGCGGAGTATCCTTGGCGCCAAGAGAGTCAAGTAGCCGCGCAAGTCGATGCGGCTCAAGTCCATGCTCGACTTCGTCTACAAGCGCAATGGTGGCGGTATCGGCCGCTTTCGCTGAAGCCCAGCGACAAGTAGTCGCGCAGACCCAGTCCCCAGCGAGCGGAGGGAATCCCGGATTCACTGTGTAGTGAAATCGCGCCGTCGCCGATGGATACCGAGTGCGTCCAAGAGGCCGTCGCCATCGTTCCGACAGGAACGCCGAGGTCTTTAGCGGTCTCGGTCACGACTTGGAGCGTCTGGGCGAGCTGCGCGGAGGCTTGATCCCCAAATCTCGTGCGCGCGTCGCGGGCAGCGCTGGCGAGTTCAGCGCCGAGGTCAATTCGTTCCTCGGTCAGCCGATTCAGAACTGATCCACGAGTCCATGACAGGTTCGAGTTGGCGTAACTACCGATTCTCGCTGGGGAGAGCAAAAGTCGATCCTTCCAAGAGAGCCATCGCTCTAGACCCTGAGCTTCGGCACGCCTGGAATACAACGTCCATTGCCCTTCTAAGTCAGCGTTGACCAA
The DNA here is from genome assembly GCA_016705365.1 of Gammaproteobacteria bacterium. NCBI lineage: Bacteria > Pseudomonadati > Pseudomonadota > Gammaproteobacteria > Gammaproteobacteria bacterium. Next base: position 53,308 of record JADIYI010000009.1, on the reverse strand, counting down.
CAGCCGAAGCGTAATGACAGTCTCGATGCCGGCCCGCGGTCTGTCCTCGACGGCGCCGGTGGCTGGGTCGAAGCCGCGAAGGTGCTCGCCATACGCGTCGAGGTTCAACAGCGCGTCCGGGAGATCCCCAAGCGTTGCTTCAATGCGAATAGCCTGATTGACATCCAGGCTGTGAAAGTCGGTGTCACCAAATGCGACGTTTCGCCGTGCCCCTAGGCAAAGATCGATGGCATCGAGGATGCTCGACTTGCCGCTGTCACAGGGTCCCACCAGGCAGTTGATGCCATCGGAAGGGGTCCAGGTGAGTCCACGGATGCAGCGAAAATTCTGAATCTCGAGTTTGCGGATGCGTGCCACAGTTAGGCGTCTCCTGCGCGGCATTCGAGTCTGGTTAGGTCGCGGAGGAATCCCGCCGGACGCGCAGGCCTATGGTACCGCCAACAGCCGGTCCTAGCGCCGACCCTGGCTCATAGGCTCCACCGGCTGGGTGCTCAATCGCACATTCTGGTAGTTCGGGCTGACTTGCCGCGACGCAGAGAAGGGCTTAGGCGCTGGCCGCTGATTTCTAGCTGTTCTCAGAGTCGCCAATTGGCCGATAGCGGCGGGACTGGACGCTAGGGCCGGTGGCGATTTTCGCCCGTCCTGCATGGCATTCCGCCCGCCGAGCCGTAAGCCACCGCTCGACCTCACCCAAGTCCCAGACTACGCACTTTGAAGTCAGATAGAAGCGCTGGGGAAACTCGCCGCGGCGCTCCATCTCGTAGATGGTGGTATCCGCGAGAGGAACAATCTTCCGCAGCTCGCTTCGACGGACGGCGCGCTGACAGATCCCGTCTCCGTTTGCAGCCGGAACTGGCGTTGAAGAACTCACAGGAGACCCCTTCCACTGGAATGGCAGCGCCGGCATTCGTCTGGCAGGGATTGGCGGCTCGGCCGGACCTGAAGCGGCAGGCATATCTGCTTGGGTCTCGTGTGGTGACGATGGCGTGTGGTGCGCGGTCGATCTGCTTCGATCGCCATGTTCTGCGTCAGCCAGTCGAGCACGTCGGCCCGATGCCAGCCGACCGGCTTTCCACAGTGCGTGCGCTGCTTCGGAAAGTGTCCCAGTACCGCCAGACCAAGCAGTAGCCAGCGCGGGCGTCGAGTCAGGCGGGAGATTTCGCTAGCGCTGAGGATCGCGCGCAGGTCCGGAAGTGGCTCGTTGACCCACCGAGGCAGGCGAAGGTCCTGCGGCGCGCGAATGATCGTCGGGGCGACATAGGGCCTTTCACTGGTCGATCGGGTATCCATTCTCTTGCCTCATCTACGTGATGTGATGGGGTAAAGAATGTGGAAGTGAGACGCGAAAAGCAGCGCGGATTCAGGGAAGAGATGGGTCAAACACCGCCTGAATGTGCGACGCGCTCAGCAGTTGTTCGAGGTTTTCCGGTGAAGCACCTGAGAAACTCCGCGACTTAAGGTTTATGACGAGCGGCGAAGAAAAGCCTTGAGCTGCTCGTAGTCGGCAGTGCGCTTCGCAGCGGAGCGTTGACCCATGTTCGTTAGCTTGCGGCGAACCCCCGGCAGGTCGGCGGCGTGCGGTAGTCCGATGAGAACGAAATCGGGCGCTTCACGCTCGATGGATTCCAGAAAGGCACGCGATGGCGAGTCGAGCAGTTCTGCTATGCGCTGCAGGAGTCTTGCGCGCACTCTTGGAAGCAAGCGGGCGGTGGGGGCGGCGGTCATCCCCTGAAAATGTGCCGTGAAGGTCGGCGTCGAAATCTCGCGGCCTGCGGCGACAGCATTTCCGCAGCTGGCTTCGAACTGCAGGTGAGATACACGAGGAACGTTCGCCACAGCCGTTCATCAAGTCGGCCTTCATCGAGTAGCGGCTGCAAATCGAAGAGGTCGCGGGGATGCTGTCGGGACAGCGCCGCGGAAAGCTTGCCGGCATAGAGATCCGCGAAGTCGAGCACCTGCATCTCGGCGAATCCGAAGTTCTGCTCGACGCCTGGGCGTACGCGCATTGTCCGAACGGGATGGACAGTGCCCCGCATCACCGGCGTCGTTTCGATCTGCACGCGCGCGCGGTTGCGGCTTGCGATCAGGCGATGGACGCCCGTCGCTTCGGTTCCGCTGGTCTGTACCTGCAGTCGCAACGGCCCGGAGCGCAGTTGCTCGCCGATGGCTTCCAGCGCCGCGGTGATATCGCGCACATCGCTCGCGAAATCACCGACGGGCAACCAGGTCAGATCGATATCGACGGAGAGGCGCGGTAGATCGTGCTCGAAGAGGTTGATCGCCGTTCCGCCCTTCAGCGCGAAGCGCTGCTCCTTCGCCAGCGTCGGCAGAATCTCGACCAGCAGCTTTACGCGCTCGGCGTAGCGGTTATCCCAGTTGTTCATCGAGGTCGGCGGGCAGCGTTATCTGATATTTGGCGTTCAGCTTGCCGCCCGGGACGAGGACGCGCTTGCCGCTGCCGAGATCCACGTTCTGCAAGGTCACATGCGCAAGCCACGCGTGACGATGCCGATCGGCGAGGGCGAGGAACAGCCGCTTTGCCTTGACGCTGTCGCAGTGCTGCAGCAACTCGCTGACGAGCTGCGGCCGGAGCGTAGAGAGTCCCTGCATCAGGGCATTCACTTCGTGCACCAGCGCGCTGTCTGGTGTCTCGTCGCACAGTTCCAGTATTGCCCGCTCGGGAGTGGAGAACGCGACGCCGGCCGCGCCCGTGTCCTCCGATGCGCGTTCGAGCCCCTGTGCGTTCAAGGTTCCATCGAGTGTATCGGGGCCGAAGGAGAGCGCCGGCCAGTCGAACGGCCCTTTGCCGCATGCCTGCACGCGCTCGCGGAGTGTCAGTTTGGTTGCCCAGGCCGGCAGCTTCGCCGGGCCATACAGGGTCAGGGTCGCAGACTCGCCAAGGCGCAGGTAGTGCTCATGGCCCTGGCGGGCCAATGCGAATCGGCCGCCGACGTGGAGCGGCAGCTGTTCCAGGCGCTGCAGGGCTCGCAGGAGCCCTTCCCAGGTCGGTTTGCCGCCCTTGCGGAGGTAGACTCCACGCGTGGGGGACTGCAGCCAGCCGCCCGCCATGTAGCGGGCGACCAGGTTGCTCGGGTAACCGTGGGCGCGCAGCCACCGGCTGGAGACCAGGGTCGTGTCCCCGAGGGTCTCCAGAAGTCGGTTTAGCTTTTCGTTTTTTGAGTCACCCATGGTGACTAAAATAGGCATTCCGTAAACCATTGACAAGTCGAGGTTTATGGAATGTGATTTATAGTCACTATTAGTGACTATTTTGCGTGGTATCCGAACCGGGAGGCAGGCATGGCGCAAATTCATCCCGCCCTGGGCGCATCGGCCCGAATGACCTGGAAAGTCGTGTCTTTCCCGCTGATTGCCGGCCTGCTGCTGCTGAAGCCGATCGTGGACGCCCTCTGCGCCTTCGTGCTGGTTTTCGGTCTGGTGGCGGCCGTTGCCTTCGAGCTTTCCGCCGTGGGTCCGCGCTTCCCGTTCCTGCAGATCGCCGGCATGGCGCTGGGGTTCGGACTGTTCGCCGCCCTGTACCACCTCGCGCTGATGGTGCTCGTCAGGGACTAGCAGAGCGCCGACCCCGGCAACCCGAACAGACTTCGCGTCGCCGCGCCCATTTGTCGATCAGCATGGCGCTCTGGCAGTGGAGGCATCGGAACAACTCGATGTCCTCTGAACTCGCCGCGCCCCGTGCCAGCAGCGCGGCCTGGTCGAATTCCATGTCCGCGGATGGCTCCCACTCGCGGAAGATTTCGTAGGCGGTGCACAGCCGCTCGCCGTTCTCCAGCCCCGGCTGAAGGTCCCACGACTTGCCATGCGACATGGTGCGTTGGCACACCGCCTGATGAATGCTGGTGAAGACGGTCGCATGACTGAGACGCACGGAGGAGCGGAAGAACGGTTGAAAGGAAGTCGGCGCCGGTCCGCGGAACCCGTCGCCGGCATCGGGGAGCCAGCGTCGCTTGAGCGTGATGAGCCGGTCAGGCGTGAGTCCGCTCCAATCACAAGCGGTCTGCGCACGGGCACCGTGCGACAGCAGCCGCAGACCCAATTGAATCCTCCGGTAGTAGCGGTCGAACCGCGCGTCGCCGCTGGTGGTGTCCATAGGTCAACCTGCTGAAGTTTCTGCCATAAATGCCCCAGAAACCTGAGGGCGTTTCCGCCGTGACGGCTCCCAACAATGCCATTTTGTGTGGGAGATCTGGCGACGGTGCGCACGAAAGATTCTGGCGACGGAGAGGGGGCGGACGGTCAGCAGCTCTCGCAACACAAATGGAAGGGCGCCCGGTCGATCGGCCTGGCCCATCAACTGAACCAGCAGTTCATCGAACTCTGCTGGGAGCTTTCGCTCGACGGCGCGACGGGCCATCCGTTCCCGGTCGTCGGCTCGTACCGGGACCTCTGGCGCCACCTCGATCCGGTCGCGCGACAACGCCTGTCGCTCTTTCCGTTCGTGATCGTCGACCTGAGATTCGGCGACGTGGCGTGGTGGCGAATGGCCGTGGGCAACGGCGCGCATGCGCGCAGCCACGTCAACGGCGCGGCGCCCACGACACGCTGGGACTGGCTCGCCCTCGAGACCCTGATGTTCGGCTGGCAGGTGGCCCGCGAGGATCGCAGCGTGGCCTCGATGATCTTCGCGATGCCGCCGTCCGTGGCCGATTGCATCGCCACCCTGACGATGCAGCAGGTACGCACACTCGCCGTCGAGAGCGCGAAATCCCTGCGCCTGCGCTGGGACAACCATCCGCGCTTGTGGCGCGATCTCCTGCTGGCAGCACGCGAGCCGGACGACGCCGCACTGGAGGCGCTCCGACGCGAGGCGAAGCTGCATTTCTGCGGAGAGCTGATCCATGCCCAACCTGCTGGTGGCGCCCCCATCCCGTTGATTTCTGAGACTAGGATGGACGCTGCGCAGGAGGAATGACAATAGAGTTCCTGGCCGAAACCCTCGGTTATGCGGGGTTTCAGGTGGATTTCCCCGGAAACCTGTACTGCTTCGCCGCTCGGCGCGCGTGATTCGATGACATCCCCAGGGGAAGGAGGGGATGACTCGTGGAACAGCGCACCCAGTCTTGCCGAGGCAACGAACGGATCGTTCGCCTCGCCGCCGCAGCGGCACTCCTAACGCCTGGCGCGGCCTTCGCGCAGGCATCTCCGTTCGACACCGGCGCCAATTCACTGGTGACCTTTGCCCTGACGATCGCGACGCCCGTCGCGGTGCTGATCGTCATCGCGCTCGCCATCGCTGCCGCCGTGGGCCGGATCTCCTGGGGCTGGGTCATCGGCGCTCTGATCGGCATCGCGGCGATCTTCGGCGCACCGCAGATCGTGGCCTGGATTCGGACCCTGTTCGGCGTGTAGGGGGCATCGGCCGTGGAACCGCGCAATGCCGGGGTCACTGCCGATCCGCTCTTCGTCGGGGTGACGCGCCCGCCGATGCGCTTCGGCGTGACGTACGCGGCGCTGCTGCTCAATGCGGCCTTCACGATGGAGGTCTTCCTCCTGACGAAGAACCTGCTGGTGCTGCTGATCATGCTGCCGGTCCACGGTATCTGCATGCTGCTGTGCGCGCGGGACGCCCGCTACTTCGACCTGCTCCTGATGTGGGCCAAGACCCGACTCCTTGCGTACTTCAGCAGCATCCGATTCTGGAAGGGCGCGAGCTACAGCCCGCTGCAACTCGACCTGCCGGATCGACACGGTCGGCGCAAGGCCATCGCGACGGTGCGGCTCTCATGAAGCGCGCCACCGCCCTGAGACGTGAGATGCCGGCGGCGTTCCGCATCCCGTACCGCGTGCAGCTCTCGCCGCACGTCGTGCGGACGGAGGCAGGTGACTACGTCCAGGTGTTCCGGCTCGACGGCGCGAGCTTCGAGACCGCCGATGACGAGGTGCTGAACAACTGGCACGAACGGCTGAACGTGCTGTGGCGGAACATCGCCGCGCCGAACGTCGCCCTGTGGATGCACGTGATCCGTCGGCGCGAGCGGGTTCGGTCCGGAAAGACCATGACGACTCGGCGGCGGCAGATTTCGCCGAGCGGCTTGCCGGCCGCTACCAGGCCCGGTTGTCCACTGAGACCCTGATGGTCAACGAGCTGTACCTGTCGGTGGCCTACCGGCCGATTGCTGGCGCGGCTCCGAATCTGGTGGCGCGCTTGCTTAGCGCCAAGGCAGGAGAACATCGGCTCGCGGAACACACCGATGCGCTCGATGCCTGCGAGAAGCTCGCGCAGACCGTGGGCTCCTCACTTGCCCGCTACGATCCTGAGCGGCTCGGCGTCTACGAGTCCAGCGGACGCCTGTATTCGCGTGTGCTGGAGTTCTTCGGTCAGCTGGTGAATGCGGACCTGTCGCCCGTGCCGCTGCCAACGGCACCGCTCGACGAAGTGCTAGCGACCACGCGGATCATCTTCGGCAGCGAGACCATCGAGTACCGCCTTCCGACCCAGACGCGCTTCGGAGCGATTCTCGGCATCAAGGAGTACGCCTCGCCGACGACGGTCGGGATGTACAACGTGCTGCTCTCGGCGCCGTTCGAGTTCGTGCTGACGCAGTCGTTCGCGTTCCTGACGAAGGCGGCGGGGCAGGGCCTGCTGCAGCGGCAGTACAACCAGATGGCCAATGCCGGCGACTTCGCGGTGAGCCAGGCCGAGCAGCTGAAGGACGCCCTGGATGACCTGACCTCCAACGACTTCGTGATGGGCGATCATCACTTCACGTTGCAGGTGCTGACGCCGCTGGTGGATCGACAGACTGGCAACTCCAACGAGCAGCGCCTGAAGTCACTGAATGACGACGTGGCGCTGGCGCGGGCGATCCTCGCCGACACCGGCATGACGACCGCGCGCGAGGATCTGGCGCTGGAGGCGGCGTTCTGGGCGCAGCTGCCGGCCTGCTTCCCGATGAGGCCGCGCAAGGCGCCGATCACCTCGCGCAACTTCTGTGCGATGGCGCCGCTGCACAACTTTCCGGCGGGACGCCCGACCGGGAATCACTGGGGAGATGCGCTGGCGCTGCTCGTCACCAGTGCCCGCTCACCCTACTACTTCTCGCTGCACGCCAGCGATCCCCACGACCCGGACGGCGGCAGCCGCAAGGACACCGGGCACACGTTCATCTGTGGACCGACGGGATCGGGCAAGTCCGTGCTGATCGGGTTTCTCGTGACTCTGCTCGCCCGGCAGGGCGTGACGCAGGTGATATTCGACAAGGACCGGGGCCTCGACATCCTGACGCGGGCGCTGGGTGGCACCTATCTGCCGCTGCGGAATGGCGTGCCCACCGGCTTCAATCCGCTGCAGCTCCCACCGACCGCGGAGACCATCGAGTTCCTGAAGGTCTGGTTGCGTGCGCTGGTGCGCGGGACCGTCCCGCTGACGATCCGGGAGGAGGGCGATCTCGACGCGGCGTTGATGGGGACCCTTGCGCTCGACGCCTCAGCACGCCGCCTCTCACGGCTGATCGAGTTCACCGATGCGACGCGATCTGAGGGCATCCACATGCGCCTCGCCCGCTGGTGCGAGAGCACCCAGGGCCACTATGCCTGGGTGTTCGACAACGCCGAGGACTCGCTGGTTGGGCAACTGGCGAAGGCCAGCCTGTTCGGCGTCGATGTAACCGAGTTCCTCGACAACGCGCTGACGCGCGCGCCGGTCACGCTCTACCTGTTCCACGTCATCCGCCAGCTGCTGGATGGTCGCAAGTTCGTCTGCTGGATGGACGAGTTCTGGAAGCTGTTGTCCGATCCTTCTTTCGAGGGGTTCGCCAAGGACGGCCCGAAGACCTGGCGCAAGCTCAACGGCGTGATGTGCCTCGCGACGCAGAGCGCGAGCGACGTGCTCGACAGCCCGATCAGCCGCACGATCATCGAGCAGACCCCGACCAAGATCCTGTTCCCGAATCCGGATGCCAACGCAGCCGAGTACATCGAGGGATTCGGCCTGTCGGAGCGGGAGTTCAAGCTCATCAAGGAGCAGATCGAGCCAGGCTCGCGGCAGTTCCTCATCAAGCAGGGCCACTACTCGGTGGTCTGCCAGCTCGACCTCAAGGGGTTCGACGCGGAGCTGAAAGTCATCTCGGGGCGGGCGAGCACCGTCGAGGAGCTGCAACGGCTCATCGCGCGGACCGGTCCCGACCCGCGGCAGTGGCTGCCCTCATTTCTCACACCGGAGAAGTCATCGTGAAAGTATCCAACGCACTTGTCGGCGCTATCGCCTGCGTCCTGTGTACGTCGGTCGGCCACGCGGCGATGCCCGTGATCGATATTCGCGCCATTGTGCAGATGGCCCAGCAGCTGCAGGTCCTGCAGAACCAGTTGACCACGGCCCGCAACCAGCTCACCCAGGCCCAGCAGCAGTTCCAGTCGCTGACGGGGCAGCGCGGCATGGAGCAGCTGCTCTCGGGCGTTACGCGAAACTACCTGCCGGCGGACTGGGCGACGCTCGAAGCCACGCTGCGCGGGGCGCAGGCGAGCTACGCGGCCCTCAGCGCGCAGATCCAGGCCGCGATCCGGGATGTGACGGTGCTGACCCCGGCGCAGACGGCACGGATGTCCCCCGAGCAGGTCGAGCAGCTCGAAGCGGCGCGCCGTTCCGTGGCGCTGCTGCAGGCCACCAGCCGCGAAGCCCTGCAGGCCAGCAGCCAGCGATTCGCATCCCTGCAGGGGTTGATCGACGCCATCCCCCGGGCCACGGACGCCAAGGCGGTCCTTGACCTTCAGGCGAGGATCGGCGCCGAGCAGGCCATGCTCCAGAACGAGCACACGAAGCTGATGGTGCTCAACCAGGCGGCGGAGGCCGAGCAGCGCGCCCAGGAGCAGCGGGCGCGGGAACTGGCGATCAGCAACTTTGGCTCGCTGCGCCGCCTCCCCGCCGTCGGCCTCAATCCGTAGGTCGCCATGTCACGCGGCATGCTCGTGTTGATCCTTCTGGCCACGCTCGTCGGGGCGGCCGTGTCCTGCGCGCCGGGACCGCCCGTCGCTGAGCACACTGTTTCCGACTACCGCGCCGATGCGACGCTGCGGCGCGATGTGTTCACCCGGTGCCTGAACGATCCGGGCGGGCTCGGCCAGACGCCGGACTGCGTCAATGCACGAGAGGCCGAACGGCTGGAAAGCCACGGCTCGCTGCGGGACCAGGGGCCGGTGGGCCTCGATCCCAGCGGGAGGCGTTGAGGCATGGGCTTCTTCGGCGAGTTCAACGCGTGGCTGACCGGCATCCTGAACGCGTACATCGGGCAGACCCTCGCCGTGATCGCCGGCATCCTCGAGCCGGTCATCGTCACGCTCGGCGTCCTCTACGTCATCGTCTGGGGATACCTGCAGCTGACTGGCAGGATCGAGGAGCCGTTCATCGAGGGAGCGAAGCGGCTGCTGACGCTCGGTGTGGTGCTGGGGCTGTCGCTGCAGCTGTGGCTCTACAACGATGTGTTCGTCGACACGTTCTTCAACGCCCCCACAGAACTGGCGGCGTCGATCATTGCCGCGCGCAATCCCGGTGGGCCGGCGTTCCAGCCCGTTGCCGTGGTCGATGAGATCTTCTTCGACGGGGACGATGCCGCCACGCTGCTGATGGAGAAGGGCGAGATATTCGGGCGGGACATCGTCTTCTACTTCGGCGCACTTGCGATCTACCTGATCGTCGGGCTCACCGCCGTCTACACCATGTTCCTGCTTGCGATGAGCCGCATCGCGCTGGCCGTGCTGCTTGCCATGGGGCCGATCTTCCTCGCGCTGCTGTTCTTCGACTCCAGCAAAAGGTTCTTCGAGGCCTGGCTCGCGCAGCTCAGCAACTATGCGTTCCTCGCCGTCCTGACGATCCTGGTCGCGGCGCTGATGCTGCAGGTGATCTCCACGGCCGCGGAGTCGGCGGTCGCGGCTGGCGGGGGCATCGGCATCGCCAATGCGCTGCAGGTCTGCGCGGCCGCGGCGCTCACGTTCCTGATCATGCGGCAGGTGCCGTCGATGGCGCAGGGCATGGCGAGCGGCATCGCGCTCTCGGGCTTCGGTGCCGTCGGCAACGTGCTGCGAATGGGCATGGGTGTGGGCCGCTCCGGTCTCGGGAAGATGGGGGAGTTCTCCCGGGGCGCATTCCTGGACCAGGACAAGAGCCGCTGGGACAGCATGACCCGCAAAGCAGGCCAGCGACTCATCGGCGCCCGCATGGCCCGCGAGAAGCGTCCGCGCCAGAACACACTGAAGTACGGGTGATCGCCATGCCAAGGATCAAGGCAACAGTTGCGCTCGCACTTTCCGCCGTCATGGCAGGACTCGTGACTGGATGCAGCACGCAGGCGCGGCGCGTGGACTGCGACGGCCGGTTGCGACCGATCAACGCACCCGTGCCGGTGAGCGCGCCTGCCGCAGTCAATCCGGCAAGAGAGCAGACCCCATGAAGCGCGATGCCGCCCTGCAGGCGTACTTCGCGGAGGCCGCGTCCTGGGACGCTGATCGCGTGGCGGCAAGCGAGCGCAGTGTGCGCACGGCGTGGCGCGTTGCTGTCGGCGCCTGCGTGCTCGCGGTGGCAGCGATCTTCGCGCTGGTGTTGCTGATGCCGCTGAAGCGTGTGGACCCGTTCGTGATCCGCGTCGACAACGCAACCGGCATCGTGGACGTGGTGCCCGTGTTCGCCGGCCAGGCGGCCATGCCGGAGGTGGTGACCCGATACTTCCTCGACCACTATCTGACCGTGTGCGAGCGTTTCAACTTCTCGACCGCCGAGAGCGATTACGAGGAGTGTTCGAGTTTCCACGGGCCGGCGCGCCATCAGGAGTGGATGACGCTGTGGGACCGGAGCAATCCGGAGTCGCCGCTGAACCGCCACAAGGACGGTTCCAGCGTGCGCGTGCAGGTCAGCTCGATCACGTTCTTCAAGCGCGGCAGTGGCACGGAGGATCTGGCGCAGGTCCGGTACGTGAAGGCGCTTCGCACGGGCAACGGCAACGAGCAGCGCAGCTACTGGATCTCGACAGTCCAGTATGTCTACGGTGCGCCGTCCAAGGACCCGCGGATGCGCCGCTGGAATCCACTGGGATTCAAGATCGTCGACATCCGGACCGAGGCGGAGGCCACGCAGCCCGAGCAGGCGAGTCCGCCGTCCGCCACTGCTGCGACGGCCGCCGGGAGTGCGCCGTGAAATACGAGCGCATCGTGGCCGGTGTGATGTTGCTGTCGGGCCTGTTGCTGGGCTCCGTAGGCCAGGCCGAATCGGTCCCGGTGCGCGGCCAGGTGGACGCGCGCGTGCGCACTGCCGCCTACAACCCCGATCAGGTCTACAAGCTCTACGGGTTCGTGGGCTATGCGGTCGAGCTGATCTTCGAGGATGGCGAGCGGTTCGCCGGAACCGGTGGCGGTGACCTGGAGGGCGTGACCGTGGATGCGCATGGCAGCTCGGTGCTGCTGAAGCCGCGCGCAGCCATCGTGTCCACGAACCTCGTCGTGTTCACCGACAGGCGCGCGTATCGCTTCGACTACACGGTCGCCGCGCGCGCTCCGAACCGGCTGACCGATGAGGTCATGTATGCCGTGCGGTTCACCTATCCCCCCGTACGAACCGCGAGCGGGGACGACCCGCAGGCGAAGGTTGATCGCGACCTCGCCGCCGCGGATGCCGCGCGGCCCCGAAACCGCGACTACTGGTACTGCGGCAACCGCAGCTTGCAGCCGGTGGCGACCTCCGACGATGGCGTGCACACGCGGATCACCTTCGGCGACCGATCCGAGATCCCGGCGATCTTCGTGCGCAACGAGGACGGCTCCGAGTCGCTGCTGAATTTCTCGATGGATTCCGGCGATGTGGTGATCCATCGCGTGGCTTCCAGGTTCGTGCTGCGGCGGGGCAAGTCGACAGGCTGCATCGTCAACAAGGGTTATGCGGGCGCGGGTCTGCGTCTGGACTCCGGCACGGTGTCGCCGCAGATCGAGCGCGATGTGAAGGGGGCGCGGCCATGAGCCTGCTCGATCGCTTCCGGACGCCGCCCGCCGAACCGCCTCCGGATTCGGTAGCCGGTGAAGCCGGGGTCGAGGGAGAGCGTGCCGCGAGTGCCGTGCAGCGGCCGCCGTCGCTGCAGTCGAGGGTCAGCAATCTGCTGGCCTTCGGGCTCATGGCGGCAATCGGGCTGGGGCTGCTCGGCTGGTACTACGGCAAGGTCATGACCTCACGCACGGCTGCGCGGACCGCAGCGGAATCGTCGGCCAAGAGCAAGGCGGAAGGGGAGATCAACCTGCGCCCGCTCGGGCGGGTGGACCCACCGGCGCTCGTCCAGAACGTGCTGGGTGATGCACCCGAGGAACCCCCGCCGGAGGACATCCCGGAAGCCTGGCTGCGACCAGCGGAAGATCCACCGTCTACCCGGTCGCCCGGCTATGCGCCACCCGTGCAGGAGCCGCGGGACCTGCGGCTCGAAAGGCAGTTGTCGGGACGGGCGTTCGTGACCAGTGCGGATCGGACTGCGGCTGCCGTGGACGCCGAGGCCGTCGGTAGCGTCGGCGCCGAGGGTCCTGCACCCGCGGGGGATCTCGATGCGCTGCTGCGCCCCAGCGTGACGCCGGCCGTCCAGGCCCAGGTCTTGCCGACCCGGCGGATGCTGCTGCCCAAGGGCGCGTTCCTCGACTGCACGCTGGAGACGGCGCTCGACTCGACCTTGCCGGGGATGACGACCTGCATTCTGGCGACCGATGCGTTCAGCGCGGACGGGAGCGTCGTGCTGCTGGAGCGGGGCACCAAGCTCGTCGGCGAGACCCGTGGTCAGGTTCGGCAGGGTTCGGCGCGGGTTTACGTCCTGTGGACCGAGGCGCGCACCTCCAAGGGCGTTGTCGTGCCGTTGGCCTCGCCGGGCACGGACGAGCTGGGGCGGGCGGGTCTGCCGGGCCGCGTCGACCGTCACTTCATGGAGCGGTTTGGCGCAGCGATCCTCGTGAGCGTGATCGACGGTGCCATCCAGGCGGAGGTGGCCTCGCAGCGCGGGAACGGCTCGACGGTCGTCGTGGACCCGTCCGGTTCGAGGGACATCATGACCGAGATCCTGCGCTCGACGATCAACATTCCCCCGACCGTCGTGAAGCCGCAGGGTGATCGCATCCAGGTGCTGGTGGCGCGGGATCTGGATTTCCGGAGTGTGTATGAGCTTCGACCAGCCAGTCGTTAGGCCCGTTCTCGTACCGGACCCGGTCGCTGCGGTCGCGTCGTCCAGCTTTCACGCGGCCGCCGGCCGTGGCGGAATCCTCGGCGCTCGACCTGACGCTGCGTGCGCTGCGTCCGATCCTCACCGACCGCGAAGTCACCGAGATCTGCATCAACCGTCCCGGCGAGGCGTACATCGAGACGCGCGCCGGCTGGCGCTGCGTGCCGCTCGCGTTCGCGACCTTCGAGTGGTGCAGCTCGCTCGCGAAGCTGGTGGCCAATTCCACGCGGCAGCGCGTCGATGCCGAATCCCCGCTGCTGTCGGCGGCCTTGCCCGGCGGCGAGCGCATCCAGATCGTCCTGCCGCCCGCGACGACCCCCGGCACGGTCGCAATCACGATCCGCCGGCCGGCCGATGAAGTCTGGACGCTCGAGGAGCTGGAGCAGCGCGGACTGTTTCGCACGACGCGGCGGGCTGCGACGGGCCCGGACGAGACTGAAGCAGAGCTGCTGCGACTTCTGGAAGCCCGGGACTACCAGGCGTTCCTGCGACGGGCCGTCGAGTGCCGCCGGAACATCCTCGTGTCCGGTCCCACGGGTTCCGGAAAGACCACGTTCACCAAGGCGTTGATCCGCGAGATTCCCGCCGACGAGCGACTGATCACCATCGAGGATGCCAAGGAGCTGGTGTTCGACCGTCATGACAACCACGTGCGATTGTTCTATTCCAAGGACGATCAGGGTCTCGCGCGCGTGAGTCCGAAGCAGCTGCTGGAGAGCTGCCTGCGCATGAAGCCCGATCGCATCCTGCTCGCCGAGCTGCGCGGTGAGGAGGCGTTCGACTATCTGCGCAACGTGAACTCCGGACACCCGGGCTCCATCACCAGCATCCATGCCGCGAGTGCTGAACTTGCGTTCGAGCAGCTGGTGCTGCTCGTGAAGCAAAGCCGCGCCGGCCAGGAGCTGGCGCGCGAGGAGATCAAGCACCTGCTGTATCTGCTGATCGACGTGGTCGTGCAGTTCGGCGTTGAGCACCGGCAGCGTTGCATTCAGGAAATCTGGTATGACCCCGACCGCAAGCACCGCACGCTGGCGGCCGCGCGTTAGGAACCGCTGGGTCGCGCTGGCATGCAAGGCTCTCCTGTTGTTGGTGGGAGTCGTGCTTGCCGCGCAGTACCTGGCAGGATTCCTGTTCCTGCAGTGGGTGCATAGCGACCCGAAGACGGCGACGCCGCTGACGGTCGCGCGTTACGGCTACTACTTCAGCGAGCGCAGCGACATCCGCCGCAAGCTGTGGGTCAGCTCCGGTGCAGGTCTCGCGCTGGTCATGCTTCCCGTGATCCTCGCGCTGCGGCCCCGCGCGCGGCCGCTGCACGGCAGTGCCCGATTCTCGACGCGCGGGGAAGCGCGACAGGCAGGGCTCTTTTCGCCGGTCGGCATCATCCTGGCGCGAGTGGGCCGGCGGTTGTTGCGGCTGCCCGGACAGCAGGGCGTGGCGGTGATTGCCCGCTCCCGCAGCGGCAAGGGCGCGGGCATCGTGATCCCGAACCTGTTCGAGTGGCCGGACTCGCTGATCTGCGTGGACCCGAAGCACGAGAACTACACGATCACCGCCGGCCATCGCGCCCGAAGCGGCCATGCGGTCTACCTGTTCGCGCCGTTCTCCGAAACCCGCAACACGGCCCGCTGGAATCCACTGGGCTATATCCCCGACGACCCGGCGCTGCGCATCAACGGCCTGCAGCGCATCGCCGACATGCTCTACCAGGAGGCGCCGGGCGTCGATCCGTTCTGGTCCGCCTCGGCGCGCACGCTGTTCCTCGGCATCGGGCTCTACGTGTTCGAGACGCCAGGACTCCCGCGAACGATCGGCGAGATCCTGCGGCAGGGCATGGCCTCGGACGACGAGGGCTTCGGAG
Organism: Gammaproteobacteria bacterium; assembly: GCA_016705365.1. Taxonomy (NCBI): domain Bacteria; kingdom Pseudomonadati; phylum Pseudomonadota; class Gammaproteobacteria; species Gammaproteobacteria bacterium. The sequence continues at coordinate 38,260 of JADIYI010000009.1, read as the reverse complement.
CCCACTGGAAGCGGCTGATCGAGGGGCGCGGCAGCGGCAAGTATCCGCTGTCGCCCGAGTGCGTGCGGGCGCTCTGCGATGTGATCGACCTTGCGCCGGTCACGGCCTCCAGCATCCGCAAGACCTTCACCTCGCGGCTGGACCTGTGGTTGAACCCGATCCTGGACTGGGCCACATCGGCGAACGACTTCGATCTGCGCGAGCTTCGCTCCAAGCGCATCAGCATCTACGTCGGGGTCTTGCCGGAGGACCTGCACCGTCTCCGGCCGGTGCTCTCGCTGTTCTTCCAGCAGGCGATTGCGTTGCAGACGCGCCAGCTGCCCGAGCACAACCCGGCGCTCGTCTACCAGGTGATGTTCCTGCTCGATGAGTTCACCTCGCTCGGGCGCATCCCGATCATTGCCGAGGCCATCGGATTGATGGGTGGCTACAACATCCGGGTGGTACTCGTGATCCAGGCACGGTCCCAGTTGCGTGAGGTTTATGGGCAAAATGCCGCGGAAACCATCCTCCGAAATCTGGCTGCACGCGTAGTATTTGGTGCCGACGAGTACAGCGACGCACGCGAGATCTCCGAGGAGCTGGGGACGATCACGGTGAAGACCCAATCCGTTTCCAAACCGGGTTTCGACCTGTTCAGCCGGGCGCACCGTCCGCCGAGCGTCAACGTCAGCGAGCAGCGCCGGTCGCTGATGCTGCCGCAGGAGGTGCAGGCCATGCGCGCGGATCAGGCCATCGTGTTCTACGAGGGCATCCGGCCGATCCGCTGCACGAAGATCCGGTACTTCCGCGAGCGTCGCTTCAAGCGGCTCATCAGTCCGCCACCTCGGCATGCCGCACCCGGGATGAAAGCGCCGCCGCCGCCAGCGCCGGTGCAGCCACTGCCAGCGGAGTCCGCCGGCGAGGTGGGCTCCATCAGCATCGACTCGACGCCTCAGCCGCAGCGTCCGCCGCGCCGCCGAAGTCGTCGCGCCACGCCGCAGGACATCGAGCGGATCGACGAGATGAAACTGGAGGACTTCGACGTCGATCTCAGCGGTGTGGAGCTGCCCCAGAAGCCCGAAGGCGAGCGACTGACCACCCAGGAACTCGATTCCGCCGTTGAATCCTTTCTCTCCGCGCTTCAGGAGCGCTAGGACCGATCAATGCCCAAGACGCCTTCCAGTTCCTCCGGTTCTCCCTCGGACAGCAAGCGCGCCAGGGCGGGCCGCAAGCCGTCGCAACCGGTCGCGCCGCCGACTGGACCGGCCGCCGGCACCAAAGACGACGACAACTTCATCGCGCTCACGCCGACCGAAGGGGCGGGGCGCCCGCAGAACACCATCAGTCTTCCCACCAAGTCGGGACGCGAGCAGGAAGACGACAGGAACCGCAAGGAAGGGCGGGGCCCAGCGGGTGCCGCAGCTCAGGCGACGAAAGAGGCCCCGCGCCAGCTGCGCGTGCCCGACTCCGTCCAGGAGCGCTTCATCCAGATCGGCAACAAGTTCCATTTCCCGGACGGCACCGAAGCGTTCACGCACGACAGCAATCGCCTGACCACGCGCTCGGAGAACTCCGTCGTCATCCAGAGCATGGTGGCGATCGCGCGTGAGAACGGCAAAGGTCCGGTCACCGTTGGCGGCACGGAATTCTTCAAGAAGGAGGCCTGGTTCGCGGCCAGCCTCGCGGGGCTGGAGGTCCGTGGCTATCAGCCCACTGACTTCGAGCGCGAGCGGCTGGCGCGCTCGCTCGCGGCGCGGCGCAATCCAGGGGCGCCTGAAGCCGCTGCGGTGCCCGCCGAGCCGCGGCCCGCCGAAAGGGCCCCCGAGTCCGGGGGTGCGCCCGCGCCGCGCCCACAGGCCAGCGACCTGATCGTGGGCCGTCTGGTTGACCACGGCGCTGCGCCCTATGGGCATGATCCAAAGCAGCCGATGTCCTATTTCGTGCGCGTGGAGACGGCGCGCGGTGACCGCGAGATCTGGGGCGTGGACCTGGAGCGCGCGTTTCGGCAATCGCTCAGTACCCCCGGCATCGGAGACGAGATCGGCGTCCGCTCTGTCGGCCGGCAGCCTGTCACCGTGCTCGCGCCGAAGCTCGACGCCCAGGGTCGCGAGACCGGCCAGGCGCCGCTCGACACCCATCGCAACCAGTGGATCGTCGAGCGGAAGGACTTCCTCGATGAACGGCAGCGCATGGCCGAAGTGCTGCGAAACACGGAGACGCCTGCGGCCGATGCCATCCGTCGCCATCCCGAGCTGGAAGGCTCCTATATGCAGCTGCAGATGGGACGCGCACTGGCCGAGCAACAGTTCCGCGACAAGGCGCAACGCGAGCAGTTCGTGGATCATCTGCGCTCGCATATCGCGCAGCGCATCGAGTTCGGTCAGCCCCTCGATCCGGTCATGCTGCGTGGCGAAGAGCGCACCGTTGCGCCGCGCAGCCAGGATCGGGACTTCCAACCCACCCGCTGAGCCTTGCTGTGGGCGACCAGCGTTCAGCAGGTTCGCCACCGCGCGGCCGCCGCGGTGAGGTCATCACTGGGCGCCTGCAGGAGCACGGCAAGGCGAACTACCAGTTCCAGCCGGACGGCAGCCCGTCCTACTACCTGACGCTGCTGACCAGCCGCGGCCCCGAAACGCTGTGGGGCACGGATCTCGAACGCGCCATCGCGCGATCGGAATCGCAGCCGAAGATCGGCGCTGTCGTAGGCGTGCAGCGCGTGGGGTCGGACCCAGTGACGATTCCGGCGCGGGACGGAGAGCGCAGGACGGATCAGCAGCGGACCTTCCACCGCGCGCGCTGGCGGGTGGAGGAAGTCACCTATCTCGCCAAGTCCATGCAAAGCGCCGAGCGCGCAGTGAAGTCCCGTCTGGAAGACAAGCGCGCCATGACGGAGCGCCCCGAACTACGCAGCGCATTCATCAGCCTGCATGTGGCGCAGCAGTACGCTGAGAAGAATATCCGCGATCCCCGCGATCGGGACCTGTTCGTTACCCGCATCAAGGCCGTGATGGCTGCATCCGTCAGGAACGGCGCGCCGGTCCCGGAGCCGCGAGTTGTGGACGATCGCCCGGCGCGCGCGACCCGCACCACGGACCGCGACGAACCGACGCGGTAGCCGGGCCAAGAGAGACCAGACAGTTCAGGGCGCCGTGTCCTTGGCCGCTGGGTCCTGGTGCTCGCCCCACCGAAGTTTCGCGTGCTTGCCCTTGCCCTTTCGCAGGAGCTTGCGGTCGATCAGTCGCGCATCGAACTCGAAGTCCTCGGAGATCTTCACCACCAGCAGCTTGTTGAAGTTGCCGGCGCGCTTCACCTGGATGACTTCGTTGAGCTTCTCGGGGGAGATCGTCTTGACCTCCACCCAGTCGTTGCCGATGCGTCCGTCGGACCCTTGCGTTCCCGGCTGGTGCCGCACGACGCCGAACTTGATCTCCGCGTACAGCTCACCAAGCTCACCCCAGATCTGCAGGTAGCGGCCGGTCTCAAGCTTGTACGCTTCGGCGAGCGCGACCAGCTCCTGAAAGATCTTCACGACCTCCAGATTGGCATTGGGGAATTCGCCGCGCAGCTCCTGATCGGCGATGTGGCCGTTGATCCAGTCCCAGCTGATCCACTCGCCGTCGTCGTAGATGCCGTCCGACGTGTCACGCAGCGGCTGTCCCGTCATCGAGCAGCGCATGTCCTTCTCCCTGATCGTGCCTGGCCGCCGTTCGGATGTATTCCCGCACAAGTCTGACGGAAGAGCCTCGGAAATTGGAGGGCGGGATTACTGAAGTGCGCAGCCTGTCACGCCGTGCTCGGCGTCAAGGACGAGCGCGGACGCGCTCGCCGCCTGCGGCGGTCTAACGATCCTTGACCCCTCCGCGCGCCGTGATCTCCGGGACGCGGGCAATCCCGCCCGAGAACTCGGAGAACATCCATGAACACTTCCACAACGACCGTCGAGAGCGTTGAAGCCTGGCCCGTGCCGGAACACGCCCGCATTGGAACGCTGCCACGTCACTTCGGCATGCATATGCTCACCGTCGAGGGTCGCATCTACGACTTCCTGTCGCAGTTCTGCCCGTCCTATGACGGCGGCCTGTGGCAGTTCTTCGAACTGAGCAACGGCGGGTTCTACATGAGCCCACCCGAAGACAGTTACGAACTCACGATTCACGGCAACGGATTCCGTGGACACATGAGCGCTGACGCGGCGGGCATCACGGTGTGCCTGTTTGCCTTCAGCCATCTGTCCTTCGAGTACACCACTGACATCTTCAGCCGGCACTACCACTGGCTCCTCGAGTACGCGAAGGATCACGTCGAAGCGGGTGCGATCTTCGCTGCCATCGACTGATGGTGTCTCGGCGCGCTGGTCTGGCCATCGGGCCAGCGCGTCGAACGATCGGAGGAGGGAGGAGGGCGGGATTGTCTGTGAGTGGCGAGCCTATCACGACGTGCTCGCCGTCAAGGACGAGCGCGGACGCGCTCGCCGCCTGCGGCGGTCTTCGATCCTTGACCGCTGCGCGCGTCGTGATGGTGGGAGCGCGGGGCAATCCCGCCCCAGATCAAATCGAGGATCGAATCATGAATGCCGTTTCCAACTCGCTGACGTTCTCCACCGTGTCCAGTGTCTTCACGGGGTCGCTGTCGCTCGACGCGCTGCGCGCCAGGGTGCCTGCCGTGTTCGCGCCAGCGGCGCACCAGAGCCTGAGTCCGAAGTACACCTTCATCCCCACGGAGCGTGTGCTGTCGGGGTTGATGAGCGCCGGGTTCGTGCCGGTCGATGCGCGCCAGGCGATCTCTCGGCGTGGCAGTCCGGTGCATGCGCGTCACATCCTGCGGCTGCGTCGTCGCTTCGAGACCGTGCAGCTTCGGGACAGCATCCCGGAGATCGTCTTCCTCAACAGTCACGATGGCAGCAGCGCCTACCAGCTGCGCATGGGACTGTTCCGGGTCGTCTGCACCAACGGGATGATCGTCTCTCGCGGTGCCTTCCCGGCCTACTGCGTGTCCCATCGCGGCAACGTCGTGGATGAGGTCGTCGCTGCTGCACTGAACATCGCGGAGCGCTTCGAGTCGCTGGCCGGTCAGGTCGAGCGCATGGAGCATCGCCAGCTGTTCAAGGACGAGCAGCACGACTTCGCGGACCGCGCGTTGGCGCTGCGGTTCGAGGACGCGGCGTTGGCCGGCATGCAGCCTTCGGCGTTGCTGGCGGTGCGGCGCGTCGATGACGCGGGTGCCGATCTGTGGAGCGTGCTGAACCGCGTGCAGGAGAACCTGATGCGTGGCGGCCTCAGCCGGCGGTCAGCGTCGGGCCGTCTGACCCGTACGCGTCGCATCAGTTCGATTCGCGAGGACGTGCGCATCAACAGCGGCCTGTGGGATCTGGCGTCCGGGCTGCTCTCAGCCTGAGGGATTCGGGAGGGAGCGCCGCTTCGGTGCTCTCTCCCTTTTTTTGTCCCGCCGAGACGAGGAGACGAGAGGAAGAAAGCGGGATTGCCTGGAGGGGCTTTCAGCGTAACACGCCGTGCTCGCCGTCAAGGACGACCGCGGGGACGCGGTCGCCGCCTGCGGCGGTCTTCGATCCTTGACCGCTCCGCGCGCCGTGTTGGGAAGCGCCCAGCAGGCAATCCCGCCTGCGCAGTCTGGAGACTTCCCATGACCACACGGCAGCGCATCGTTCGTTCCCTCAACACCCGTTCGGCCTCTGGCGCCATTGGCGTCGCCGAGGCGAAGTTCAGCACGGGCTGGTCCTCGGCGACCGGCACCCTCATCAGTGACGACACCCTCGTCGAAACGGCCCTGAAGCTCGTCTCCACGAAGCTGGTGCGGGGCGACCGGCTGGAGAGTCCGAGGGCCACGCGGCAGTACCTGAGCCTGCGGTTCGCCAGCCTGGAGCACGAGGTCTTCTGCTGCCTGTGGCTCGACAACCGTCATCGGGTGATTGCCTGTGACGAGCTGTTCCGCGGGACCATCGACGGTGCCAGCGTCCATCCCCGGGAGGTGGTCAAGCAGGCCCTGGCGCAGAACGCCGCAGCGGTCATCCTGGCGCACAACCACCCGTCCGGCGTGGCCGAGCCCAGCCAGGCGGATGAGCTGATCACGCATCGTCTGAAGGATGCCCTGGCCATCGTGGACATCCGGGTTCTGGACCACCTGATCGTGGCCGGCGCGCAGGTGGTGTCGCTGGCCGAGCGCGGGGTGCTGTAGCCCGATCGAGCGGGGAGGGGCGGCGGTTGTCGCTCCTCCCTGCTGATGATTGCGTTCCGAAGTGGCGAAGTCGGCGGAGCAGAGCGGGAGGAGCGGAGACGGCGGGGAGTGGCTTCGGGGCGCGGATTCGCTGCGAGGTTAGGGGGTCATTTCGCTTGAAACGCAGGATAGCCTGCGGCTTAGCGTTGGGACACATTGTGACCCATGAGTTGTACGGAAGTCGTCAAGGCGCGCGTGACTGTAGAGACGAAGCGAGAGATCGCAGAGGCTGCAGCGCGTGAAAATCTGACCGAGTCGGCCTGGCTGAAACGCCTGCTCATCCGGGAGATGCGGGCTGCTCGTGATCCGGCCGGGACACAGGCTGCCCCACGTCGGGTTGAGGGAGTCCGGCGTCACGGCGCACACCGTGGCGGTCCCTGTGAGCGCCCCATCCTGATCCGGCTACGGACCGAGGATCGCCTGCTGCTGGACGCGCGATCAGAGGCTCGTGGGATGCGCCCGGCGACCTATGTCGCGGTCCTGACCCGAAGCCACCTCCGCCGGTTGGCGCCGCTGCCGAAGGACGAATTGCTGGCGCTCCGGCGCAGCATCGGCGAGCTGGCAGCGATCGGCCGCAACCTCAACCAGATCGCCAGGGCAGCCAATGACGGAGGGCGCCTTCCCGGCTCGGCGCGCGAGGAGTTCCGGGCGATGCTCAAGGTCTGTGAGGCGCTGCGGGACAACACGAAGGGGCTGCTGAAGGCGAACGTCACGAGCTGGGAGAGCGGGCATGGCGAAGACATTTAGGCTCCCCAAGGAGGAGCCGCTGCTGAACATCGCGAGCTACGCGCGGGGCGGGCCGCGGGCGGCAGACCGGCTGACGCCGTCGCAGATCGAGCAGATCCGCCTGACCGTCAACCGCGCGCCTGAGGCAGTCGTGAAGGTGCTGCCCCGGAGCAGCAACGACCTGAAGGCCGTCGGCAAGCACATCGACTACATCGGTCGGCGGGGGAACCTGGAACTGGAGGGCGACGACGGAGAGCGGCTGCAGGGGCGCGTCGCAGATGCGTTGCTGGAGGACTGGGATCTCGACGTCGATGACGTGAGACGGCAAGGGAGTCTGGCGGCTGCGAGCAAACGGACTCCCCCGAAGCTGGTCCACAAACTGATGTTCTCGATGCCACCAGGCACGCCTCCACAGAAGGTCCTCTCGGCGGTGCGCAACTTCGCGCGCGAGGAGTTCTATGGGCAGCATCGGTACGCGATGGTGCTGCACACGGACGAGCCACATCCGCATGTACATTTGGTCCTCAAGGCGGTGAGCGAGCAGGGAGTGCGGCTCAACATCAAGAAGGCGACCCTGCGGCACTGGCGGTCGCAGTTCGCGAGTCACCTGCGCGGGCTGGGCGTGGCGGCGAATGCCACCGAGCGTGCGGTTCGCGGAGAGAGTCGAAGCGCCAAAAAGGATGGAATTTACCGAGCGAGCTTAAGAGGCGATTCGTCCTTCATTCGAGCCCGTGTCGAGTCAATAGCCGTAGAGTTGGTTAGCGGCGTCGTCAGACCCCAATCTGGCAAGCAATCGCTGTTGAAGACCTGGAGCAACGTCGCAGATGGGTGGAGAGGCGTTGCACACATTCTCGAACGTAGTGGTGAGGTGGGTCTTGCCGCTGACGTCGCTAAGTTCTCTCGAGCGCTGCGCGACCCTGCTACCGACAGGGATCGGATCGCCGAAGAGTTAACAACCAGTTCTCGCCCTCAGCTGCGTCAGTCCCCGCCGAAGAGCAGGGGGCCTCGCTAACCGCGGAAAATTGGCGCTACGAACCTACCGAAAGATCTCCCATAGTCGGTGCATCAGCCCGTCATTGGTCTTACCTCCGGATTCCGCTAGCCAGCGACGGAACCGGCCCTTCTCGAAAGTTCCGACATACAACCCGTCTGTGGTATCCGACTGGCCAACGATCAGCATCGTAGCTGCGCCGGCACGCAGCGTGGACTTCTTGGATATCGCAGACATCGTCGCCTTGTCGTACGACGACGGCGTTGGTCTGCCTTCGGCGTGAGTGTGCCACTCACCAAGGTAAGAGAGTCCGCCGCCCTCCTGGGTCTCGATTGCTGCATTTGCGGCTTGAGGGGAAGAACGGTAGCTAAATCTCGATCGCGTATCTTCGGCATAGGGGCCGGTCGCAACAGTTATCAACACTTCCTGCGGGCTAACCACGCCGAAGAGTTGCCCTCCGGCTTCATTTGCACAGTGTTCGAGCTGCCTGTGCGCACGAACGTACGAAAGCACTTCATCCGATAGGACGAGTACCTGCCGGAAGTCACGGCAGCGCCAAGACAGGCTCATCCTGAGGAGGCGCTCGCGAGAGCGTCCCATGGCCAACATGATTCTGTATTGCTGACTTGAAAATCCGGCGACGGCACACCGCCGAGTGTGGTCAGTTTCGTCAAGTCACCCTGCCAGGTACGACGACAGGAGTCCGCTACGGTACCCACAAGTATGTCCAAACACAGAGTAGCTGCTGTCGTGGCCGTCCGCTGCAGGTCTACTGCACCATGTGGTTGAAAGCTGTTGCCGCAACCGGCCTCTCTGAAAAGCACGGGAGTCGTATCCGGCCAGTGAGTCATGGCGATTTGCGGCTTCCCGTCGGCGTCAAAAAGTATCCCTAGGTCATCACGGCCAAATAGGGCCACCGCATGTCCGACTACTGCAAAGGCTTCGACCCAAGTGCAAACGTGTGGAGGTGGATTCTCAACGCTCATACGCCACGCAGCGATCCGCATATCGCCGGGGAAGTCGATTCCTGCGCTGACAATGAGATCGCACTCGGCAACTTCTTCCCAATCCTTTTTGGTCAAGTTCTCAACACGTCTCTTTAGCCGGGCATGCTTTCCGTGATGCGGGAAGTCCGCCTCGATGGAGTCGGCCAGCGCGTCGGCCTTCAAAAGACCAATCGTCTTGCTGCCCAGAGAATGGCGGCTCGTGTTGTGGGCGGCCATGATGTCGTCATCTACCATCATGAAACTGCCGACGCCGCCTTGCGCTAGGATTCTGGCGATGGAGCTGCCTAGAGAGCCGCAACCGAGGATCGCGACGCGCTTTCGGGAGAGCGCTTGGTATTGTTCGTTGCGGTCACGCCCGTGGACATACGAGCCGTCGATGCGTTCGACCTTGAGTCGTCGTACGGGGCGGGCAGCCATAGACGTTTTGGCGCGATCAAATGGAATGCGGCCACTGCGGAATCCGTTCTGGAGATCCCGTTCCGATGCGATGTCAAGAATGGCTGCGACCCAAACCGGACCGTTCGCCGTGGGTGCGCCCATGAGAATCGGCAGCTTCTCGCCAGGATGGATCAGTCGCGCCTTCGCTTCTGACGGGATGAGCGCTAGTACATGGGACCCAAGCTTTGGGAACTGAGCAGGAGTAGGGGCTTCGGGTAGCCAAACCGCCCACGCACCCTCGATAGACTTCTTGCTCGGATTTCGGCCCGCATTTTCTTAGCCAATGTTCTAGCTCTGGTTTCGTGTCGGCCCAGATGTACCTGTTGGCCTCGACGCTGTGATACCGGAAGACCTCTCGTGACGGACCGACCGGGGTTGCGAGACTCCAATGACTGGGCAGAGGCTTTCCGACGTCACCGCGTGCCCAGTAGGTCGCAAATTCAGACTGAAAGTCGCGCTTCCGATCCGCTTCCTCAAGGTTTAGGAGCTGAAGCGCATCCTCAAGATGACGCAGCACACGGAGTCCTGGGCAATCGCGCAAGCCGGTTGATGGAAGACAGAGCAGGCCCGCATCTTCGATGTGCGGCCAATTGCAAGAATCCTCACGAAGCGCGGGGGAGAGCACGCGCGGCTGGCTGTAGGGAAACTTATCATCGAGGAGAACCCAAAGTTCATCCACGTTCGGGCACTTCACCGCATTCGGCGGAATTCGAACTTCCAGGCAACTACAGCCTTCCGTGCCTTGGCGCTGGGATTGGAATCAGCGGAAGCCAATCGACGCCATCGGCCACGGAGACTTGCTTGCGTCTCGAAGGCCTGCTCAATTGTTGGTACATAGGAGCGTTCGAAATCCACGTCGTCTCAACCGAACCTGCCGTTGTCGTCGTCGCGCTTTGTGGTTTTCCCGGAAGAAATTACGAAAGGACCACTCGCCTTGGTCCCGCCGCCTGTGCCGTCGTCCGGTAGATCAGAGAAATAGGTTGTATTGAAAACCGTATTCCAGGCTTCGCGAGCCTGCGATTTTGGTGCACTTTGGATCATCAAGGATCTTGAGCGTCTCCAATGCTTCGGCAAGACGATCACGGAAGAACTTGACCGCCTCATCTCCCTCGTTTGCAAGATCGCGGTTTCCTGCAATCGGATGAGAAATGCTTTGCGAGAAATCCAACTGGGTCTTGATCGCTTGCCAAGTGCGACGCAGCGCGAGGTCGTCGCGGCCGGCCTCCAGTCGTTGGTGGTCGACTACGAGCTTTGTGATCGCAATGCCGCTTGTCGTCTGAGACTTCCACGAAAGGCGGCTGCGCGCCTGCTTCTTAGTCAGCTTTGTAATCCGACGCAGCTGGCTGGTGTCCTCCTGGCCGCGATCCAGTTCTGACGTAACTTTCGACTTGTACCAGCTGGTAACCTCGCGAGCGTCAGACTTGACCCACTCGTCACCGCTCGCCAGCTCATATTCCGCTTTCTCTTTGCCAAAAATGTCCGTGGAGCGCAGGACCCGGTAAACAGGAATGTCGATGTGATAGCCCGGCGGGTACGCTTGGCGAACGCAGTTGTTTTTCACTTTTGCGTCGTACGCGAGGCGGTCGTCCTTTTAGGGCGCTTGCAACGCGCTGTCGGGCGTCCCGCGGCGCCAAGTCGTTGCCATTCGCGTCGCGGAGATCGTCCTTTTCAAAGTACGCACCATCGTCGATGTCATAGTCATTCTGCGAGTCTTGAACCATCGTTCGCATGGCGTAGGAGCCTTGCGCATGGAAGGCGCTTGGAGCGGGCTGCTCGGCAGCCGCAAGGCCGTTCTTCATGCGCGTGCGACCGGCGTCACGGCGAGTGCGCATGTCAGCCTGCTCCGCAGTTCCGAGGGTTACCTTCTTGTCGTGGTATCCCTTGAGGTCGCCGTGGCAATCAATTGTCGACATTGTGACGGTCCTCTTTTGAACTGGCAGCGTGGGTGTCTGGCAATAGCGCGTCGCGAAGGGTCCGAAGCTTGGGATTCTGTTCGAATGCGGCCCACGCGAGGTCCACGTCCGAGGAGGCCTGGCGGGAGAGCGCGTTCAGGACGATCTCGCGCGCGTCATCCATGTTCTGCAGATACTTGTGTAGTTCGCCGGACGGGCACTGCGCCGGCAATCGCATGACGAAGCTTCCGTCGTTTCGCATTTCAGCGAGCTTTGAAGCGATGTAGTCATAGGCGACCGACTGGGCATTCATCCCTGCTTCGATCGCCTTGATGCCGAACTTCCAACGTAGCGCGCCGCGATGTCGCGAGCGATTGAACTTGAGAACCTCGCCGCCCTGTACTGGCAACGTGCCGAGCGTGTAGAGGTGAATAGGGCGCTTCTCTTGGCGGCTATGAAGTATCTCGTAGGCTTCGGTTAGTCCTACGAGGCCTGGATTGTTGGCCCAGAGACCGCCGTCAACATAGTCGACGTGAGCGTCGGTGCCATTCGTGTCGGGCAGCCGTGCTACCGACCGCAAGATCGGGGCAGCGCTGGTGGCGAGGCACACATCCACCAAGGTTCGCTCGTTGTCGCGACCATTCAGTCGCGACAGGTGCGGCGTCTTGAAGACGGTTGCGTAGTGGCGAGTGAGGTCGACGGCTGGAATGGCTACGGCGATTTGACGCCTCGCGTACACCTCCGCAACGGTCTGAGTTCGAAATGTAGATTCCAGCGCGTGGCGCAGCGCGTGTTCGCCACGCCGATTTCCAGGGAAGAAGGCACGAACCGCCGTGCCCAGAACGGGCAAGGATCTTAGCCACTGCCGTGGAAATATCTTCCGACCGTGTTCCTTGTAGAGATTGATGACTTCGAAAGCGGCGTGCCGGCTGCGAGCGCGCAAGCAACGATCCCGCCGGTGCTGGTCCCGACGATAAGGTCAAACGTGGCGCCGATGTCGGGGTATCGGCCCGCGGTGTCTTCGACGCGCTGTGCGAGGGTGTGAAGGTACGTGGCCTGATAGATGCCGCGCATTCCGCCGCCGTCGAGGCACAGCACGCGGAAAGGCACGCCGTCTGGAGCATTGGCTTCGCGCAGCGTCGACCGATCCGCCGAATGAAGCGGGTGGGCGTCTCGACTGTTTTCTGCGGTTGCCATTTGGAACCCCAAATTCCTTCCCGTCTCACCCGACTAGCTGAGAAATGTTGCATATCATCATCAAAATGATTAGCAGCGACGGTCATTATAGCGTATGATCCAATATCATAATAGTGCGGCGACATGCTCTTAAATAAAACACTCAGGCAGCCCTGTGAGTTCACCCAAGTCCTCTGACCTGACGCAGGCTCAGCGCGACCGCCTGGCGTTCATCGAGCTGCGTCTGCGCTATTGCGGCGAATTGCGGCGCCAAGAACTGGTTGCGCGATTCGGTATTCGGGCGGCAGCTGCCACTCGGGATATCGCCGAGTACAGGAACCTCGCGCCGCGAAACCTTGAGTACGACACCAAGAACAAGCTGTACGTCCGGGCCGCCCGGTTCTGGCCCATCTTTGATTTCCCTGTTGACCGGGTTCTGACCTGGCTGTCGCGCGGCTATGCAGACGGCGAGCCCGTCCCTCGCAAACCGGTAGTGCCCCATGAGGGTACCCGCCTCGCTGGCAACGTCGATCTAGAGCTTGTTTCGGTACTGACCCGTGCAATTCATCAAGGCTGCGCGGCGGAGGTCTACTACCGCGCGATGTCGAGTGGCCTGACAACGCGCGAGATTGTTCCGTTTGCGCTCGCGGACAGTGGTCTGCGCTGGCACGTCCGTGCCTTTGATCGCCGAACGGGAGAGTTTCGGGACTTCGTGCTTGCCCGACTGACAGACGCCCGAATCTTGAGTGGCCCCGTCATGGACAACGAACGGTCGGCCGACGACATCGAATGGAATCGCATTACGGAGCTGGAGTTCGTTCCGCACCCTGCAAATGTTCAGCACCCGGACACCATCGAATCTGAGTACGGCATGAACGGCGGGGTTCTGAAGGTTCGAGTGCGTGCGGCGCTCGCTGGCTACTTGCTTCGCCGCTGGAATGTTGACTGCACGAACGACCACAGCCTGAAGGGCGGGGAATACCAACTCTGGCTTCGCAATCGACAGGCGCTGTACGGCGTTTCCAACCTATTGCTTGCGCCGGGTTACTCAGGCACCGACAGGGATCACTAGCATCGTGCTGGAAACTCGAACAGATCCAGAAGAGCGCAGTGATCGCCGGTTTGGAACCGGGCCAAGTCGTGCGCGTCGACTACGGAGTCCGTCGGCGACAACGCCTTGACCGTCTACTACAAGACCGCAGACGGAAAGCTCCTGGAGCGGATGCTGTTCCGCGCGGACGAGGCCAACCTTTCACTAGCTGAGGCCGGGCGGCCTTGGCGTTGCGCCCCGCGGGAGTGCAGGCTCGCGCCCTGAGAGGCCTGCCGCATCAACCTGGCCCACCTATTCGATCCGATGATGGCCGTGCACACATCGAACGTGGAGCCGCTGCCGCACCAGATCACGGCGGTCTACGAGTCGATGCTGCCGCGCCAGCCGCTGCGCTACGTGCTGGCCGATGATCCCGGCGCCGGCAAGACCATCATGGCGGGCCTCTTCATCCGCGAGCTGCTGATGCGTGCCGACGCCAAGCGGGTGCTGATCGTAGCGCCGGGCAGCCTGGTCGAGCAGTGGCAGGACGAAATGTTCGAGAAGTTCGGTCTGACATTTTCGCTGTTCTCGCGCGAACAGGTAGAGCAGTCCCGAAGCGGTAATCCCTTCGACGACATCGACCTGCTGGTTGCACGCGTCGACCAACTCGCCCGCGCTGAAGACCTGCAGGAGAAGCTGCGCCTCTCGCACTGGGACCTCGTGGTCGTCGACGAAGCGCACAAGCTGTCGGCCAGCTACTTCGGCAACAAGGTCAACAAGACCAAGCGCTTCCAGCTCGGCGAGCTGCTGGGCTCGATCACGCGCCACTTCCTGCTGATGACGGCCACGCCGCACAACGGCAAGGAAGAGGACTTCCAGCTGTTCATGTCGCTGCTGGACAGCGACCGTTTCTACGGCAAGTTCCGCGACGGCGCGCACAAGGTCGACGTCACCGACCTGATGCGCCGCATGGTCAAGGAAGACATGCTCAAGTTCGACGGCACTCCGCCTGTTCCCCGAGCGCCGCGCCTACACCACCAACTACAAGCTCTCCGATCTCGAAGCCGCGCTCTACGCTGCCGTCACGGACTACGTGAAGATCGAATTCGCCCGTGCCGACCAGCTGGCGGACGGCGGTCGCAAGGGCACCGTCGGCTTCGCGTTGACCTCCCTGCAGCGCCGGCTGGCCTCCAGCCCCGAGGCGATCTACCAGTCGCTGAAGCGCCGCCGCAACAAGCTCAAGCGTCGCGTTGAGGAAGAGAAGCTGGGCCAACGCGGCAAGTCGCTGGCCGAGACGCTCGTCGGCACCGGGACCAACGGTGTTCCCGATGACATTTGGGAGTCTGCCGACGCGCTGTCGCCCGACGACTACGAGAATTTCGAAGAAGCTGTCGTCGACCAGGCCACGGCCGCCCAGACCATCCAGGAGCTCGAGGCAGAGATCATCATCCTCGAAGACCTGGAAGAGCAGGCCCGCCAGGTGGTGCATTCCGGCCAGGACCGCAAGTGGGACGAGCTTTCGAGGCTGCTGCAGAACACGCCCGAGATGCATGACTCCTTGGGTCGCCAGCGCAAGCTGATCATCTTTACCGAGCACCGCGACACGCTGAACTACCTCGCCACAAAGATCCGCGGCCTGATCGGCAGCGAGGAGGCCGTGGTCATGATCCACGGCGGCGTGAAGCGCGAAGAGCGCCGCAAGGTGCAGGAGCTGTTCCGCAACGACCCGACCGCGCGCGTGCTGCTCGCCACCGACGCCGCCGGCGAAGGCGTGAACCTGCAGAACGCCAACCTGATGGTCAATTACGACCTGCCGTGGAACCCGAACCGCCTGGAGCAGCGCTTCGGCCGCATCCACCGCATCGGCCAGACCGAGGTCTGCCACCTCTGGAACATGCTGGCCCGGAGACGCGCGAGGGCGATGTCTTCCAGCGCCTGTTCGAGAAGATCGAGATCGAGCGTGCGGCGCTGGAGGGCCGGGTGTTCGACATCCTGGGCGAGGTGTTCGAGGAGTGCAGCCTCAAGGACCTGTTGATCGACGCCATCCGCTACGGCGACGATCCCGAGGTGCGCGCCCGGCTGCACCGCCAGGTGGATGGCGCGCTGGACACCCGCCATATTGAAGACATCATCAAGCGCAACGCCCTGTGCGAAGAGGTGATGGACGAGAAGCGCCTCTTCGCCGTCAAAGAGGAGATGGAGAAGGCCGAGGCCCGCAAGCTGCAGCCCTACTTCATCCGCGCCTTCTTCAGCCAGGCCTTCCAGCAGCTGGGCGGCGAACTGCGCCCGCGTGAACCGGGTCGCTACGAAATCACCAACGTCCCGGCGATCATCCGCGAGCGCGACCGCCAGATCACCGGGCGTGACCGACGCAATGCCGACCCCGTGCTGCGCCGCTACGAGCGCGTGTGCTTCGAGAAGCAGTACGTCCGCGTGCTGGATCGTGTCGGCGCGCCGATGGCCAGCCTGCTGCACCCCGGCCCACCCGCTGATGCAGTCGGTGACCGACCTGGTGCTCGAAGCAGCACCGCAACAAGCTCAAGCAGGGTGCCGTGCTGGTCGACCCCGCAGACATGGGCCTGACCCCGAAGGTGATGTTCATCATCGACCACGCGGTGAAGGAAGGCGCCGACCGACGCAGTGGTGTCACGCCGCATGCAGTTCGTCGAAATCGACCCCAAGGGCAACGCCATCAACGCCGGCTGGGCGCCGCACCTGGACCTGGAACCATTGGCGCCTGCCGATCTGGCGCTGATCGAGGATGTGCTGGCCGCACCCTGGATCGCCAAGGACCTGGAGCAGGTCGCGCTGGCCCATGCTTCGACGCACCTCGTGCCCGAGCACTTCGAAGAAGTCCGTACCCGTCGCGAGAAGACCGTGGACAAGACGCTGGCCGCCGTCCACGAGCGCCTGGTCAGGGAGATCAACTTCTGGTCCGACCGCTACATCAAGCTGCAGGACGACATCGCGGCCGGCAAGGACGTGCGCCTGACGCTGGAGAACGTCCGCCGCACTATTGATGACCTCACCGCCCGCCGCGAGTCGCGCGAAAGGAGCTGCTGGCCATGCGCCACGTCATTTCCGCTACGCCTGTGATCCTGGGCGGCTCGCTGGTCATCCCCGCGGGCCTGCTTCTGCAACGCAAAGGCCAACCGGGATGGACGGCCGACGCCGCCGCGCGGGCCCGCGTCGAGCATATCGCCATGCGCGCCGTAATGAACGCCGAGCGCGCGCTGGGACACGACGTCATCGATGTGTCGGCTGAGAAGTGCGGCTGGGACATCACCAGCCTGCCCAAGGCGCTGGACGGCAAGCTGCCACTGTCGCGGCACATCGAGGTCAAGGGCCGCGCCAAGGGCCAGACCACGATCACGGTCACGCGCAACGAGATCCTTTACGGGCTCAACCAGACCGACAAGTTCATCCTGGCCATCGTGATAGTGGAAGGTGAACAGCATGAAGGGCCGTTCTACGTGCGGCAGCCCTTCACCCAGGAGCCCGACTGGGCCGTGACCAGCATCAACCTCGATCTCGATCAGTTGCTCGCCCGCGCGAAGCAGCCGGCCTAAGGGAACAAGAACACATGGCGACCATTAAGGCTCCCAAGAAACTGATCGAGGTCGCGCTGCCCCTCGACGACATCAATATCGCGTCTTCGAAGGAAAAGTCCATCCGCCATGGTCATCCGTCGACCCTTCATCTTTGGTTCGCTCGCCGACCACTGGCTGCCGCTCGGGCAATTCTTTTTGCCCAAATGGTTAACGATCCAGGATTTGAACGGCACCTCGGCAGGGGCGTAAACAAAGAGAAGGCGAAGTTGGAGCGCGAACGCCTCTTCAACATCATCCGAGACCTAGTGAAATGGGAGAACACTGAAAACCAGGAAGTCCTCGATCGAGCTCGCGAAGAAATTCGAAAGTCTTGGAGAGAAACTTGCGAACTCAATGCCGGACTGCCTGGGTCGATCCTGATCTTCTACCGGTCTTCCAGATCCGTTCGCGGGAGGCGGTTCCTTCTTCCTTGAGGCGCAGCGCTTGGGTTTTGAGACCTACGCCACTGACCTGAACCCAGTCCAGTGGTGCTCAACAAAGCGATGCTGGAAATACCCCCTAGGTTTAGGAACCTACCGCCAGTAGGGCCAGCGGAGTATGCGGCCAAGCAGGCGCGCTTAGATGAGAGCTGGACTGGTGCGAGGGGACTTTCCGAAGACCTTAGACGCTATGGCCATTGGGTATGGAAGCACGCAGTCGAACGACTTGCCTCGCAATACCCACAGGTGGACTTGCCTCGCCGACTCGGCGGCGGAAAAGGCACCGTAGTTACGTGGCTTTGGTGTCGTACCGTGGCAAGCCCGAACCCGGCGGCAAGAGGATGTCACGTACCGCTTGCGAAGTCTTTTCAGCTTTCTGCGCGTGACGGCGAACTGAGGGCATCGCCGGTCGAATGGGGCAGCGGCTTATGGCTGTTGTCGTTAAGACGCCGAAAGGTAAGGCGTACATCCCGGCCAGCGACGTCGTGCCGCCAGACTTTTCCGGACTGGTTCCGACCGCCCCGGAAGCTGAGATCCTTCATTGGGCGGGATGCACCAACGTAGTGGTCTACGGCATGAAGACTTTTGCAAGCCTGTTCA
This sequence comes from Gammaproteobacteria bacterium, assembly GCA_016705365.1. Classification (NCBI taxonomy): domain Bacteria; kingdom Pseudomonadati; phylum Pseudomonadota; class Gammaproteobacteria; species Gammaproteobacteria bacterium. The sequence goes on along the minus strand of JADIYI010000009.1, from coordinate 20,157 downwards.
ATCTTCGGCAGCAGTTGGCTCTAAGCACGTTCTCGTCCCTTGTGATCGAGTCCCGCGAGGTAGTAAAGCTCGATGCAATTCGAGCCGGTCTCTCAGATGACGGAATTGCACTCCGCGATGGCGGATCAGGAGCGACGGCGTACGCGGAAGCCATCTCCGTTTATCTCGCCTGCGGCATTGGCCGTGCAGCCGACTATTGGAACACTTTGACGTCATGGGAGTCGGGCGGGGAGTTCGTAAAAAACGCGTTCACCATGCACGCATTACCCATAGTTTGGGACTACGGTGAAAACAATCCGCTCTCTGATGGCGGAGGGTCGTGGATCAGTGCGTTAGGCTGGATCGCGCGTGTTATCGATCTGTTGCCCGCAAATGCGCCTGGCCATGCGTTCCAGCTCGACGCTGCAAGAGGAACTGTTCCTACAGAGAACCAGACCGTAGTTTCCACCGACCCTCCTTACTACGACAACGTTCCATATTCGAACTTATCAGACTTCTTCTATATCTGGATGCGAGTCTGTCTGCGCGATGTGTTTCCAGCGATCTTCGCTACAGGCAGACCCCAAAGGAAGACGAGTTAGTTGCATCGCATAGCCTCTACGCGAAGATCGAAGACGCTATGCGCCACTTCACGGACGGAATGACTCAGGCGCTTTGCCAGATTCATGCCAAAGCGAATGACACAGTGCCGGTGACGATCTACTACGCGTTCAAGCAAAGCGATACGGGAGCACGCGGCACAGCGTCGTCGGGCTGGGAGAGCTTTTTTGGAGTCCGTGATCAACGCCAACTTTGTCATTACTGGAACTTGGCCAGTTCGGACGGAGCGCGGTAGCCGAGGCCGTGCTATCGGTGCAAACGCATTGGCATCGTCGATCGTTCTTGTATGTCGCAAACGAGACTCCGACGCGAGAAGCACCACTCGCAGAGACTTCCAGCGGGAGCTCAAGGAGCACCTCGCGGAAGCGCTTGATGAAATGATCGGTGGAGTCGAGGGCGCTTCGCCCGTAGCTCCAGTCGATCTTGCGCAAGCAGTGATTGGCCCAGGCATGGCGGTGTTCTCGAAGTATTCGGCGGTGCTGGAGGCGGATGGCACTCCGATGTCCGTCCATACGGCACTAACTCTAATCAACAAGACCTTGACAGAAGGCGCGGACGACTTCGATGCCGACACTCGGTTCTGCCTAGCCTGGTTCGACGAGCAAGGTTGGGTAGGCGGTGATTTTGGGCAAGCCGACGTGCTGGCTCGCGCGAAGGGAACCAGCGTCCAAGCGGTAGCCGCTTCGGGAGTGGTTAAGTCCGGTGCAGGGAGCGTGCGCCTATTCAAGCCGGCGGAATACCCCGCAGATTGGCGTCCAGAGAGCGATAACAACACGCCAATTTGGGGAAGCCCTGCACCAATGATTCGAGCGCTGCAGTTGGGTCGGCGAAACCTATGGCAGGTGAGCTATTGGCCGGCATGCCGGCCCGCGCGGACCAAATCCGCTCCTTGCCTATCGCCTCTGCACCTATGCGAGCGCAAGGGTTGGGCGGACGACGCTAGAGGCGTACAACGAACTGATCACGTCTTGGGTCAACGTCGAGGCTGCCTCGCGCGTGAAGGGTCATTTCGGTTCGCAAACGCAGTTAGAAGTCTAGGCGAGGGGGAAGAAGAGCATGGCGCTTAAACCTTGGCGTGAAGTCGCTATTCCTCACGAGGATGTTCTCAAGGGGTCGTTCCAACAGGCTGAGTTCGCGGCCGATATCTCGAGAGTTCATCAAGGCTCGGCCGCACCCGAATACCAGAACGCCGAGCTGTTCTTTCAGCGCACTTTCATTACTGAGGGCATGCGCCTGCTGCCTCGACTCGGTGGTCAAACGCCTATGCGGCAAGGGCGGCGACCCCGTCATACAGTTGCAGACCGCGTTTGGTGGGGCAAGACCCACACGATGCTTGCGGTCTATCACTTGGCCAAGGGCGAGGTTCCGGCCAGCGACCTGCAGGGCGTCGCGGCTATCCTGGACTCAGCGGAGATCACGGAACTGCCACGCGCTCGCATCGCCGTGCTCGACGGCATCAAGTCGTCGCCCAACCAACCCATCAAGCGCGATGCGCAAGTGGTTCGCACGCTGTGGGGCGATCTAGCCTGGCAACTCGGCGGCGCGGAAGGCTACGCCTTGGTGGCTGATGCCGACACGTCGGGAACGTCACCGGGCAAGGCGGTGCTGGCAACGCTTCTGGCGCGATGCGCGCCGTGCGTGATCCTGATCTACGAGTTGGTTGCCTATGTGCGGCAGTTCGAAGAGGGCAGGCCCTCCCAGTGGGGCACGTTCGATTCCAACCTGTCGTTCGTGCAGGCGCTGACAGAGGCACTGAAGGCTGTTCCGACGGCAGTGCTGCTGGCGTCGCTGCCTGCGAGTCGGATAAGGAAGCGGGTAGTCAGCGCGGCGTCAAGGCGCTGGAAGCGCTAGCGCACTATTTCGGGCGGGTGCAGGCGTTGTGGAAGCCGGTAGCCACCGAGGAAGCCTTCGAGATCGTTCGGCGGCGCCTGTTCGCGTCGATCAACGACAAGCTGGCGATGGAGTCGGTGTGTCGTGCCTTCGCGGACTTCTACACCGCAAACCGCGACGACTTCCCGCAGGAGACGCAGGAAAGCCGCTACTTCGATCGTCTGGTCCACGCCTACCCCATCCACCCCGAGGTGTTCGATCGGCTCTACGAGGACTGGTCCACGCTGGACAGCTTTCAACGCACGCGCGGGGTGCTGAAGCTTATGGCCAAGGTCATCCATCGCCTGTGGAAGGACGGCAACAATGACCCGCTGATCATGCCGGGCAGCCTACCGCTATACGACGCGGACGTGCGTAACGAGGTCATTTACTACCTGCCTCCTGGATGGGACCCAGTACTGGAGCGCGACGTGGACGGAGAGCGCGCTGAGACCACCGAGATCGAGAACAAGGACACGCGCTTTGGGAGCGTACAGGCCTGCCGCGCGGCGTGGTCGGTGTTCTCGGCAGCGCCCCAGCACCACGAACCAACTCGTGCGCGGTCTGGAGCTCGAGCGCGTAATTCTCGGCATCATTCAACCTGGCCAACAGATCGGACTATTCAAGGACGCCCTGCGACGTCTTGGTGAGCGCCTCCACTATCTCAACCATGCCAACAACCGCTTTTGGCTCGATACGCGGCCCAACCTGCGGCGCGAGATGGAGGAGCGCAAGCGCCGTTTCCAAGACAAGGAGGATGTGTTCCCGACCGTACGCGAGCGCGTGCAGCGCGGCTTCGCTAGCGGTGTGTTCGGTGGCACTCATGTATTCACGGACAGCGGCGACGTGCCCGACGACTGGGCGTTGCGTCTGGTGGTGCTGCCTCCCGACGCGGCGTTCAGCAAGAGTGGTCAGAGTCTGGCCATTGACCGCGCCGCTGAGATCCTGAAGAAGCGCGGCGAGCAGCCACGGATCAAACAGAACCGCTTGATCTTCTTGGCGGCCGACTACGACAGCGTCAGCCGGCTGAAGGACCATGTCCGCTCGTTCTTAGCCTGGCGCAGCATCGTCGCCGACTACAAGGACAACCGCATCGTTCTCGACAACTTGATGGCTAAGCAGGCGAACGCCAGCCTGGAGCAAGCTGAGGAGACCGTGCGCCGAATGATCCGCGAGACCTACAAGTGGATCGTGGCACCAATGCAGGAGGCCCGACCCGGCAAGGGCTTGTCCGAGCTGCGGTGGGAGCACTTCCAGGTCAACCCGGGCGCGCAGAACTGGTCACAGGAAATCGAGCGCGTGCTCAAGGAAAGCGAGCTGCTTATCACCGAGTGGGCGCCGATCCATCTTGCCAAGGTGCTAAAGGACTGGTTCTGGAAGGACGACGCTAAGGAGGTCAGCGCGCTCAACGTTTGGCAGCAGAGCTGTCAGCAGCTATGCTGCCGCGGTTGAAGGACGACAACGTCTTCCAGCGGACATTGGCGGCAGGCGCAGAGAGTCGCGACTTCTTTGCTTTCGCTCAGGGCAAGGAGCAAGAGAAGTATCTCGGCTTCATCTACGGAAAGTCTACGACGCCCATACTCGATTCGTCGCTGCTGCTCATCGAGCCCGCGACCGCCGCGATCTGGAGAACCTTCGCGCCGCTGAAGACGCTTCCCGCGCAAAGGCACCGGGCACATGGACGGGCGATGGGCCTGCGCCGGTCGGTGCAATTCTTGAAGGGAAGGGTGGATCTGGCGGGATTCCGGCAGGCCCGTCGAGTGAGCCAACCAAGACGCAGTTCTATGGGACCGTTGACCTCGACCCGATTCTGGCAAAGAAGCAGTTTGCGGACGTCGTTGACGAAATAGTTCAGAACTTCACGACTCGGACAGGGGTGGCGGTGAAGATATCGGTGGAGATTCAGGCGGAGTCGGGAGCCGGATTCGACGCGGGTCTGCAACGAACCGTGAAAGAAAACAGCAAAGTCCTAAAGTTTAAGAATTCGGATTTCGAATGAACTGCCCGAGATGAGCGCAGACGAATCGCATCCATCGCCTGGAAGAGATGTCCTCTTCATCAGCAAAGCGACTCCGGAGGATGACGAGTTCGTACTCTGGATTGCTCCGCGCTTGGAGGCGGCTGGCTATTCGGTATTCGCAGACATTCTGAGCCTGGAGCCAGGTGAGAGGTGGCGGAAGACACTCACGAACACGCTTCAGGATCGTGCCGTCAAGATGCTTCTGTGCTGTCGCGATGTCACTTTGAACAAAGAGGAGTCCAGGAGGAGATCGGTATCGGTAAGGATGTCGTCAGAGCAACGGGGGATGACAAGTTCATCATTCCCCTGCGACTCGCTGCACATAAGCTCTTCGGAATCGGCGAGTTGCAGCGGATCGACCCCGTCGGAAGCTGGGCAAGGATTGCGGGAGCTGCTTGAGGCCCTGAGCGGCAGGGGTCCCGCGAAGTCCCACGGCCGCGATTAACGCGAGTTGGGAGGCCTACAAGAATCGCCTCGCCATCCGAGTTCAATCGGCACCCGAGGTGTTGACGAGCAACTGGGTGCGGATTGAGTCGTTTCCCCCGTTCATCCGTTACTTCCAGCCTTCGGGTGCCATGGACATAGACGTGCTGGCAAAGGCTTGTATGGATGCACCCTTTCCAGTGGAGCCCTTTCAGCACGGATTCTTCACCTTCGCATCGGCTGAGGAAGTCAACGAGCGGTTTGCTCAGTTGGGGCGCTTCTTTGTCCGCGTGGAGATTCCGATGGCGGAAATTCCTGGAGAGGGCAGCGGTGATGCTCGTATCCATGCCAAGGAGGCGGAGCGCTTGCTGGTCTCGATGCTGCGTCGGGCGTGGAACGGTTTCTGTGCTGCCAGGGACTACGTCCATACGAGTACTCGTCTAGGCAAATCGGATTTCACGTCACCGACGAGACCGTGCCCATTGGCAAGTTCATCGCATGGAGCAATGGAAGTCGCCGCCGCGCGTCGATGTTGTGCAATACGGCCGCAGGCAGAGTCTGGCAGTACGGAGTGACGGTGATTCCAAGCCTGTGGCCTGAGCCGCACCTGCGATTCAAAGCAAGGGTACTGTTCTCGACGCTCGCCAGCCAAAAGGCAGGCGATGTCTTTGACAAGGACAAGCAGCACAGCCTTCGGCGTAGCGTCTGTAAGGGATGGCGAAACAAGGCGTGGCACGGCCGCTTGATGGCATTCCTTCAAGTCCTGTCACTTGGCAAGACCACGATTGAAGTACCCCTGGCTAGAGGAGTTTGGTTCAGCTTGGCCGCGAGGCCGATCGAGTCACAGCTCCCGTCACAACGGAGTTGCCGGACGCCTTGGAGGAGGGATGTCGAGGAGCAGGATGATTCCACGCTCGGGGCGGCGCGCTTGGGGATGAGCAGTGAGCGCGTGGGCAAGCAGATGGAAGTGATCTACGTGCCGGAGCCGGATCTAGCATTCGGGCATCGACAGGTTTCTGATCACCCTAAGGATGGCCTTTTCCTCTACGGTCCGCACAACGGCCCGGTACGCTCAAAGGAGATTTCGGTTGGCGTCCTTGGAACGAAGGAAGGATTGACCTATTTTCGGGTTGGGCCATCAGGCTTGGTGGTTTCATCTCCATTCCCCCAAAGGCAAGATGGACAAGGAGCATCGGCTTCACTTGTCCAATTTCCCTGGCATCGAGGAAGCATTTGGCCTGATGCTGGGTCCGGTGAGTTCGTGGAACGAACCATCGACCTCGACGCTTTGGATGAGGCAACCCGAACCGTCAACCAACATGAGGCGGTACGCAAGGCGGTGGATCTCTTTGTCCGAGAGATTGAGCGTTTCGACCGGAACGAGGAGCGCCGGGTGGACATCTGGATATTCGTTCTTCCGGAGATTGTCTTTGAGCGCTGCAAACCACTGGCGCGGCGGATCGGTCTTGAGTTGAATCCTGGCGAGTTCGCGAAGTCGCAGCGAGACAAGACGGATATTCCGCTCTTTGCTGGAGTCATCGACCAGACTGACGAGGAGATCTTTGATGACGTTCCTGACTTTCACCGACAGGTGAAGGCGAGGTTGCTGAGGCTCGGACATACATCCCAATTGGTCCGTGAGACGACCCTGGCCCCTGAGGCATTCCTGAACAAGGCCGGATATCCAAAGCGGCGATTGCAGGAACCTGCCAGCGTGGCGTGGAACTTGTCGACGGGCTTGTACTACAAGACGCAACCTGATCCGCCTTGGAAGTTGGCGGCCGTCCGGCCAGGCGTCTGCTACATCGGACTCGTGTTCAAGCTGATTCCGAATGATGAAGCAACACGCTTGCTGCGCGGCACAGATGTTTCTGAATGAAGGCGACGGTGTCGTGTTTCGGGGAGCGAATGGGCCGTGGAAGACTGGCGAATGGGAGTTCCACCTGAAGTCGGCAGAAGCAAAAGGGCTAATCGCCAAAGTGCTTGAGACCTTTACCGAGAAGCACGGTACGCCGCCGCAAGAGTTCTTCATCCACGGGCGAACCAATTTCAATGACGAGGAGTGGCAGGCGTTCACGGAAGCCGCGCCGCCGGAGACCAACGTGGTGGGCGTCAGGATTCAGACCACGAACGGCGACATGAAGCTGTTTCGGAACGGCGATTACCCGGTCATGCGCGGGACCCCGTGATCCTGGCGCCGGAAACGCCTACCCGTGGACACGCGGGTAGGTGCCGCGCCGCCTGGTGCGGACCCGGACCCCCGGACCCCTTGACCCGTGTACCTTGCTCTGCTCCGCACCGGGCCGATGCCCCGAACCTCCCGGCCCGGTCCGGCTTGCTTGGGATTGACGAAGATCAACTACAACGCCTGCAACTACAGCGACGGTTGTTGCCGGTGGGGTGTGCCAAGGTTGGTGATGTCTTGGCGATGGCTGAAAATAGGGCTCCGCGAAGGACGCGGATCGGCAGCTCTGAAGTTCTAGTAGGGCGATTGTCTTTCGCCATCTATCGCCGGCCGCCTTCTGTAAGCGGAATGTATTGACGGTCAATCTGGGTTCTGGTGCATTGGCGTCCGGGCCCTAGAATTCGCCTCCCATTTAGAGGACGGACCGGATGGCCAGACGTACTGCGCGCGACCCTATCTACAGCGGCCGTCGCTTCTCCGCCGAGACCATCGAAACCTGCGTGCGCTGGTACATCACCTACAGGCTGAGCTATCGCGATCTGGTCGCGATGATGGCGGAGCAGGGGATCGTCGTGTCCCACACGACGATCATGCGCTGGGTGTTGCGCTACGTGCCCGAGTACGAACGGCGTTGGTCGCGGTTCGCGCGATCGCCGGGATCGTCCTGGCGCATGGATGAGACGGCAGTTTCGGTCCGGGGCGGGCGGCACTACCTGTATCGCGCGGTGGATCGGCGCGGAAAGTCGGTAGCGTCGTTGCTCTGCAGTGATCGCACCATGGAGGCGGCGCAGGCGTTTTTCCGCATGGCAGTCAGCCAGGAGGGCGTGCCATGGCCGAAGAAGATCAACGTCGACGGCAACAGCGCCACGCACCGCGGATTGCGCTTGCTGGCGGCAGAAGATCTCCGCTGGCGAGACGTGGAGGTCAGGGCGCGCCGCTATCTCAACAACGTGGTCGAGCAGGACCATCGCGCCATCAAGCAACGCTGCGCGCCCATGCTGGGACTGAAGAGTTTCCGCTCGGCCGCGACCACGCTCGCCGGCATTGAACTCGCCCATCGGATTCGCAAGCAGCAGTATTCGGTGCACAGCGGAGCGAATGGACGGACCCGTTCTCTCAAGGACTCGTGGACCGCGGCTCTGGCGGGTTCCGCCGTGCCTCACGGTGCAGGCGGCGAGCAATGTTCGCCAATGCACCAGAACTCACGCACTGGCCTGGAATGGCCGCGTGAGCGTCCGCGGATCGACGGGCAGGTTCGATACCCGCGCAAGATCTCCTTCGGCGGAAATCTGTATCTGCTCGTTCGGCCCCAGGGTGGGCGGTACTGGCACTACCACTATCGGTACGCCGGCAAGCGCAAGACGCTTTCCCTCGGGACCTATCCGGACGTCCCTGTCGCCCGGGCGCAGGCGCGACATCGGGCTGCCCGACGGTTGCTCGCAGGGGGTATCGATCCGTCGCTCCGGCGGCGCGAACTGCGGTTGATGGACGGCGACGGCAGTGCGGTAGCCGCCGTAACTCCCGGGCTCTGGCGTCAGGCGGGGTGAGCGGTTTGCGGATCGTCCGGAATAGTCACCGTGAGTGACTGAAATGGCGGCGGTGAGCAGGGGTAGGGGGGGGGCTGACCTCATGCCCGGGGAAGTCCTTACTCGTTGCGAACCGTCTGTGTGATAAGCTAGTAAGCACTTACTCACTAGAGGCGATGACGACGATGCCCAGCCGTGCAAAGCCCCTGCCCGCAGATGAGCGGCGCGCCGTGACGGTCGAAGCCGTCGTTCAGTTGGCGGCCGAGCAGAATCCCAACGACATCACCACTGCGTCCATTGCCACGCGCATGGGCTTGACCCATGGCGCGCTGTTTCGTCACTTCCCCACCAAGGACGCGATCCTGCAGGCCGTCATGGAATGGGTGGCGGAACGTCTGCTTTCCCGGGTGAACCAAGCCGCCGAATCCGCAAGGTCTCCGGTCGCCGCACTGGAGGCAATCTTCATGACGCACGTGGATTTCGTGGTCGAACACCCCGGCGTGCCGCGGATCATGTTTGGAGAGTTGCAGCGCGCAGAGAAGTCGGGTGCCAAGCGCTTGGCACGAACGCTTGTCCAGAAGTACGGACAACGGCTGCAAGAGCTGGTCGAAGCAGGCAAGGCAAAGGGGGAGTTGAATATCGCTCTCGACAGCGAGGCTGCTGCCATCTTATTCATTGGCACGATCCAGGGCTTGGTCATGCAGTCGCTCCTGGCAGGCGATGTCGCCCGCATCCGACGCGACGCGCCACGCGTCTTTGAGATCTACCTGCGTGGGATTCGGGGGACGCCATGAAAGGCCTGCCGCTGCAGCGTCGCACGCTGGCGCTCATCGCCGTGATCGTTCCGCTCCTCGCACTCTTCATCTACGTTGGGCTTCGATCTGGCCCGCTGGCGCCGGTGGCCGTGACCGTCACGAACGTTGAGTCTCGAGCAATCACGCCCGCGTTGTTCGGTATCGGCACCGTCGAGGCTCGCTACACCTACCAGATCGGACCCACCTTTGCCGGGCGTGTCAGACGCCTGGATGTTCATGTGGGTGATCAGGTCAGGGCAGGTCAGGTGCTTGGCGAGATGGAGCCCGTTGATCTGGATGATCGCGTTCGATCGCAGGGCTCGGCATTCAAGCGTGCAGAAGCGGCGCTGAGCGAGGCGGAAGCACGACAAGTCTACGCACAGGCCCAGGCGCGCCGGTACGAGCAGTTGTTCACCGTCCACACGGTCAGCGAGGAATTGGTCACGACCAAGCGACAGGAGCTGCAGATCGCCAATGCTGCGTTGTCCGCGGCCAGGGAAGATGTGGATCGGGCACGCGCGGACCGTGAAGGACTGGTCGCGCAACGGAGCAATCTGCGCCTAATCTCACCTGTGGACGCGGTCGTCGTCGCGCGCAATGCCGACCCGGGCACGACCATCGTCGCCGGCCAGGCGGTCGTGGAAGTCATCGATCCGAAGAGCCTGTGGATCAACATACGCTTCGATCAGATCAGTGCGGCGGGTTTGGCCGCAGGACTGCCGGCGCGGATCGCATTGCGGTCGCGCGCTGGCGCGAGCGTACAAGGACACGTGCTGCGTGTGGAGCCCAAGGCCGATGCGATCACCGAGGAGACGCTCGCCAAGGCGACGTTCGATGACCTGCCGGACCCGATCCCGCCGTTGGGTGAACTGACCGAAGTCACCGTCGACCTGCCGGCGCTCCCGGCCTCGCCGGTAATTCCGAACGCCGCCGTCCGACGTGAAGGCGGCAAGGTCGGTGTCTGGCAGCTCGTGGACGGCGCGCTGCGCTTCTCGCCGGTCGTTGTCGGTGCGTCCGATCTCGATGGCTTCGTGCAAGTGCGCGAGGGCCTACGTACCGGTGATCAGATCGTAACCTACAGTGAGAAAGCCCTGACGGGCCGAAGCCGCGTCAAGGTGGTCGATCAAATCGCCGGAGTCGCGGAGTGATCAGCCTGGCCGGCCGCGACATTCTCCATGCCTGGGGAAAATTTGTCTTCACTGGATTCGGTCTCGGCCTGCTGATCGGCGTCACGCTGATCATGGCCGGCGTTTATCGGGGTATGGTGGATGACGGCAGGGCGCTGCTCGACAACAGTGGCGCCGATCTCTGGGTCGTGCAGCGGGACACGCTGGGTCCCTATGCCGAGCCGTCGAGCCTCAACGACGACACCTATCGCACCATCCTGGCGATGCCCGGAGTCTCGCAGGCGGCGAACGTGACCTACCTGACCATGCAGGTGCGAAAGGGCGAGGCGGATGTGCGCACCATGGTGGTCGGCATTGCTCCCGGCGCGTTGGGTGCCACGCCGGGATGGCCGCCGTATCTCGTCGCCGGACGCCAGATCACGCGTGGTCACTACGAGGCCGTCGTGGATATCGCCGCCGGCTTCAAACTCGGCGATCGCATTGCCATTCGCCGCAATCTCTATCTGGTCGTGGGGCTGACGCGCCGCATGGTCTCATCCAGCGGCGACCCTATGGTGTTCATTCCACTCAAGGACGCCCAGGAAGCGCAGTTCCTGAAGGACAACGATGCGATCTGGCAAAGCCGGCGTCGCACCGAAGCCAATCCGGCCTTCAATCGACCCGGCGTCCCCGGTCTGCTGGAATCCGTGCTCGCTTCCCAGAGCACGAACTCGTTCGTCAACGCGGTGCTGGTCGGGCTCAAGCCGGGTCATGCGCCCGACGACGTGGCGGACTCCATCCGGCGCTGGAAGCGGCTGACCGTCTACACGCGCGCGCAGATGGAAGGCATTCTGGTCGGCAAGCTGATCGCGACGTCTGCAAAGCAGATCAGCATGTTCTTGGTGATCCTGGCGGTCGTCAGCGCCGCGATAGTCGCGTTCATCATCTACACGCTGACCATGGACAAGATCCGCGAGATCGCGGTGTTGAAGCTGATCGGAACGCGCAACCGGACGATCGCCGCAATGATCATGCAGCAGGCGTTGGCACTCGGTGTCATCGGGTTTGTCGTCGGCAAGATCACCGCAACCTTCGCCGCGCCACTCTTCCCCAAGTACGTGCTGCTGATCCCGACCGACTCAATAGCGGGGTTCTTCGCCGTGCTCTTGATCTGCGTGCTCGCCAGCCTGGTTGCCATTCGCATGGCGCTGAAGGTCGATCCCGCCGAGGCCATCGGGGGTTGAAATGAGCGGCAAAGGCATTCGCATCGAGGGCTTGCGGAAACGATACGGTCAGGGTGACACGGCCGTGGATGCCCTGAAAGATGTGAACATGGTCGTTGCTCCGGGCGAAGTGGTCGGATTGATCGGCCCGTCGGGCTCCGGCAAGAGCACGCTCCTCAAGTGTCTGGGCGCGGTGATCGATCCGACCGCGGGTCGCATGACGCTTGGCGATGAGACGATCTATGACAACGGCTGGAAGGTGCGTGACCTGCGCGCTTTGCGGCGCGACAAGATTGGCTTTGTCTTTCAGGCGCCCTACCTGATCCCGTTTCTCGACGTCACCGACAACGTGGCGCTGCTGCCGATGCTCGCAGGCGTCGCCAATGCGGAGTCGCGCCAGCAGGCCTTGGCGCTGCTCACGGCGCTGGATGTGCAGCACCGGGCTCGGGCCATGCCCGCGCAGCTTTCCGGAGGAGAGCAGCAGCGTGTGGCTATCGCGCGTGGCTTGGTGAATCGCCCGCCGGTGATTCTGGCCGACGAGCCTACGGCGCCACTCGATAGCGAGCGCGCCATGGTCGTCATCCGCATCCTCAATGAAATGGCGCGTCAGTTCGAGACCGCCATCATCGTCGTCACCCACGACGAGAAGATCATTCCGACGTTCAAGCGGATCTATCACATCCGCGACGGCGTGACCCATGAGGAAGTTGGCGAGGGGAGGCCATTCGAGTGAAGGGAGCAGAAATGACATTACGCAGGCCTCGCGACATCTTGATCGGGAGATCGTGTGGTTCAGTCAACGGATACGGGACGGAAGGCGGTGGCTTTGGTGGCGATGTTTCGCGATCTATCGGCATGCAACTGCATCAAGTGCCGATACGGCGGCAAGCGCAAGTCGCTTTCCCTTGGGACCTATCCGGACGTCCCATTCACACGCGCTCAGTCTCGCCATCGGGCGGCGCGGCGGTTGCTCGCGGCCGGCGTCGATCCGTCGGCCGGGCGGCGCCAACTACGGGGTATCGAGGGCGACAAGCCTGAGGTCGGTTGTGAAACTTCCGGGAACTGGCTTCACGCCGCGCAGGTGGTTTGAGATTGGTCCGAAATGCTCACTTATGGTGACTCAAAGCCTTGCTTCATAAACCATCCGCCAGGCTCTAAGGGCGATGGAGGGCGGCTATCGGGATGTAGCGGCGGTCATAGGACCTGACTGGTATGCGGCTCGCGCTCAACTCTTCCCGCCGAGTAAAACTCCACGAACATCCTCATCGGACCGAGTGGCGAGACTTCGTGAGGCTGCTCGGGACTGACGATGCCTGGCACGCCGACCAGCAAAACCTGTTCGCTGGGCGGTTCCAGAATGCGGTAGAGCAGGCTGCCCTCAACTACGTGTATGAGCGCCCAGACACCGGCTTTGGTGCGGTGCTCGCGGCGCAGACCTGCCGGCAGGCTGTCCTGATCGAAAATCGGCGTCTGCTTGTAGGCAGTGAGTCCAGCGGGAAGTAAATTGTTCACAATCATGCCTCCGGCGTCGCGTGTACCAGGCGCTGACCGCTGGCAAGCAGCACGCCACGACTGCTGGCAACCCCCATCTCGATGCTGCGGGCAATGCGCTCGGCACGCTCAACGAAGACGGCTGCGGCCTTCGGGGTGCAGACTTCGCGGGCCGTCTGCCTGAATAGCTGAAGCCAGCGATCAAAGTGCGCCGCCTCGACTGGCAGCGCCAGATGCTTCTGCATGGGCGATCCATGGTAGCGCCCACTCATCAGGACTACCGACGACCAGAATTGACACAGGCGCTGCAGGTGGTGGTCCCATTCCGAGATGCGTGCCGCGAATATTGGGCCAATCAGTTCGTCGCAGCGCACCCGGGCATAGAACGCATGCACCAGCTTCTCGATCATCACCTCGTCAATGCCAGTGTCAGCCTGGAGTTGCTCAACGATCCGGGTTCGCCTCTCGGCTTCCGGCTGTGTGCTGCTCATGTAGTACCCATTGGCCGGTACTTCGAGACGTTGGTTTTTCGCCGCCCCAATAGGCGGGCATAGCCCTCAATATCTGGGACAAGATCGGCAATCGTGAACTGATCAAGATGCCGCGCGAAGGCTTCCAGTGCGCCTGACAAGGCATGCCGCAAACCACAGGCCGGTGTCACGACGCAGGTGTTGGTCGCTGCGTCGAAGCATTCCACGAACGACCCGGTATCTTCCATGGCGCGAAATACTGATCCGACGTTCAGCACAGAAGCGGATCGCGCGAGTTTCAGTCCGCCGCCCCGGCCGCGCACGCTTTCGACGAATCCCTCGGCCGTCAGCCGCTGCGCCACTTTCATCAGGTGGTTCTTCGAGATGCCGTAGGCGCGGGCAATCTCGGCGATCGAATGATGGCCGTCCCGTGCTGCCAGGAACATCAATGTTCGCAAGGCATAGTCGGATTGAACGGACAACCTCATAAAAGAGGTATAGCATATACATCTTTAATAAGCATCAACTTTGGCGACGTTGGCGACAACCGCCGACTCCTCAGAACCAGGGGGCAGGGTCATGCAGGAATACGCAACCACATTCAGCGTGAAGCGGCTGTGGACAGTTCTGGCGGTGGGCATGTTCGTCATGTTTGGCGTTCTGCTGCTGATGGGGCGGCAGATCTACCAGCTGGCGCCACCCATCCCTGAAGCGGTGACAGCGAAGAATGGCGAGACCTTGTTCACTCGCGCCGATATCGAGACTGGGCAGAATGTCTGGCAGTCGATCGGTGGCATGGAACAAGGGTCGATCTGGGGCCATGGCAGCTACCTGGCTCCAGACTGGAGCGCTGACTGGTTGCACCGGGAAGCGCAGGCGCTGCTGGCATTGTCGTCATCCAATGCTCCGACAGGCGTATCCCCGGCGCAAGCCGATGCCATCAGCAAGGCTGCGTTGCAGAACGAGATGCGTGCCAACACCTATGACCCCGCATCGGGCGTCATAACCGTGAGCAACACGCGCGCGTTGGCCATCAAGCAGGTGCAGGCGCATTTCGTCAGCCTGTATGTAGGCGATGACGCAGCCTCGCTCGATCTGCGCCGCAGCTATGCCTTCCCGGTCCATGGCCGGTTGTCGGCTACGGAAGCCAAGCAGCTTTCAGCGTTCTACTTCTGGACGGCATGGGGCGCGACGACGAACCGCCCTGGTCAGAACATCACCTATACCAGCAACTGGCCCCACGAACCGCTCGTTGGAAACACGCCAACCACCGGCACCTTGATGTGGAGCCTGGCCTCAGTGATTCTGCTGCTCGCTGCTGCCGGCGCGCTGATCGCCTACTACGCCAAGCAGTTCGATGTCTGGCGCGTCGACATGCTTCCGGAAAAGGGCATGGCAGCGTCGGATGTGCTGAGCGGTGCGACCATCACGCCTTCGATGCGGGCGACCGCGAAGTACTTCTGGGTGGTGTGCGCACTATTTGTGGCGCAGGTGCTGCTCGGCATCGTCACCGCACACTATGCGGTGGAGGGACAAGGGCTGTACGGCCTGCCGTTCGCCGAATATCTGCCGTACGCCGTCACACGCACCTGGCACACTCAGCTCGCCGTGCTGTGGATCGCCACCGCATGGCTGGCGACCGGGCTCTACGTTGCGCCCATGCTGGCGGGACGTGATCCCAAATACCAGCGGTTTGGCGTCAATTTCCTGTTCATCAGTCTGCTCGTTATCGTGGTCGGGTCCTTCGCCGGCCAGTGGGCCGCCGTACACAGATTGTTCGGAACGCTGAAGGCCAACTTCTGGTTCGGGCATCAGGGCTATGAATATGTAGACCTAGGCCGCTTCTGGCAGATATACCTGCTTGTCGGCCTTCTGCTCTGGGTCGCGCTGGTGGTGCGTGCGCTGTGGCCGGTGCTTCAGGAAAAAGGCAGCAAATCGCTGATCTACCTGGTGCTCGTTTCGGCGCTGGCTATCGGCCTGCTTTATGGTGCCGGATTAATGTGGGGCGAGCACACGCACATTGCCGTGATGGAATACTGGCGCTGGTGGGTAGTGCATCTGTGGGTCGAAGGTATCTTTGAGGTCTTCGCCACCGCCATCATTTCCCTGCTCTTTGTCCGCATGGGAATTCTGAGGACCAGCACGGCAACTGTGATGGTGCTGTTCGCGACGATCATTTTCCTGTTCGGCGGTGTGCTCGGCACCTTCCATCACCTCTACTTCTCCGGCACTCCGACATCAGCGATTGCGGTCGGCGCGATGGCTTCGGCCCTGGAAGTGGTGCCGTTGCTCGTGGTCGGCTTTGAGGCCTATGCAAGGTACAAAGTGGAACATGAAGCCGCATGGCAGCGGACCTACCACTGGCCATTCATGTTCTTTTCCGCCGTCCTGTTCTGGAACCTGGTGGGCGCAGGGCTGTTCGGCTTTCTCATCAATCCTCCGATCGCGCTCTATTACATGCAGGGATTGAATACGACGGCCAATCATGGCCATGCCGCCCTGTTCGGCGTGTACGGCATGCTCGGCCTGGGCCTTACGCTCTACTGCATGCGTGGGCTCACGGACGTCGCGCTGTGGAACCAGAGATGGCTCGGGACCGCATTCTGGTCACTCAACATCGGCATCGCGATGATGACTTTCCTGTCCCCTGCTCCCGCAGGGCGTCCTGCAGACCTACGCCAGCATCGAACACGGCTATGCCTATGCCCGTTCGGCAGAGTTCATTCACAGCCCGCTGATGCAGGCGCTGGTCTGGGCGAGGTGCCGGGCGACGTTGTCTTCAGCGTGGGTGTTGTCGCGTTTGCATGGTTCATGTTCAGGGCATTCATGCCCGGCAAGGGGCAGACTCCCACGCGCTGAAGCGCTGCTCACGAGGTGCGCGCCATGCGTAGTCTTACGCAGCAGGCGCGCGGCCTCCAGTCGTGATCGTTCGGCTGCTATCGCCGCCAAATGGGCATACAGGACGGAGGCATGGGTGCTGGCAGTCTGGACTGGCCGCACGAAAGCCTTCGAGCGAAGTCTGTCCGCATCCTGAGAGGAGAACGTCCGTCAGACCGCTTCATCCTCTCCATCTGCAGCCATTTTCTGGGCGATGGGCCAATCGCATGAGAAAACGCGCGAGAGAATGATGCGGCGCTCGCATACCCCAGCTCTTCACTCACGCCCTTGACGGATGCGCCAGCCCTGAGTCTTGACTGGGCCACAGAGATGCGCCATTGCAGGAGATAGTCGCCCGGCGTCACGCCGACCTTCGTCTTGAACGCCAACGCAAATGCGCTGCGTGACATGCCCGCGACGTTGGCCATCGACTCCAGCGTCCAATCTGCAGATGGCCTTTCGTGCACCGCGGTCAGCGCGCGTGCAAGCTTTGGGTGGGCTAGCCCGTTCATCAGTCCGCCAGACGCACCCACTGCTCCGGAGTGATCCAGCAGCCAGCGCAGCAACTGCACCAGCAGAACCTCGAACAGGCGGTCGGCGAGCAGGCGCTGGCCGCATCGCAAGCGCTCGGTCTCGGCGAAAAGCAGTGCCAGGGTCTGGTCAAGACCGTCCACCGCTGCCAGCGGTACGACCAGCACCGGCGGTAGCGCGGCAACGATCGGGTGTCGGGCGCCACCCTCGAAATCCACAGTGGCGCATACGAAGTCCGATCCATCAACCGGCGCGTTGCGAAACTGATGTTCAAGCGGGCGCGGGTAGAACAGCAGCGTCGGCTCGCTCACCTTGATCCTGGCAGGGCCGCCGCTGCGTCGTGGATGTGTGACGACAAGCTCCCCTCGGCGCAGCACGTGCAAGAACCCGCGCCCGGGCTTTTCCTCGAAGCGAGTCACACCGCAGAGCGCACCGGCGTGGAACAGGTGGGTGCGAACGCGAAAGCGATCGAGAAGGGCGGAGAGGCGATCTATGGATACGGGCGTAGTTCGTGGCATAGGTTGCCGGATGGACGAAAGATATGTTTCAGCGACGGTAGGATAACACGGAGTCCGGATCGGGCTGGATACTGGGTCTGTGCACCGAAGTGCAGAACCGCCACTCCCGCAATCGACCAGAGGAACATTCATGAAAACTCGTGTAGTGCTTGCCACCGTGCTGGTGGGCTCCCTGTCCGCCTTCGTGTCCCACGGGGCAATGGCGCAGACAGGGCCCGCAGTTCCCGGATATACCCATGGCCAGAAGTCATTGGCCAGGGCGCCGTACACCTGCAGGATCTTGAATCGCTTAAGAAGACGATGATCTTCACCGATGAGGACGTCCGCTACCTGCGCATGAGCAAGGCGATCCTTGCCGATCAGACGGATGCAATCCTCGATGTCTGGTACGGCTTCGTGGCATCGACCCCCGAGCTCGTTGCGTCCTTCAAGAACAACAAGACCGGGGCACCTGACGCGGCATATCTGGCTGCTGTCCGGAAGCGATTCGCGCAGTGGATACTCGACACAGCCGATGCCAACTACGATCAGGCGTGGCTGGACTATCAGTACGAAATCGGCCGTCGCCACACGAATCAAAGAAGAATCATACCGACAAAGCCGACAGCGTGCCGTCAGTGAACTTTCGCTATCTGTCGGCACTGACGATTCCGGTCACGACGACGCTCAAGCCGTTCCTCGCCAAGAAGGGCGCCTCGCCGGCAGATGTCGAGAAGATGCACGCCGCCTGGGTGAAGTCCGTGCTGATGCAGACCATCCTGTGGAGCTACCCGTATGTGCGCGAGGGCAGGTTCTGATCTCTGCTCCGTTGCCGACTTCGACCCATTGCCTCAAGACTCTCCTGAGAACCAAGGAAATCACATGAATCGTGTACCTCTGATTGATAGAAGCGAAGCCCGCGCCGAGAGCAAGACCCTCCTCGATGCGATCCACGGTGCTTTCGGTACCACGCCCAACATGTTTTGGACTGTCGCCAACTCCCCGGCCGCGCTCAAGTCCATGTGGGGCGCGTTCGGTGCCCTTAGTGCCGGTGTGATCCCGGCAAAGCTCGGCGAGCAGATCGCGGTGGCGGTGGCCGATCGCAACGCATGCGAGTACTGCCTGGCCGCGCACACGCGCTCGGCCGGAACGCCGGTGCGACCGCCGAGAATGCAGCGCCCCAGGCCGGAGGCTCTGCCGATGCCGCGACGCAGGCCGCGCTGCGCTTTGCGCTCAAGCTGGTCAATGATCGGGGGAAGGTCAGTGACTCCGACGTGCGAGCCTTGCGCGATGCAGGCTTCGGCGACGAAGCGATCGTCGAAATCGTCGCACACGTGGCTCTGAACTTGTTCACTAACTACGTGAACGTTGCGTTCGCTGTCCCCGTGGATTTTCCGGCGGTGAAGCTGCGCCGCGTCGCGTAGCCACTCGCGAGTTCAAATAGCCCGGCGCGCAGGCGTCGGGCTTCTTCCAGTATGGACGCCAAGCATGGTTGAGACAGACACCCCATCACCGCCCTGGCAAGTCAGCGAGTGGCTGAATACCCCTCATCCCGTGACGCTGGCCGGCCTTCGAGGCAAGGTTGTCGTGCTGCATGCGTTCCAGATGCTGTGCCCGGGGTGCGTGTCCGACGGCCTGCCGCAAGCGGCACGCATCAACGCCATTTTCCCGAGCGAGCGGGTCGCGGTGATCGGGCTGCACACGGTCTTCGAGCACCACGACGTCATGGGGCCGAAGGCCCTGCGGGCGTTCCTGAGTGAATACCGGTTCGCTTCCCCGTCAGGGATCGATCAGGCGGCGCACGACAGTTCGATTCCGCTGACGATGCGTGCGTATGGAGCTACAGGAACCCCAGCGTTGTGGTGTTCGACGGCGAAGGTCGCGTTCGATTCAGTCGACTGGGCGGTCGAGGACCTGCATCTGGGCGCGGTTATCGGCGAACTGCTGGTCTATGCCCGGTTGGGCGAGACGCCTGAGATTACCTCGAGTGCCGGTGACCCATCTCGCGCCTCATGTGGTGACGACGGGTGCGTGGCTGGAGTGACACGCTGAAGGTTCCGTTCGGCCATGCGCGAGGACAACTGGATCTGCGTTGCTGACTGGCGCGGTAGATGTCTCGAACCTCGAGACCAGTTCGCGGCACAACGCAGCGCAAGCAGAATCAGGCGATCCTGGTTTGGGGTGCCTGTTTGAGGATTCTGCAGTCGATGGTTCGTAGTCTATCGGCACGCCACGCCTTCAAGCGGCGCAAATCGTCGGTCGGACTGACGGTAAAATCGCAAGGTTCGAGAAAGAAGTGTTGATGCAGCAGCAGCTTGCGAGCGTGCGAGACAATTGAGTGGGAGTGAGGGAACCACCCTTTCCGCTTGACAGGTTCCGTGCCACGGAACATGCTCGCCCATGATCCACGCGTTCGCCTGTTCCGACACCGAGAGGCTGTTCCATAGCCAGTCGGTGCCGCGCTTCAGCAACATCGAGCGCGTGGCGCGACGCAAGCTGCTGCAACTGCACGCCGCCACCGAGCTGGCCAGTCTGAGGATTCCTC